>NZ_JBLLEB010000015.1:0-98627 GCF_047690175.1 Roseomonas sp. BN140053 | reverse complement strand
TTGCCTGGCACGGCCGACCACGGAGGGGCGGCCGCACGGTACTGTGTTGTGGAACAGTGCGTATCGCATCGCGGTTCAGCCGCGCAAGCCGGATTCGTCGCTGCACCTGCTCACTGCGCGGGGGCGCAGCACCCCTCCGGCTCGGCGGCCGGAAACTGCGGGACGTGCTTTTACGAATCGGCTGGATGCCCGGAGGCCGGGATAACCGCCTCGGTTACGCCGGGCCTGGGAAGGGGAGGAACGGCGCCGATGCCTCTCGGCCCGGTCCTGAACCGCCGTTGTTTCAACCGGGCGCTCGGCGAAGCCTGAACGCCGACCTCTCCGAGTTTGACGCCGCCGACTCTCAACCGGCGCGGTTCGGCGACAAGGCGAAGCGTGTGGAGCCGCACTGCAACCGAGCCCTGGAACTGGACTGTGCCCTAGCCGGCTCTCAGACCCTGCAACCCGCCCTGGAACCCCGTGCGGGCGCCATGAGCCGCGGCGCATCGCCCGCCCTGTAGCGTCACCACCGGCTCCCGCCCTAGGGCAAGGGTGGGGGCTGCTTCCCGGCTTCTCCCGCCGGATCCGACGCGTGGCGCAACGCCCACAGTCGCTCATGCGCCGCCACCAGCGGCCCGATGTTGCGGCGACGCTCGCCCAGATCGCTGCCCGCTGCCCGCTCATGTGCCACCTCCACCAGCGCCAGCAGCCGCCAGGCCAGGCTCAGCTCGTTCTGGTCGCAGGCATGGTGGAAGGCGAGGAGGAGCTTGTCGGCCAGCCGGCGTGACCGCCGCGGCGCCGGCGCGACCGCCATGCCCGGGCGTTCGGGAAGCCCACTTTCGCGGTTGCCGTGAAAGGCCATCGCGTGAAGTTCCGCGAATGACCTGGGCAATTCGATCGCCACCTTCGGATCCTTCCCCGTTGTTTTGCTGCGCACTACGGAGCGGCCGGCCTGCCGGATGACGTGGCGCCCTTCACAAACTGTTTCAGAAGCTGTTCTGTCCCGGTCGGATGGAGCAATCCTCGCAGCTCCGGCGTCGCCGTTCCGGGATGCGCCCGGCCTCCGTCGCCCCTGCCCAGCCCGGCAGTTGCCGCGGAACCCGGCCCACCGCACGGTGGTGCCGGTTCGAACGCCCGGCCTGATCGCCCGCTGCCTTGCCGGAAGGGCGCCGGCCGGGACGCCCACGCAGCCGGGGTTGAGGTCGCCCGCCGATCCTGGCAGGGGCGTGCGGTACGCCGCATCCGACGGCAGCAGGGAGAGAACGGCATGACCAACGACGCAGCGGTCGAGGCACTCATCACCGCGGGCCGCATCCTGGAGCATGTCGGCCAGGGCGACATGATCCGCGGCCATGTTTCGGTCCGGGTTCCGGGCAACGACGCGCATTTCCTGATGAAGCCGCACCTGGTCGGCTTCGACGAGATTACGCAGGGCAACGCCCTGACCATCGATCTCGACGGCAAGGTGGTCGCGGGGCACGCGCGCCGGCACGGCGAGGTGTTCATCCATTCCGAGATCTATCGCGCGCGGCCCGACGTGCGCGCGGTGGTGCACACGCATCCCACGCACCTCGTCGCCCTGTCGGCCACGGGCAAGCCGATGCGGCCGCACTGCCAGGGCGGCGCGGTGTTCGCGGGCGCCCTGCCGACCTATGACGACACCATCAACCTGATCCGCACGCGGGAACTCGGTGCTGCCGTGGCGCGCGCCCTGGGGCCGCATCGCGCGGTGCTGCTCAAGAGCCACGGCGTCGCCGTAGCCGGCACCACGCTGGAGGAGGCGGTGGTGCTCAGCGTCATGCTGGAAGAAGCGGCGCGGGTGCAGCTGTTGGTGGAAGCCGCCGGCGGCGCCGCACCGGAATTCCCGCCGGAGGACATCGCACCGCTGCGGCAGTTCCTCCTGTCGCCCGAGCAATGCGCGATCAACTTCGCCTATCTGGCGCGCAAGGTGATGGGCACGCCGATGCCCGCCGCGCTCGCCAACCCGGGTGCCGAGCGGGCAGGGTGAGGCGACATCGCACGCCCCGCGGCGACCGGCCGGCGGGGCGGATGCAGGGTGCCCCGCGTCCCGCGTCGCGGGACCGGCCCGCAGCCCCGGCGGGCCGCGCCCCGGATCACTCCACCCGGATGCCGATGTCCCGGATCAGCGCCCCGTATTTCTCGTAGTCGGCCTGGATCAGTGCCGCGAACTCCGCCTGCGTGGTGACCAGCGGCTCCAGCCCGCCGCCGGTTTCCAGCCGAGCCCGGATCTCGGGCTCTCCCAGCACGGCATTGGCGGCGTCCCGCAGCCGCTCCACCACGGGAGTCGGAACGCCCGCCGGTGCGAAGAGCCCGAGCCAGATCGTCAGCTCGTAGCCGGGATAGGTTTCGGCCACCGTCGGCAGTTCCGGGAAGTTCGCCGCCCGCCGCCGTCCCGTCACCGCCAGGCCGCGCAGCTGCCCTTCCCGGATCAGCGGCAGGGAAGAGGCGCCGGCGAACAGCGCCGCCGTGTCGCCCGCCACCGTGGCCGTGGCCGCCGGTGCCCCGCCGCGAAACGGCACGTGCAGCAGGGTGATCCCCGCCCGGCGCATCAGCATCTCCATCGCGAACTGGTGCTGGCTGCCCGTGCCGAGCGAGGCATAGGCGAGCGGCGGATCGGCGCGGCGCGCCAGCTCCACGAATTCCGCGAGGTTTCGCGCCGGCTGCCGCGGGTTCACCGCCAGCACCAGCTGGTTGGCCACCAGCGAGGCCACCGGCATCAGCTCCGTCGCGACGTTCACCGCCGGGCGTTCGTAGAGCCAGGGATTGGCGGTGAACATCGTGTCCTGGCCGAGCAGCAGCGTATAGCCGTCCGGCCGCGACCGGGCCGCCGCCTCGGCCCCGATCTGCCCGTTGGAGCCGCCGCGATTCTCCACCACCACGGGCTGCCCGAGCCGCTCGCCCAGGCGGCCGGAGATGATCCGCGCCAGCACGTCCGCGGCACCCGCGGGTGGGAAGGGAACGATGATCCGCACCGGCCGGTCCGGGTAGCTGCCCTGGCCGAGGGCCGGGTGCCCCAGGACCGGCAAGGCGGCCGTGGCCGCGACGAGGCTGCGCCTGCGCATGGTGAAGGTTCCTCCCGGCGGCCCTGTTGGCAGGCCGTCACGGGCGACAGGGTCGGCCCGCTCTCCGCGTCCTGCAATGGCCGGGGTGGCCGTGCCGTGAAGCCCAGCCCTCGGCGAGAAGGCTCCTGCTGCTCGCTGCCCTGGGCGCCCCGCGCCGCTGTGACCGCTCCCCTCCGGGAAGCCCGGGATCGTCTACTGTTTCCGGCATGGCGGCTTCCGGGGCAGCGGTCACGCACAGCCCTGGGACACGGCCGACGTGACCGTTCTGGCGCTGTGCAGCCGGAGGTGCGGCGTTTGGAGGAGCCCTGGCGGCCCCCTCAGCGCGACCTCACCTCCGCGAGGCGCAGTTCCGCCGCACGGGGACGATCGACGGTTCGTCCGGTTCTGCGCTGAACAGGGTGTTTCGGAACAGGGTCATGGCGGATGAGGTGGGATTCGAACCCACGATACGCTTTTGACGTATACGCACTTTCCAGGCGCGCGCCTTCGACCGCTCGGCCACCCATCCTCCGGCCCGTTGCCGGGCGAGGGGCCGGGACATAAACCAGACCGCCGAGCGGGGCAACCCGGCCGCGCTGCAGCCCGTGGAAACCCTTGTGCTACCCGGGCATCCGCCGCGCGGCTCAACCCTCCAGCAGCAACCGCAGCGCTGCCTCGAAGGCCACCAGGTCGCGCCAGCGCTCCGCCTCGGGCACGGCCCGCGCCACGAAGGGCCCGCCGGCGGCGCGGATGCCGCCGTCGATCATCAGGTTGTCGTGGCAATCGAAGTTCTCGAGGTGCAGCCCCTCCGCATCCTCCCAGGACCCATCCGCGCGCCGGCGAACCTGTTCGCCCAAAAAGTCCAGCGTGCGCGACGCGAAGGGGCGCGGGTCGTTGCTGTAACCCGCCACACGCCGGCCCAGGGCGCGCATGAAGCCCACCTCGTACACCGTGCCGGCATCGGCCGAGGGGCCGCGAAAAGGCGTCAGATTGGCCAGCACGGCGTCGCAGGCGCGCAGATGCGCCTCGTTGCGCAGGTAGATCGCCAGGAAGGGCTCGGCGGCCGCATCCGCCTCGGGGCAGTGGACGGGATCCATGGGAAACACGCCCTCGGCGCCGAAGCGGGCGCAGACGGCCTTCTTGGCCGCGGCGGCGGCCCAGGGATCGGGCAGGAAGACGTCGGGTCCGGCGAGGTAGATCCGCATGCCCGCATCCTAACGGCAGATCGCCGCCCGGAGGAACGCCGGGGATGAGGTGCGTGCCGTTCCGATCTGCGGCCCGGCCGCGCTCCGGCCAGCCGCGCTCTGGCCCAACCGCGCTCCGGTCCGGCCGGGCTTGCGGCCTTGGCTCAGCGGCGCCGCATCGCCCGCACCAGCACCAGCACCGGCAGCAGCCCCACCGCCACGATCAGCAGCGCCGCCGTGCTGGCCTCCGCCAGGCGCTCGTCCGAGGCCAGCTCGTGCACCCGCACCGCCAGCGTGTCGAAGTCGAAGGGCCGCACGATCAGCGTCGCCGGCAGTTCCTTCATGGTGTCCACGAAGACCAGCACGGCGGCCGTCAGCAACGCCCCGCGCAGCAGCGGCAACTCCACCCGGCGCACCGCCTCGCCTGGACCCGCGCCCAGGGTGCGCGCCGCGGCGAACAGGGAAGGCCGCAGCCGCGCCAGCCCCGATTCCACCGAGGACAGCGCGATCGCCAGGAAGCGCACGCCGTAGGCGAAGACCAGCGCCGCCACCGTGCCGGACAGCAGCAGCCCCGAGCTGATCCCGAAGTGCTGCCGCAGCCAGCCATCCAGCGCGTTGTCGAAGATCCCGAAGGGCACCAGCGCCCCCACCGCGATCACCGACCCCGGCACGGCGTAGCCCAGCCCGGCCAGCCGGGCCGCGATCCGCGCCGGACGGGTGGGATGCAGCCGCACCCCCCAGGCCAGCAGGGCGGCCAGCGGCGTGACCAGGGCCGCCGTGAGGGCGGCCAGCAGCAGCGAGTTGGTGGCGAAGGGCAGGAAGCGCTCCGGCGCCAGCGGGTCGCCCACCGTGGCCGCCAGCCACAACAGCGCCCCCGCCGGCACGGCGAAGCCCAGCAGCACCGGTGTCGCGCAGCACAGCGTCGCGGCCCAGGCGGCGAGGCCGCGCAGCGGCGCCGGCTGCAGCGGCACCGGCCGGGTGGTGGTGGCGTGGAAGCGCCGGTCGCCGCGCGACAGCCGCTCCCCCAGCAGCAGCAGCGCCACCAGCCCCATCAGGCAGGCCGCCAGCTGCGACGCGGCGGGGCGGTCGCCCATGCCGAACCAGGCCTCGTAGATGCCGGTGGTGAAGGTCCGCACGGCGAAGTGCTGCACCGTGCCGAAATCCGCCAGCACCTCCATCAGCGCCAGCGCCACCCCGGCCGCCAGGGCCGGGCGGGCGAGCGGCAGCGCCACGCGCCAGAAGGTTCCCGCCAGCCCGTGGCCGAGGGTGCGCGACACCTCGATCAGGCAGGAGGATTGCTGCAGGAAAGCGGCGCGGCACAGCAGGTACACGTAGGGGTACAGCACCATCGCCAGCACCGCCGCGGCCCCGGGCAGGGAGCGCATCTCGGGAAAGGGATACTGCCCCCAGCGCAGCCCGGTGACGTCGCGCAGCGCCGTCTGCACCGGCCCCGCCACGTCCATCAGCCAGGTGTAGACGTAGCCGCACACGTAGGCGGGCATGGCCATCGGCAGCAGCAGCGCCACCTCCAGCACCCGGCGCCCGGGAAAGCGGCAGGCGGTGACCAGCCAGGCCGTGAGCGCCCCGGCCGAGCCCGCCAGCAGCCCCACGAGGAGGCTCAGCAGCAGCGAGTTGAGCAGGTATTCCGGCAGGTTGGTGGCGGCGATGTGCCGCCAGGTTGCGCCCGCCGGGCCGATCGCCGCCGCCAGCACCGCCAGCACGGGGGCGGCCACCAGGGCGGCGATGGGCAGCGCGGCCCGGGCCCAGGGCGGCACCCGCCGACGCGGGGGAAGGGGAGCGGCGGGAAGGGGGAGCATGCCCTCAACTGCGAATTCTTCGCAGCCGGCGCTATCACGCACGCCCCTCGGCGTGAAGGGTTCCGGCCCGCCGGGCCAGCCTGCCCGACCAGGCCGCCGGCCTATTCCGCCCGCAACCCCGCCGCGCGGATCAGCTCGCGCCAGCGCGGCTGGCTTTCCCGCATCAGGTTGCCCAGGGTTTCCGGCGGGCCGCCCACCATTTCGAACCCCGCTTCCGCCAGCACCGCCCGCACGCGCGGCTCGGCCAGCACCTCGTTGGTCCAGCCGTTGAGGCTGGCGATCACCGGCGCCGGGGTGCCGGCCGGCGCCAGCAGCCCGTACCAGTTCGGCACGTCGTAGCCGGGCAGGGCGATCTCGGCCACGGTGGGCACGTCCGGCAGCAGCGCGAAGCGCGCCGGGGTGGTAATGGCCAGCGGGAGGAGGTCGCCGCCGCGCACCTGGCCGATCACCGCGCCCAGCGTCACGAAGGCGGCGTCCACGTTGCCGGCGATCAGGTCGTTGATCGGCGTCGCCCCGCCGCGATAGGGCACCACCGACCAGCGCACGCCCGTCTGGTGCTGGATCAGTGCCCCCGCCAGGTGGCCGCCGCTGCCGTAGCCGGAAATCGCCACGTTGAGCCGCCCCGGCTCGCGCCGCGCCATCTCCATGAAGGCGGCGAAGCTCTTCACCGGCCCATTTCGATGAGTGACCAGGATGTGCGGGATGCGCGCCATCAGCACGATCGGCGCGAAGTTGGTGGTGGGGTCGTAGTTCACCTTGGCAAACAGGCTGGGATTCACCGTCAGGGAATCCACCGCCACCAGCAGCGTCAGCCCGTCGGCGGGGGATTGCGCCACCAGCTCATAGGCCAGGTTGCCGCCGGCGCCGGGCCGGTTCTCCACCACGAAACTGCCCCGGTGCCGCCGGACGAACTCGTCGGCCAGGACGCGGCCGATGGTGTCGGTGGAACCGCCCGGCGCCACCGGCAGCACGATGCGCACGGGACGGCTGGGATAAGCCTCCTGCCCGAAGGCGGCGGAGCCGGTGCCGAGCACCAGCCCCGGAAGCGCGAGCCCCAGGGCGCGCCGCCCCAGCCCGGGCAGGGTGTCGATGCCGCCGGGCGCGGCCGCTGCTTTGGCGTCCATGGATGCTGCTTCCTCCCGATCGCCCGTTTCGGACGATGTTCTTTCCCGAGTCCCGGCGGCGCGCCGCAACGGACTGGATTTCGGGCCAGTATGGTGACCTCCCGCCGGTTCTGTCGATGAAGGCGTCCCCGCGCTGCCCAGCGGGGCAATGCGTCCCGGGCAGGGGTGCCCTGCCGCGCCGCCGCGGTGACCGGCGTGGCGGCGTTGCTAGGCTGCTGCGCGGCAGCATCGCGCGGAGCAACCCATGCCCAGCACCACCCGGACCGTCGCCCGTGACCTGTGGCAGGCGCTGGGCGGCGCGGCGCCGGTGGTCGAGCGGCTCGTGCTGAGCGGGGAGGGCGCGCTGCCCTCCGCCTTCCGGGTCACCGACCTTGCTGCCGCTTCCGTGGCCGTGGCGGCGCTGGCCCTGGCCGAGCTGCTCGGCCAAGACGCCGCGGCCATCCCGGAGGTGGCGGTGGACCGCCGGCTCGCCGCCTTCTGGTTCGGCACCTCCCTGCGGCCGGTCGGCTGGACGCTGCCGGCCGCCTGGGACCCGATCGCCGGCGACTACCGGGCCCGGGACGGCTGGATCCGCCTGCACACCAACGCCCCGCACCACCGCGCCGCCGCGGAGGCCGTGCTCGGCCGCCACCCCGGCAAGCCCGGCATGGCCGGGGCCGTGGCCGCCTGGGACGCGGACGCGCTGGAAGCCGCGGTGCTCGGCGCCGGCGGCTGCGCGGCCGCCCTGCGCACGCCCGCCGCCTGGGCGGCGCACCCGCAGGGCCGCGCCGTGGCGGCCGAGCCGCTGGTGGCCGCCACCGCCGGGGACCGCGCGCCGCTGCGCTGGCAGCCGCGGCGGGACCGGCCGTTGGCGGGGCTGCGGGTGCTGGACCTCACCCGCGTGCTGGCCGGCCCCGTGGCCAGCCGCTTCCTGGCCGGCTTCGGGGCGGACGTGCTGCGGATCGACCCGCCCGGCTGGGACGAGCCGGGGGTGGTGCCGGAGGTCACGCCGGGCAAGCGCTGCGCCCGCCTGGACCTGCGCGACGCCGCCGACCGGGAACGCTTCGAGGCGCTGCTGGCGCGGGCGGACATCCTGCTGCACGGCTACCGTCCCGGCGCGCTGGACGGGCTGGGCTACGACGCCGCGCGCCGCCGTGCGCTGTCGCCCGGGCTGATCGACGTGTCGCTGGACGCCTACGGCTGGACCGGTCCCTGGGCCGGCCGGCGCGGCTTCGACAGCCTGTTGCAGATGAGCACGGGCATCGCCCAGGCCGGCATGGCCTGGAAGGGCGCGGAGGTGCCGGTGCCGTTGCCCGTGCAGGCGCTGGACCATGCCACGGGCTACCTCATGGCCGCGGCGGCGCTGCGCGCCCTGGGGCGCCGGGCCGCGGCCGGGGAGGGCAGCGCGGCGCGCCTGTCCCTGGCCCGCACGGCGGCGCTGCTGACCGGCCTGGGGGAACAGTTGCCGGCGCCCCCGCCCGCGCCGGAAGACGCAGCGGACCTCCATCCGGTGCCGGAACACACGGCCTGGGGCGAGGCGCGGCGGCTTCGCCCGCCCGTCGCGGTGGCGGGGGCGCCGATGGCCTGGGACCGCCCGGCGCAGGAACTCGGCTCGGCGGCGGCCGCCTGGGGCGGTGCGTAAGCCGGGGGGAAGTATCCCCCCGGACCCTCTTCTATTTTCGGGAGTTTGCGGGTGCGCCCGTGACTGCGGGGGCTCTTCTACTCATGAAAGAAGGAGGGGGCCCGGGGGAGTTCACTCCCCCGGCCTTTCCCCCACCTTCGGCAACCGCGGATCGCCCGCGCGCAGCCGCGGCATCTCGAAGCGGTCACCCGTGCGCGTGTACCAGCCGCCGCCGCCCAGCCGCCCGACCAGCCGCAGCTTCGGCGTGTCCACGCGGAAGCGCGCGGGGTCCTGCATGCAGTCGTCGCGCAGCTGGATCGCCAGCACCTTGCCCAGCACCACCGTGTGCTCGCCCGCCGGCACCAGCTGGAACAGCTCGCATTCCAGTGCCACCGGACTTTCCGCGATGCGGGGCGGGGCCACCGTCGCGGAGGGCGCGGTGTGCAGCCCGGCGGCGGCGATCTCGTCGACCCCGGGCGGGAACTCGGCGGCGGTGACGTTCATCGCTTCCGCCAGGTCCTCGCTCACCAGGCACAGCACGAACTGCCCGGTTTCGCGAATGTTGGCGACCGTGTCCTTGAGCCCGCCTTCCGGCCGGGCGCCGCAGCCGATGCCCACCAGCATCGGGTCGTTGCTCAGCACGTTGAAGAAGGAATAGGGCGCGGCGTTGTTCACCCCCGCTGCGCTGCGCGTCACCATCCAGGCGATCGGCCGCGGCACCACCACGGAGGAAACGACCTTGTAGCGGTCCTTCGGCGCCGTGGTGGCGAAGTCGATCAGCATGTCGTTTGCGCGTCCCGCTCAGGCCACGCGGTGCAACGGGTCCTCGCCGCGCAGCAGCACGGCGTCGAGGTTGTCGAGGCAGCGCATCCCCATCGCGTCGCGCACCTCCGTCGTGGCGCTGCCCAGATGCGGCAGCAGCGTCAGGTTGGGCGCGGTGTGGTAGCCCTCGAAGATCGCGGGCTCACCGGCGAAAACGTCCAGCCCCGCCGCGCGCACGTGGCCGGAGATCAGCGCCGCACAGAGCGCCGCATCGTCCACCGTGGTGCCGCGGCCGGTGTTCACCACGATCGCGCCGGGGCGCAGCAGCGCGATGCGCCCGGCATCCAGCCAGCCCGCGGTGTCCGCGCCGCCGGGGATGTGCATGGACAGTACTTCGATCGCGCCCAGGAAGCCGGCATCGTCGTCGTGGAACACCGCCCCCGCTTCCTCCGCGGGCGTGAGGCGCGTGCGGTTGCGGTAGTGCACCTCCATTCCGAAGCCGCGCGCCATGCCGGCCAGGGCGCGGCCGATGCGGCCCATGCCCAGCACGCCCAGCCGCTTGCCTTCCAGCGTTACGCCCAGCAGCTGCGTCGGCGCCCAGCCCGTCCACTTGCGGTCGCGCAGGGTGCGCTCGCCCTCACCGGCGCGGCGGGCGCACATCAGGATCAGCAGCATCGCGATCTCGGCGGTGGCCACCGTCAGCACGTCGGGCGTGTTGGTCACGGCGATGCCGCGGGCGCGGGCGGCGTCCAGCGCGATGTGGTCGGTGCCGACGCTGAAGCTGGCCAGGATGCGCACGCTGTCGGGCAGCAGGCGGATCGTGCCGGCGTCCAGCGCGTCGCCGGCGGCGCAGAGCACGCCGGCCGCGCCCTCGGCCGCGCGGGCCAGTTCGGCGCCAGTGAAGGGCAGGTCGTCACGGCGCAGCCGGGCGTCGTAGTCGCGCTTCGCGCGGGCCTCCACAGCCGGGGGCAGTTGCCGGGTGAGCAGGAGGATGGGCTTCGCCATAGGAGGTGTCTTTTCCGGATCGTCGCGCCAGGATGACCGCACCGCCCCGGCTTGCCCAGGGTGCGGGGGGCACGACCCGGGGCGCGGCCGCCGGGAGCCGCCGCGGCCTGCTGCCCGGCCGGCAGGGCGCTTCGCCTTACTTCCTTACCATCTTACTTCCTTACCGGCAGACGTCCCGGCAAGCGGTTTTTCAGAATATAATCCTACAACATCAGGAGCTTGGCGGTCAAGCACGGCGCCGCTCGTGTCAGATTCTACGATTTCTGCCACTTCCCGCGATTTCTGCCACTTTCGGCGCTTCGTGCCATAACCCGGCCTGGCCGCCCCCCGCCCATCCTCGGGGTTGTCACCCCGGGCGCGCCGGTTCAGGGTCCGCCCCCTTTTCGGGATGGTGTGAGGGCGAAATGGATCTGGGCCTGCGGAACAAGCGCGCGCTGGTGATGGGCGCCTCCAAGGGGCTGGGCCGCTCGGTGGCGGAAGCCCTGGCGGCCGAGGGCGTGGCCCTGGCGGTGTCCGGCCGCGAGCAAGGCAGCCTGGACACGGTGTGCGACGCCCTGCGGGCGCTGGGCGCGCCCCAGGCGGTGGGCATCCCCGCCGACACCGGCAGCGGCGAGCAGATGGCCGCCCTGGCGCAGGGCGCCATCGACGCGCTGGGCGGGGTGGACATCGTGCTGCTCAACCACGGCGGCCCGCCGCCGGGCACCGCGCTGGAGCTGACGGAAGCGGCGCTGCAGACCTGGTTCCGCCACGTCGTGCTGACGCCGATCCAGGTGGCCAACGCGCTGCTGCCGGGCATGCGCGAGCGCCGCTGGGGCCGCATCCTGACCGTGGGCAGCATGGGCATGGAACAGCCCATCCCCAACCTGGCGCTGAGCAACGTGCTGCGCGCCGCCATCGTGGGCTGGAACAAGTCCCTGTCGCTGGACGTGGCGGCGGAGGGCGTCACCTGCAACATCCTCGCCCCCGGCGCTTTCGCCACCGACCGCACGCTGAACGTCGCCAAGGCGGAGTCCGCCAAGACCGGCCGCAGCGTCGAGGAGATCCGCGCCGAGCGGTCCAAGACCATTCCCGTCGGCCGCTACGGCGAGCCGAAGGAGTACGGCCCGATGGCGGCCTTCCTGGCCTCCGACCACGCCGCCTACATCACCGGCAGCATCGTCCGCGTGGATGGTGGGGCCGTGCGCAGCATCTGACGCCGCCGAGCCGGTGGGCTGACCGGAGGGGGCAGGGAAGGCCGGGGGAGTGAACTCTCCCGGACCCCCTCCTTCTTTCGGGAGTCTGGGGGTGCCTTTCAGGGCACCCCTAAACCCCCGAAAATAGAAGGGGGTCCGGGGGGATACCTCCCCCCGGCTTGCTTCCTTCACCGGAGACGGAACGAGCGCCGGACGCCGATGGTCAGGCCGGGGCGGCCGCGCTTCAGCGGGGCGTCACGCGGCTGCGCAGAAAGGCCATCGCCGCCGCGGGCACCTCGGCCGTGGGCAGGGTGAAGAAGTTGTTCGGCGCGATGAACAGCATCCAGTAGCCCGGCTGCGCCCAGGTTTCCGTGACCGCCGACCAGGGCATGGCGGAATGGCCGAGGCTGGAGGTGACGGCGATCCCCGCCTCGTCCAGCACGAACTCCGCCCGCTGTTGTTCCATGCGCCGCACCCGCCCCGAGGCTTCGCGCAGCCGCAGCCGCCACACCGCGGCCACCAGCAGGAAGCCCAGCAGCGGCACCGTCACGGTCACGCCCAGCACCCAGGACCGGTCGCCCGTCGCCAGCAGCACCCCGGCCATGGCCATCACCAGCGCGCCGCTGAGTACCAGCCGCCAGGACAGGCCGCGGCGCAGCATGAAGCGCCGCACGGCGCTGCGCGCGATGGCCTCGGTGTAGTGCACCTCGAAGCGGTGAATGGTGTCCACGCGGCGCTCCCCTTCCGACCCGGGCGCCCCCGCCGCGGCGCGCCCTTATCGGGGAGGGCCGGGCGGGTGAGAAGCGCTGTGCCCTGGCGAGGCCCGGCGCGGCTTGCTAGGGCATGCCCCGGCCGCGAGGAGGGCCGCCCGTGTCCGATCCGCCAGCCCCGTTCCGCCCCGAAATCCACGTCGACGGCGATGCCTGCCCGGTGCGCGACGAGGTGTTCCGCGTCGCCGAGCGGCTGGGCCTGCAGGTGCACGTGGTCAGCAACGGCGCCCGCGGCGTGCGCCTGCCGGACGCGCCCAACATCCACCGCGTGCTGGTGACGGAAGGGGCCGATGCCGCCGACGACTGGATCGCCGAGCACATCCGCCGCGACGACGTGTGCGTGACGCAGGACATCCCGCTGGCGTCGCGCTGCCTGGCCGCCGGGGCGCACGCAATCGCGCCCAACGGCCGGGTCTGGGACGCCAGCAACATCGGCAGCGCCCTGGCGGGGCGCGAAGTGTCGCGCCACCTGCGCGAGATGGGCGCCATCACCCGCGGCCACGGCACCTTCGGCCAGAAGGAGCGGTCGCGCTTCCTGCAGGCGCTGGACACCGTGCTGCAGGCGGCGCTGCGGGGCGGGGCGCCGCCGCCGCGGCCCTTGCCGGACTTCTTCGGGTAAAGCAGCAGGGAAGGTCGGGGGAGTGAACTCCCCCGAGCCCCCTCCTTCTTTCGGGAGTTTGGGGGTGCCTTTCAGGGCACCCCCAAACTCCCGAAAATAGAAGGGGGCCCCGGGGGATACCTCCCCCCGGCTTGCTGCTTCCCGGAGGTTCGACCCGCTCGGCGCCGCGTTGCCGGACGGCGACCCCGGCCCCACCTGCCTCGGCGATGCCGACCAGCCCCATCGGACGACGGCCCGTGCTGGCCGCCCTGTCCGCGGCCAGCCTCGCCGCACCGCGCGCCGCCGCCGCGCAGACCCCGCCCCCCGTTCCGGACCCCGCCGCGCTGGAGGAGGTGCTGCGCCGGGCCGCGGCGCTGCCGCGCCTGCACGCGCTGATCATCGCCCGCAACGGCGTGCCGTTGGCCGAGCGGGCGTTCCGCGGCCCGCCGCTCGACCGCCCGGTGAACATCAAGTCCGCGTCCAAGACCGTGCTCTCGGCGCTGGTGGGGGCGGCGATCGCGCGCGGCGTGCTGGACGGGCCGGATCAGCGGATCGCGCCGATCCTGGGCCGCCTGCTGCCCGCCGGCCTCGACCCG
Source organism: Roseomonas sp. BN140053 (assembly GCF_047690175.1). NCBI lineage: Bacteria > Pseudomonadati > Pseudomonadota > Alphaproteobacteria > Acetobacterales > Roseomonadaceae > Roseomonas > Roseomonas sp. BN140053. Next base: position 84,958 of record NZ_JBLLEB010000015.1, on the reverse strand, counting down.
CGGGTGGCGGAGATCACCGTCGGCCACCTGCTGTCCATGCGCGCGGGGCTGGAGCGGACCTCCGGCGCCAATTACGGCGCCTTTGCCGGCAGCCGCGACTGGGTGCGCTTCATCCTGACGCGCCCTTTCGTCGACGAGCCCGGCGGCGGCATGCAGTATTCCACCGGCAGCACGCACCTGCTCTCCGCCGTGCTGACCCGCGCCAGCGGACGCTCCACGCTGGAGCTCGCGCGCGCCTGGCTGGGCGAGCCGCTGGGCATCAGCATCCCGCCCTGGACGCGCGACCCGCAGGGTATCTTCTTCGGCGGCAATGACATGCTGCTCTCGCCCCGTGCCCTGCTGCGCTTCGGCGAAATGTACCGCGCCGGTGGGGTGTTCGGCGGCGCCCGCGTGCTGCCGGCGGAGTGGGTGCGCCAGTCCTGGACGCCGCGCGCCCGCTCGCCCTGGAGCCGCCAAGTCTACGGCTACGGCTGGTGGATCGCCGAGGCGGGCGGCCTGCCCGTGTTCTTCGCCTGGGGCTACGGGGGGCAGATGCTCTACCTCGTGCCCGAGCTGGCGCTGTGCGTGGTCATGACCTCCGACCCCGCCGGCCCGCGCGCGCCCGAACACACCGCCGCCCTGCACGCCCTGCTGTCCGAAACCATCCTGCCCACCCTGGGCGCCGGCAACGGCGCGCGCGGCACCCTGCTCGACAACGGCCGCGTCGCGGTGCCGGACTGACCGGGGAGGGCCAGGGGCGGTGGATTTCGGGTGGGTCTGGGTGACTCTGACCGTGGCCAGGGGCGCCGCCCCTGGACCCCGCCGGGGAGTTTAAACTCCCCGGACCCCACGTTGAGTGCCTCCGGCGGGGGCGGGTCGGACAGGGCGGTCCATGATGACGACCGTCTGCCATCCCGCCCCCGCCGGAGGCACTCATGAGGTCGAGGAGCCTAAGCTCCTCGCGGGGTGTCCAGAGGGGCAGAGCCCCTCTGGCCCAGGCCCGAACAGCCAGGCCCACCCAAAGCCACGGCCCTAGCTCTCCTCGGTCAGCCCGCCCGCGCTGGACCGGCGACGGGGCGGGCGGGTTCCGGTAGCGTCGGGCGGTTCGTCCGGGAAGGGAACCACCATGCGCCGCACGCTGCCGTTGCTGCTCCTGCCGGGGCTGCTCGCCCCTGCCGCGGCGGAGGAGCTACCGGTGCGCGCCGTGACCCTGTCCTCCGGCGGGCTGGCGCAGGTGGAGCGGGCCGGCACGGTGGGCCCGAACGGCTCCGCCACGTTTCGCGCGCCGACGGAGGACGTGGACGACCTGCTGAAGAGCCTGACGGTGGCCGACCCGGCCGGGCGGGTGGTGGGGCTGCGGCTGCCGGCGCGCGACCTGGCGGCGGAGGCGTTTCGCGGCCTGCCGCTGCAGCCGGAGGATTTCGCCGGCCAGGCGGCGCTGCTCAACGCCCTGCGCGGGCAGGAGGTGGAGGCCGCCGGCACCACCGGCCGCATCGCCAGCGCGGCGGAGGGGGAGCGCGGCACGCGGCTGACGCTGCTGACGCCGGGCGGGCTGACCACGCTGCTGCTGGCGGAAGGGGCGGCGGTGCGGCTGACCGACGCGGCGCTGGCGGCGCGCGTGACGCGCGCGGCGGAAGCGCTGGCGGCTTCGCGCACCGACACCGAGCGGCAGGTGGAGATCCTGCTGCGGGCCGACCGGGCGCGGGAAGTGTCGGTCACCACCGTGACCGGCGCGCCGCTGTGGAAGCCGTCCTGGCGCCTGCTGGTGCCGGAGGTGGGCGCGTCCGGCGTGCCCGCGCGCTTGCAGGGCTGGGCGGTGGTGGAGAACCGCTCGGGCGCCGACTGGGACGGCGTGCGCCTGACCCTGGTGGCGGGCGAGGCCGCGGCCTTCCACCAGCCGCTCTACGACCCCATCCGCGTGCCGCGCCCGGAACTGCCCGTGCGCGTGGCGGAGGCGGTGCAGGTCCGTCCCGACACCGGGCCGCGCCCGGCCCCGCCGGCGCCGGCCGCCCAGGCGCTGCGGCAGCGTTCCCTGGCGCTGCCGGCGCCCGCCCCCGCCCTGGAAGCGCCCGCGGCCCCGCCGCCGCCGTCCGAGCCCGCCGCCCCGGCCCTGGCCGCGGCCTCGGCCGGGCGCATCGCCTTCGCCCTGCCCGAGCCGGTGACGCTGCGCGGGGGCGAAACCGCCAACCTGCCCTTCCTGGACGCGCCGCTGGCCGCCGAGCGGGTGTGGTGGGTGCAGGACCTCGCGTCCCGCCACCCGCTGCAGGCCGTGCGGCTGACCAACTCCACCGGCAACACCCTGCCGGACGGGCTGGCCACCGTGTACGGCACCGCGGGCGCCGAGGCGGGCGGCTTCCTGGGCGACGCGGAAATCCGCGCCCTGCCGGCCGGCGAAACCCGGCTGATCGCCTTTGCCCGTGACCGCGACGTGCTGCTGACCGCCGGCGGCGGGAACACCGACCGGGTGGACCGCGTCGAGACCGGCGGCGGCCGCGTGGTGCTGTTCGCCACCCGGCTGGAGGAGGTGGCGCTGGCGTTGGACCCGCGCGGCGCCCGCGGCCGGCTGGTCCTGGACCTGCCGCGCCGCGCCGGCGCCACGCCGCGCTTTCCCGTGGCGGCGGAGGGCGATTTCGGCCTGCGGCACGAGGCGGTGCTGGACGGGGCGGCCACCACGCTGCGCCTGCCCTTCGAGCGCCCGGCGCGACAGGAGATCCCGCTCTGGGACCCCGGCCTGGGCGACCCCGTGCTGCTGAGCTGGCGGAGCATCGACGTGGAGCGGGAGGCGCGGCGCCTGCCCGGCGGCCCCGGCACGCTGGAACGGCTGCGCGAGGTGCTGGAGCGCCTGCCTGCCGGTGCCCCGGGCCGCCCCGGGCTGGTGGCCGTGGTGGACGGGCTGGCGGAACAGCGCCGCCTCCTGGAGCTGTTCCGGGCCGCCTGGCGCGGTTCCGTCACCGCGCAGGCCGCGCTGGACCGCGCCCGCGCCGCGGCGGAAGACCGCACCGGCCCGGCGCGGGAGGAGGCGCGGCAGGCGCTCAACCGTGCCTCGGTGGCGGCGGAGCGTGCCGGGGCAGCGGCCGATGCCGCTTGGGAAAACTGGCAGCGCGGCGTGTCGGCGCTGCTGGCCCGCGGCGGCTGAACGCCCGGGCGGTGCCGCGGGCCCGGTTCGGACCCGCGGCGGCGCGCCGTTCAGCGCGCGGCGGCGCCCATCGATGGGGCGAAGGCGTCGCCGCCCAGCGGGTCCGGCCCGAATCGGTTGGCGCCGAGGGTGCCGCGCAGGAAGCCCAGCTCCACCAGCAGCCAGACGGCGCCCACCACCGGGATCAGCGAGATCAGCAGGAACCAGCCGCTGTGGTCGCGGTCATGGCAGCGTTTCACGCCGCCGGCCAGGCTGGGCCAGAGCAGCACCAGCGCCACGATCGGCCCCAGCACGCCGAAGCCGCCCTCGGCCATGGTGTTCATGTCGATGGCGCTGGCGATCAGGTTGATCACGGTGAACGGCACCACGTAGTGCAGCCAGTAGGTTTGCCGCCCGATCCGTCCGCCGAAGCTCAGGTAGTTGCCCATCGAATCCGCTCCGTTGCTGGTTCGTTATGATACCGCGATCCGCCGCGGCCGTCAGCCCGAGGGCGCCCCGGGTCTCGTCGCCACCGGTCGCGACCGGGCCTTTTGCGGCCGGCTTCGCCGGGCTTGCGCGGCCGGTTCCGCCCGGGCTTGCGCGGCTGGCGCCGCCCGGGCTCGGCGTGGCCGACCCCGCCTGGGCCTGCGCGGCCGGTCCGCCGCGGTGTCCCTGCCGCGGCCTCGCCTGGTTCAGCCGGGCCCGCGGGGCAGGGCCGGCATCCGCCCCGCCAGCGGGATCGGCATGGCGCGATAAGCGTCCAGCCCGCGTCCCCGCCCGGCATCGGCGGCGGCCAGCGTGCGCGTCACCGTGGCCGGCATGCCGCCGCCCGGCACGCCTCCGGGCGAGCCGCCGAAGCCACCCCCGGCCAGCGACGGCATCGCCGCCGGCCGGCCCGGCGGCGCCCAGGCCGGGGGGGAAGCGGCGGGCGGCGCCGCGGCCAGCTGCTGCTGCACCCGCGGCAGGGCGGCGGCCACCGCGGCGCGATAGGAAGCGGCGCGCTCGGGCGTGTTGCTGTGGTAGTTGCCGGCCGACACCATCCAGTCGTTGCGGCTCGCCTGCAGGGTGCTGAGGAAGCGCGCGGCGTAGCGGGCGTTGCTCAGCGGGTCGAAGGCCTCCTCCAGGCTGCCGAAGGCGTCGGGGTGGTGGTGCAGGTTGATCTGCATGCAGCCGACATCGATGATCCGCATCCCGCCGGCGCGGAGCTGCCGCACCTCGGCAACCGCTTCCGCCTTGCCCGGGAAGAATTTGCCGCGTCCCTCCGCGTTCATGGTCCAGGGCCAGGGGCCGCTCTCGCCGGTGTCGGGGTTGCGGCGGCCGGATTCCACCTGCCCGATCGCCGCCAGCAGCCCCGAGGGCAGCCCGTATTCCCGCTCCGCCGCGCTGATGGCGATGCGGCACAGCTCGGTGGGGGAGGGTGTCGGCATCCCGGGCGCCGGGCGCTGCTGCGCGGCCGCTGGGGCGGAACAACAGAACAGGAGCAGGGCGAGCCATCGGCGCATGGGTCCCGCCACTGCGACGGGCGTGCCAAACCCGGCCGTCGCCCCGGCGCCCGGCGACGCCTCGCCACCCCTGCCGTGGGCGGGAGGCTGCCTTGCCGGGGTGGCATGCTGCACTGCGGAAGAAGCCGTTGCAAAACCCCGGCCCTCATCCTAACTTGTGCGCCGCAGCAACACGGCCTTGCCGGGTTGTCTGCCTTTCTTGGACGTTTCCTCCCTAAACTCGGCGGTGCTCTCGGGCACCGCCTTTCTTTTTGTCCGCGCTCCGGGGTCGTGGCGAAGTGGGTCGCCTCTCGTGCCGCCGGGAGCCGGGCCGCGTTCCGCGTCGTGGGGAGACGGGTCGCGTTTCGCGCCGTGGACGAGCGGGCCGTGCCTGAGTGCCGCGGCGAAGTGGGCCGCGCCTCAGCGCCGCAGGAAGCTCCAGTCCACCGCCGCCAGCGCGGCCAGCAGCCCGGACATTTCGCCGCGCAGCCGCGCCATCTCCGGCAGCGGGCGGATCGCCCGCTCATCCATGTAGAGCGCCCGCGCCACCTCGATCTGCAGCGCGTGCACGCCCTCGCGCGGGCGGCCGTAATGGCGCGTCACGTAGCCGCCGGCATAGGGCTCGTTGCGCCGCACCTGGTAGCCCAGCGCGGACAGGCTTTCCTCGATTAGCCGCGTCGCCCGCGGGGCGCAGGTGGTGCCGTGCGCATCGCCCAGGATGAAGTCCGCCCGCACCGGCCCCGGCAGGCCGGAGGGCATGGAATGGCAGTCCAGCAGCAGGCAGGTGCCGAAGGCGGCGAAGGTTTCCGCGATCAGCGCCTTGAGCGCCTCGTGGTAGGGCTGCCACAGCCGCCGCACCCGGTCCTCGGCCTCGGCGAAGCTCAGGCGGCGGTCGTAGACCGGCTCCCCCGTCGCCACGATGCGGGCGATGGTGCCCAGCCCGGCGCAGACGCGGGGGGAGGCGGTGTTCACCCAGTCCGGCAGCGGCCCGTCGAACATCGCCGGGTCCAGCTCCCAGGCTTCCCGATTCGCGTCGCAGTAGACGCGGGGAAAGGTGGCGGCCAGCAGCGGCGCGCCGTGTGCGGGCGCATCGGCGAACAGCTCGTCCACGAAGCTGTCCTCGGACCGCCGCAGGTTCAGCGGGTTGAGCCGGCTGTTGGCCAGCAGGTCCAGCGGGTAGTTCCGCCCCGAATGCGGCGAGGCGAGCACCAGCGGCATCGTTTGCCGTTCCGGCCGCACGACGGTGTAGGGCAGCTCGTCCGGCGTCCTTGTCCGCGCGAATTCCATCGCCGCCTTCCATACCGGTGCTCCGCCCCGCCGTCACCGTCCGGGGTGCTTGCCGGATGCGGCCCGGCGCGATACAGGAGCCGCCTCGCGAGCGGGCGCGTAGCTCAGCGGGAGAGCGTCCCCCTGACACGGGGAAGGTCACAGGTTCAATCCCTGTCGCGCCCACCACCGCCCGAGACGACCCCGGCCGGCCCCCGCAACAATGGGACGGCCCCCTCCGACCGGAGACTCGCGCGTGCTCGGACCCTGGAAGTTGTCGCGCAGCGGGGGGGATGCCGCGCCGCTCGACGCCGGCGAGCCCGACCAGCTCCACCTCCTCACCCTGCCGCAGCTGCGCGCCACGGTCAGCCGCCCGCTGATCGAGGCCGCCATCCGCGGCCGCTGCACCACCGTCCCGGTGGACGCCCACACCGTGCTGTGCCGGGTGCTGGGCCGCTACAAGTTCTTCGTGGATTCGCGCGACACCGGCTTCGCGCCGCACCTGATGCTGGACGGCTTCTGGGAATACTGGGTGTCGGACTTCATGTGGCGCAACCTGGAGCCCGGGCAGACCGCCTACGACGTCGGCGCCAACCACGGCTACTACAGCGTGCTGCTGGGCGACCTGGTGGGCTCGGGCGGGCGGCTGCGCGCCTTCGAGCCCAATCCGCGCCTGGCCGACCTGCTGCGCCGCAACCTGTCCATCAACGGCCTGCTGCGGGCCGATACCGTGTCGGAGGCGGCGGTGACCCAGGAGTCGGGCAACACCGTGTCCTTCGTGGCCTCGCTGTCCGATCCCAAGAACGGCCACATCGCCCCCGCCGCGGTGCCGGACCGGCCGGACCTGCTGCAGGTCACCGTGCCGACGCTCTGCCTGGACGATTTCGCCGGCGAGCGGGTGGACTTCATCAAGGTGGACGTGGAGGGCGCCGAGGAGATGGTCTGGGCCGGCATGCAGCGCCTGCTCGACGGCAGCCCCGGCGTGCGGATCCTGTTCGAGTTCAACGCCAGCCGCTGCGCCGACGCCGACGGCCTGCTCGCCGGCATCCGGAGCCGCTTCCCGCTGCGCTTCCTCGACACCGATGCCCAGGTGAAGCCCTGCACGGCGGACTACCTCCTCGGCCAGTCCGAGGACGTGATGCTGTTCCTGCACGCCGACTGAAACGCGCGGCGGCGGCGGTTTGACAGCGCCGCGCGGGGGGTGCGAAGCAAACCCGACCAGCAGTGAGGCTCCGGAGCATGAAGCTCAACCCGCTCCGCCTACGGCGCGCCCTGCGTTGGACCCGCCGGCTGGCCGGGGCCGGGGTGGACCCGGAGGCCACGGCCTGGGCGATGCGCCTGTTCATCGGGCGCGAGCCGCACAACGACGCGGAAGTGGCCTTTCACAGCCAGCACGGCGACCTGCATTCCCTGCGCGTCGCCTTCAGCCGCACCCATGAGTTCCGCGCCTTCCTGGACGCCTACGGCCACGACAAGCGCAAGGAATACGCCGCCCCGCTCTGGCTGCTGCGCCCGCCGGCCGACCCCGAACTGCGCTGGCGCTTCGAACCGCCCAGCCTGGCGCAGCCGACCTGCCAGCTCTGCACCGCCGAGCAGTTCGCCGAGCCCGCCTATGCCGCCTGGTGCGTCGCGCTGGGCGTGGAGCCCGTGCAGCACCGCAAGCAGTGGGAGTTCTGCTGGCTGCTCGCCGCGATGCAGGCCGCCGGGGTGCTGCGCCCCGGCCACCGCGCGCTGGGCTTCGGCACCGGCAAGGAAAGCATCCCGTCCGTGCTGGCCGCGCGCGGGCTGCACGTGGTGGCCAGCGACGCGCCGATGGAGCTGATCGAGGGCCAGGGCTGGACCACCACCAACCAGCACAGCCACGACGTGATGGACCTGCACTTCCCCAACCTGCTGGACGAGGCGGTGTTCCGCGAGCGCGTGTCCTTCCGCCCGGTGGACATGAACGCGATCCCCACCGACCTGCGCGGCTTCGACCTGTGCTGGTCCTCCTGCTCCTTCGAGCATCTCGGCTCCATCGAGCACGGTTTGCGCTTCGTGGAGAACAGCCTGGAAACGCTGCGCCCCGGCGGCCTGGCCGTGCACACCACCGAGTTCAACCTGAGCTCCAACGACGACACGGTGGAAACGCCCACCGTGTCGCTGTTCCGCCGGCGCGACTTCGAGGCGTTGCTGTCCCGCCTGCGCGCCGCCGGGCACGAGGTCTGGCCGCTGAACCTGCACCCCGGCTATGCCGAGGTGGACGCGCATATCGACGTGCCGCCCTATGGGCTGCCGCACCTGAAGCTGGCGCTGGCGGAATACGTCACGACCTCAATCGGCATCATGGTTCGCCGGGGCGGGTGAAGGAAGGGAAGGCCGGGGGAGGGAACTCCCCCGGACCCCCTCCTTTTTTCGGGAGTAGGAGTGCTCCCGGTGTCACGGGCGCTCCCCCAAACCCCCGAAAATAGAAGGGGGTCCGGGGGGATACCTCCCCCCGGCTTGCTGCCTACACCACGGACCTCACGCCCAACTCTCCGTCACCGCCGCGGCCCGGCCGCGCCCGGCATCCGGCAGGCCCGGCAGGGGGGCGGCGCGGCCGAACAGGTAGCCCTGGCCGTAATGCACGCCCAGGGACTGCATGACGCGGGCATCCTCCTCCGTCTCGATCCGCTCGGCGATGACCTCGGCCCCCACGGCCAGGGACAGGTCCACCATGGCGGCCACGAAGGAGCGGTCTCGTTCCGTGCGTACGGCGTTGCGGACGTAGAGCCCGTCCACCTTGACGTAATCCACCCGGAAAGTCCGCAGGTAGCGGAAGGCCGCGGCACCCGCGCCGAAATCGTCGATGCAGACCTGCATGCCGCGCTCGCGCAGCGCCGCCAGCGTGGCCTGGGCTTCGGCTTCGTCCTCGATCTCCGAGGATTCCGTCACTTCCACCATCAGCCGCTTGGCCGCGCCCCCCGCGGCGTCGATCTGCGCCAGCAGCTTGCGCCGGAAGCCCGGGCTCTGCACGGACTGGCCCGACAGGTTGCAGGCCAGCGGCACCGGGCTGCGTGCGGCGGCGCGCAGCACCCGCTCCGCCACCGCCAGGTCCAGGTTCTCCGCCAGGCCCACCGTTTCGGCCAGCAGCACGAAGTCCTGCGGCGTGGCGAGGTCGGCATCCACGCCGGCATGCGGCCGGATCAGCGCCTCGTGGTGGTGCACCTCGCGCTTGGCGAGGTGGACGATGGGCTGGAAACCGAGGTCGAAGCGCCCTTCCTCGATCATCCGGCGCAGCACGCCGGCGCGGGTGGACACCTTGGCGACGCAGGCCGCGAGGCCGTTGCCGAAGCCGCGCTGCTCGGTGCCGGCGGTGCCTTCGCGCGCGAAGGTGCCCAGGGCGTAGCGCAGCGCCCGCACCGCCTGCACCCCCGTCAGCCCGTCGGCGCGCAGCGGCACCTGCTGCGCCACGATGTCGCAGCTCACGCCCTGCGAGCGCAGCAGCAGCTCGACCCGGGCAGCCAGGGAGGCGAGGTCCGGCGCCTCGCCGCCCTGCGGCAGCACGCCGTAGCGGCCCGGGCCGAGTTCCCCGGCCAGGGCGCCGCTGCGGTCGGCGATAAAGGTTTCGCCCACCTCCGCCGCCAGGGCGGGCCGCCCCAGCAGCGCCGCGGTGGCGGCGGGGCCGAGTTCCAGCAGCCCCATCACGTCGGCCGCGGGACCCCCCGCCACGCCGGCGCGCACGCGCAGCTCGGCCTCGCGCAGGAACACTTCGGGGGCGCAGAGGGAAGCGCTCTCGGGCAGGGCGGGGACGGGGCCGAAGGTGAGGCAGAGCCGGCCGCCGATGCCGGTGCCCAGCGGCGCCAGCCCGGCCATGGAAAAGGCGCTGCGCTCGGCGTCGCTCAGCCGGATGCCCAGCGGGGCCAGCCGTCCGCGCGCCAGCAGCAGGTTGATGGCCATGGCCAGGGTGCCGTGGTCTTCCGCCGCCACCAGGCAGGAGAGCGGGCGGCCGGTGAAGGCTTCCGGCGCCTGGCCGAAGCGGGACCGGAAGGCGCCGGCGGCGAAGGTGATCCGCCCGGCCATGTCGGCTTCCACCAGCAGGTCGGCCGCCGCGAAGGCGAAGGCCAGGAACCGGTCCCGCTGCTCAAAGGCTGCCGCCCCACGGGGCGGCAGGGCGGTGGCCGCGGAAGGATCGGTTGGCGAACGGGTGAAAGGCATCGGGGCCAGCCTAGGCCGGCCCCGCTTGCCCTGCCGTTAATGCCCGCCGCGGGTCGCGGCGGGCATTAACGGAATTCAGGCCGCCGCGGCGGCCATCGCGTCCTCGCCGTCCAGCGTGCTGGCCACGGCATGCACCACCGCCGCGATGCGGACGGCCGCCTGCACCTGCTCCTGGGTCACGCCGTGCTGGCGCAGGATCTTCTCGTGGCTTTCCATGCACATGCCGCAGCCGTTCACGGCGGACACGGCCAGGGACCACAGCTCGAAATCCACCTTCTCCACGCCCGGCTTGGCCATGACGTTCATGCGCAGCCGCGCCGGCAGGGTCTGGTAGTCGCCGACCACGAGGTGGGTGAAGCGGTAGTAGATGTTGTTCATGCCCATCACTGCGGCCGCGGCCTTGGCCGCCGTCAGCGCCTCGGGCGACAGCTTGGGGCCGAACTCGGCCAGCACGGCCTGGGTCACGGCGGCGTTGCGCGAGGCCAGGGCGGCCACCACGAAGGTGCCGTCGCGCTGCTGCTCGCTCAGCACCGTTTCGGTGGCCAGGCTGCCCAGGTTCAGCTTCAGGTCGCGCGCGTAGTCGGGCAGGCGGGCACGCAGGGCTTCGAGGGACATCCCGGGATCTCCGTGGGTCGTTTGGGGGGAAAGGGTCAGGGGCCGTCCGGCGACGGGCGGAGCGGCGGTTCGCGAAGCGAAGCGGCTCGAAACGCCCCGCGCGGCTGGCGGGAAAGCGTCGGGCAGGGAAATGCCCGGAGCGCCGGTGCGGCTCCGCCCGGATCGGGCGAGGTCGCGCCGGCAGGGGTTGCGGCCCCGCGCGAGGCGGGGCCGCAACCAGGTCGGGCAATCAGGCGGCCGGGCGGAGGACGTCCTGGCCCTGCTGCCAGTTGCAGGGGCACAGCTCGTCGGTCTGCAGGGCGTCCAGCACGCGCAGCACTTCCTGCGGGTTGCGGCCCACGGACAGGTCGTTCACCGAGGCGAAGCGGATGATGCCGTCCGGGTCCACCAGGAAGGTCGCGCGCAGCGCCACGCCCTCGTTGGGGGCCAGCACGCCGGTTGCCGTGCTCAGCTCGCGCTTGATGTCGGCGAGCATGGCGAAGGGCAGGTCCTTCAGGTCGGCGTGGTGCAGGCGCCAGTTCATGTGCACGAACTCGCTGTCCACGGACACGCCGTAGATCACGGTGTCGCGGTCGGCGAACTCGGTGTTCAGCTTGCCGAAGGCCACGATCTCGGTCGGGCAAACGAACGTGAAGTCCTTGGGCCAGAAGAACACCAGCTTCCACTTGCCGGCATCCGTGGCGTCCGAGATTTCCTCGAAGGCGGTGTTCATGTTGAGCCCCTCGGGGCCACCCTTCACGGCGGTGAGCTTGAAGGAGGGGAACTTGTCGCCAACGGTCAGCATGCGGTGTTTCCTTTAGACGGGCAGGATCATGACGCCGGAACGGGCAACCCGCCCCGGCTCGCTTCCGAGATATGCTGCACTGCGATGAGGGCTTCCAATGAATAGTTTTTGAATGAATGATCGAGGTCGCCGATGATCGCCCTCCCCAGCCCGCAGCAGCTCCGCTACCTCCTCGCCCTGGCCGACCACGGGCATTTCGGGCGTGCCGCAGCCTCCTGCGCGGTGACGCAGTCCACCCTGTCGGCCGGCATCATCGCCCTGGAACGCCAGCTGGCGACGCCCATCCTGGAGCGCGGCCCGGCCAAGCGCCCGGTCTTCACGCCGACGGGGCTGGAGATCGTGGAACGCGCCCGCGGCGCCCTGGCCGCCCTGGTGGCCGTGGTGGAAACCGCCGAGGCCGCGCGCGACCCGCTGGGTGGGCCGCTGCGGCTGGGGGTGATCCCCACCATCGGCCCGTTCCTGCTGCCCCGGCTGATGCCGGCGCTGCGCCACGCCTTTCCCCGGCTTCGCTTGTGGCTGCGGGAGGACCTGACCGGCAACCTCGCTGCCGACCTGGAGGACGGGCGGCTGGACCTGCTGCTGCTGGCGCTGCCGGCCACGCTGCCGGGCATGGACAGCCTGGCCCTGGCCGAGGACCCCTTCCTGGCCGCGCTGCCCGCCGGCCACCGACTCGCGGCGCGCGACAGCATCCCTTCGGCCGCCTTGGCAACCGAGCGCCTGCTGCTGCTGGAGGACGGGCATTGCCTGCGCGAGCACGCGCTCAGCGCCTGCCGCCTGCCCAGTGCCGGCGCGCCGGGGGAAGGCTTCGCCGCCACCAGCCTCCACACGCTGGTGCAGATGGTGGCGGGCGGGCTGGGGGTGACGCTGCTGCCGCGGTTGGCCGTGTCCGGCGGGGTGCTGGCCGGCGCCGCCGTGGAGCTGCGGCCGCTGGAAGACGCGTCCGGCCGCACGCTCGGCCTGGCCTGGCGCGCCCGGTCGCCGCGGGTGGCCGAGTTCGCCGGCCTCGCCGACGTGATCCGGGGTGCCCTGGACGAAACCGCCGCGGAAGGGCAGCCAGGCGCCACCTGACGCGCCCGCCGCCTCATCCATGCCGGGGATCGCGGATATCCACGGTCCCGATGTGGCGGGCCGCGCTGCGCCTGCCCAAACTCGTTCCAGAATCGAGGATTGCCGCATGACCGATGCCACCACCCCCGTCCGCCTCCTGGGCCTGTCCGGCAGCCTGCGCCGCGGCTCCCACTGCACGGCGGTGCTGCGCACCCTGGGCGAAACGCTCGGCGGCCGCGCGGCGCTGGAGCTGTTCCCCCTTAACGAGATCCCGCTCTACGACGGCGATCTCGACGGCGAGGAGCAGCCCGCCCCCGTGCGCGCGCTGAAGGCAGCCATCGCCGGCAGCGACGGGCTGGTGGTGATCTCCCCCGAATACAACTACGCCATGTCCGGGGTACTGAAGAACGCCATCGACTGGGCGTCGCGCCCCAATGGCAAGTCGCCGCTGGTGGGCAAGCCCGCCGTGATCATGACCGCCTCGCCCGCCACCACCGGCGGCGTGCGCGCCCAGCACGGGATGCGCGAAGTACTGAGCGCCTGCCAGTGCCGCGTCCTGGCCCGGCCCCAGGTGGTGATCGCCGCCGTGCACCAGAAGGTCACCGAGGGCCGCCTGACGGACGAGGCCAGCCTGCAGTTCGCCGCCGCCGCCGTGGACGACCTGCTGCGCGAAATCCACCTCCTGCGGCAGGTCCCCGCCGCGGCCTGAGCATCGCGATGGCCGGTCTGGGGTGGGCGGTTGCGCTTGGGGTGGCTGGCCTTGGCCAGAGGGGCTCTGCCCCTCTGGACACCCCAGGGCGAAGGCAAAGCCTTCGTCCCGCGCGAGGAGCTTAGGCTCCTCGACTCATGAGTGCCTCCGGCGGGGGCGGGCTCGGACAACGTGTGCCACTCGGACGACGTGTGCCAACCCGCCCCCGCCGGAGGCACTCAACGCGGGGTCCGGGGAGTTCGTAACTCCCCGGCTCGGGACAAAGGCTTCGCCTTTGCCCTGGGGTCCAGGGGCAGCGCCCCTGGCCTCGGCTCAGGCCTCCAGGACCAACCGACACCACCCGGAACCGCCACCGCGGATCACCCCGGCTTGCGGGCCACCAGGAAGGCGTCGATGGAGCGGGCGCCGCGGGGCAGGGGGGTGCCGCGCCAGCGCAGCAGGGGGCGCGTCACCAGCCCGGCCGCGATCAGGGCGGCCCACCAGGACAGGGCGTGGCGGAAATAGCGGTCGCCGCCGGTGCGGCGCGGCAGCAGGCGGTGCAGCCAGAACAGCGGCGCGGCGTGGCGCGGCGGCGGCAGGGTGTCGGCGCGCAGCACCTCCAACCCCAGGGCGCCGGCCAGGGCGCGCAACGCCTCTGGGTTCCACCAGCTCAGGTGATGTGGCGGCGCGTTGATGGCGAGGTTGGGCGTTTCCGTCAGCGGCGAGGGCCAGAGCGGCACGCAGAGCACCAGCAGCCCGCCCGGGCGCAGGCAGCGCAGCATGTCCTCCGCGAAGCGGCGGGGCTGTTCGACGTGTTCCAGAACCTGGAAGGCGCAGACCATGTCGTAGGCGCCGGGGTGCTGGGCCGCGTGCTCCTCCAGCGTTTCGCGCGCGATGTTGGGAGCCGCTTCCTCGCCGAAATGCGGGTCGAGGCCCTGCCACACCGCGCCGGGCGGCAGCAGCGTGTCCAGCCCACCGCGCCCGGCGCCGACATCCAGCACCCGGTCGCCCGGCCGCACCTGCTTCGCGGCTTCCACGAATTCCGGCCGGCTGCCGGCGTCGTAGGACAGGCTGCCGCAGGCGCCGAGCTTGCGGTACAGCGCGTGGTAGAAGGCGTTGTCGCCCGCGATCGGCGGGTGGAAGAACATCAGCCCGCAAGCCGAGCGCCACAGGCCGATGGCGGGCCCGTTGCGCGCGATCGGCGTCGGCACCACCCCGTGCGAGCCGCGCCACAGCAGGTGCAGGAAGCGCCGCGACACGCGCTGCACCAGCACGGGGCTGCGGTCGCCGGTGATCGGGCAGCGCGGCGTTTCCACCCCCGCCGCGCCGGCGTCGGGGGTGGCGACGGGCAAGGCTGCGCTGTTCAGCGGAGCGTGGCCCGGCTCAGCACCCGGACTTCCAGCGGGCCTGCCACATGGTAGGTGACGTGCCGCCACACCACGCGGCGCGGCCAGGCACTCGCCCAGCAGATGCAGGCGTTCAGCAGTTCGGGCAGCGGGGTCACTCCCAGCAGCAGTTGCGCGGCGCGGGTGGCGGGCGCGTCGGGCGCCCCGACCCGCCGCCCCGCCGCGTCGTTCACCGCCCAGCGTACCGCACCCGCCGCGGCCGGCACCAGCAGCCAGGCCGGGTGCCGCAGCAGCAGCCAGCCCCAGAACAGCAGCACCGCGTGGCTGGACAGGGTGGCGGCCCACCACAGGGCCGGCCGGTACAGGTGCACGATCCGGTACTGGCGCGCCAGGAACCGCAGCAGCGCGAGGGGGGAGCCGTCCGCAACCGTGGGCAACAGCAGGATGCGGCGGGTCAGCAGCCGCAGCTTGCGCTTCGCGGCCATCTCGGCCAGCGATAGGTCGTCCGACAGGGTCCGGTGCAGCGTCCGCTCCACCTCGCCGCCGGCCAGGGCGCGCGGGCCCAGGGCCAGCGACCCGCCCCAGGCGATCGGCATGCGGTCCGACCGCGGCAGGGCGGCGTAGCTGCGGTCGGTCCAGGCCACCAGATGCGCGGCCAGCGACCCGGACGGGCGCAGCCAGCGATAGCCCGTCACCATGTCGGCCGTGCCGTCCAGCACCGGGGTGGCGAGCGTCGACAGCCACCAGGGCTGCGGCAGGATATCGGCGTCCAGCAGCACCGCGGCTTCATCTTCGGGCACCAGATGCGCCAGCCCGGCCACGAGGTTGGCGCATTTCTGGCTGCAATGGATGGCCGGCGGGGCGGTCACGACCTCCACGGGAAAGGGCAGGGCGGCACCGGCCACCGCCGCCGCAGCAACCGAATCGCCGCGCTCCACCGCCAGGATCAGCCGGGCGGGCCGCAGCGTCTGCGCCGCCAGCGCCTCCAGCAGCACCGGCAGTCCCGGGGGATGCCCAGCCAGCGGCAGGATCAGGGTGACCCGGCCGGAGCGCTGCACCGCGGCCGGACGGCTGCGGCGCGCCCAGACCAGGCTCGCCAGCACCCAGAACAGCAGCACGGTCGCCCCGCCCAGGCCGATCAGCCAAGAGCCCACCGAGGCGATCAACGCGGACCCGCCACGGCCTTTGCTGATACCCCGGACAGCGGTGCAACGGCCGATCGGCGCGGGGGTAGAGGATTGGGCAAGGGCGAGGAACTTTACGGGAAGGGCGGCCTACCCTTTGTCCGCTGTACCGAAGAATTTCAATAAAAAAAGACGCTACGCCGCGGTATCGGAGCCGATTAAATCTGAATGATCGCATTTTTGAAACGGATGGCGGCTCGGTTCCTCGCTCAGCGCCAGCGCCAGCGCCGGTGCATCCACAGCCACTGGCCGGGGTGCTCGCGGATCCAGCCCGCCACCACGTCGTTGATGCGCTGCGTCGCGGCGTCCACGTCCAGCCGCCCTTCGGCGTCCCGCGGCATTTCCAGCGGCTCCGTCAGTTCCAGCCGCAGCCTGCCGTCGGGCAGGCGGATGGCGCGGGCGCCGCGCACGGGGCAGTCGATGCGGCGCGCCAGGTTGGGCAGCAGCGGGTTGGCGGCGGCCGGGCGGCCCAGGAACTGCACCACGGGGCCGCGGCCGAAGCGCTGGTCCACCAGCATCCCCACCACGGCGCCGCGGTCCAGCGCCTTGGCCAGCCGGGTCGGGGCGGTGATCCCGGCCGGCACCAGCTCCCCCATCAGGCCGCGGCGGAGCTCCAGGATGACGCGCGCCACCGCCTTGTTGTTGGGCGTGCGGTACAGCACCGAGGCCGGCAGCCCGAGCTGCCCCGCCGCCACCGCCGGCAATTCCCAGTTTGCCAGGTGCGCCGCGAAGACCAGCACCGGCCCGCCCGATGCGCGCAGTTCGGCGAAGCGCGCCGCCGTGGCGTCGTCCACGGTGACCCAGGCGTCCGGCCGGCGCTCCTCCGTCAGGTCCCACAGCGTGCCGAGATGCGGGTACTCGCAGGCCACGCGGCCGAGGTTGTCCCAGGCCTGCCGCGCCACATCGGCCCGCCAGGCGGCGGTCTGCTCGGGAAAGGCGGCGGCGATGTTGGCGGCGGCGATGCGGTGCGCGGGTGTCAGCGGGCCCAGCGTGCGCGCCACCGCGGCGCCGACGCGCGGCGCCAGTTGCGGCCCCAGCAGGCGCAGAAAGCCGAAGAAGCCGCGCACCAGCAGGGCGGGAACCGTGTCCCGGGCGCGGGCGAAGCGCAGCCTGGCCCGCAGCCGCGCTTCGCGGAGTGTCATGACGGTTTCTAGAGCGTGACCACGATCTTGCCGAAGACGCGGCGGCTTTCCAGCCGGTCCAGCCCTTCGGCGAAGCGTTCCAGCGGCACCACGGTGTCCAGCACGGGCGTCATGCCGCCGGCCATCTTCGCCAAACCGTCGGCGACGTTGCGCATGGACGCGCCGAAGGAGCCGAAGATCCGCAGCTGGCGCTGGAAGACCATCATCAGGTTGGTTTCGGCCGAAACGCCGGAGGTGGAGCCGCAGGTCACGAGGCGCCCGCCCATCTTCAGGCTGAGCAGCGAGCCCGCCCAGGTGGTGGCGCCGACGTGTTCGAACACCACGTCCACGCCGCGCTTGCCGGTCAGCCGCCGCGCCACGGTGGGGAAGTTCTGCGTGGAATAGTTGATGACGTGGTCGGCGCCGAGGGCGCGCGCCTTGTCGCACTTCTCGTCGTCGCCGGCGGTGGCGATCACGGTGCAGCCGAGCGCCTTGGCTTCCTTCACCGCCACCGTGCCGATGCCCGAGCCCGCCGCCTGGATCAGGATGGTTTCACCCGCTTCCAGCTTGGCATTGTCGAACAGCATGTGCTCGACGGTGGAGAAGGTGATGCTGGCGCAGGCGGCGTCGTCCGTGGCGACGCCCTCGGGCACGCGCACCAGCAGCCGCGCGGCCATGTTCAGCCGGTCGCGCGCGAAGCCGTCGAGGTGGAAGCCCATCACGCCCGTGACGTTCTCGCACAGGTTGTCGCGGCCTTCCCGGCAGGCGCGGCAATGGCCGCAGGTCTGCGCGCCGTAGGGGGCGACGCGGTCGCCGGGCGCCCAGCCCGAAACGCCCTCGCCGACCGAGACCACCTCGCACACCGCCTCGGCGCCGGTGCAGATCGGCAGCTTGCGCTGCGCGAAGGCCATGCCGCGCCAGCCCCAGACGTCGATGTGGTTCAGCGCCACCGCGAGCGTGCGCAACTGCACCTCGCCCGGGCCGGGCGGCGGCGGCTCGGGGACCTCGTCCAGCCGCAGGTCGCGGTCGCCGTGCAGGCGCAGCGCGCGCATCAGCGGTGGCCTCCCGGACCGTGCATCACCGCGGTTCCGCCGAGAGCACGAGGCAGGTGTTCTGCCCGCCGAAGCCGAAGGAATTGGACATCACGTGCTTCACCTGCGCCGGTCGCGCGACGTTGGGCACCACGTCCAGCGTGATGGCCGGGTCGGGCTCCTCGTGGTTGATGGTGGGCGGCAGCATCCCATCGCGGATCGTCAGCAGGGAGAACACCGCTTCCAAGGCGCCTGCGGCCGACAGCGTGTGGCCGATCATGGACTTGTTGGAGGAGAGCGGCGGCGCGGCCTCGCCGAACACGGCGCGCATGCCGAGATTCTCCATCTTGTCGTTTTCCGGCGTGCCGGTGCCGTGCGCGTTGACGTAGCCGATGTCCGCGGGCTGCAGGCCGGCATCGGCCAGGGCCACGCGCATGGCGCCGATCACCGCGTTGCCGTCGGGGTTGGAGCGGGTGCGGTGGAAGCTGTCCGCCCGCTCGCCGCAGCCGGACACGATGCCCAGGATCGCCGCGCCCCGCGCCACGGCGTCGTCGTAGTTTTCCAGCACCAGGGCGGCGGCACCCTCGCTCATCACGAAGCCGTCGCGGTGCTTCTCGAAGGGGCGGGACGCGCGGGCGGGATCGTCGTTGCGCGTGCTCAGCGCCGAGAGCAGCGAGAAGCGGATCAGCGATTCCGGCTGCACCGTGCCGTCCGCGCCCACCGCGAGGCAGGCCGAGGCCTCGCCGCGCTGGATCGCTTCCACCGCGAGCTGGATGGAGGTGGCCCCCGTGGCGCAGGCGGTGGACACGCTGACCGGCGCGCCCCGCGTGCCGAAGCGGTCGGCCAGACGCTCGCCGATACCACCCATCAGCACGGTGTCGTGGATGTCGCGGCGCTCGCCGGCGGCGGCGGTCATGGCGGCGTAGGTCGGGCCGCCGGCGCGAGCGAGGGAGAAACGGTCGGGCCATTCCACCTCCACCGGCGGCATGCCCAGGAAGAGCGGGCCGGGGAAGTCCCCGGGCGCGCCCAGGGCCGCCATGTCCAGCGCCTCGGCGATGGCCAGCGTCGCCAGCTTCTCCACCCGCACGGGGGAGGTGAAGGGCTCGCGCCCGGCTTCCTCCGGCAGGTCCACCGTGCCGGCGATGGTGGTGCGCAGGTGCTCGATGGGGAAGCGGGTGATGCGGCGGATGCCGGAACGCCCGGCCAGCAGCGCCGGCCAGGTTTCCGCCAGGCCGAAGCCCAGGGGGGTCACGGCGCCCAGGCCGGTGACGGCCACCACGCGCCGCCCGAAATGGTCCTGCACGGCTTTCAGCCCTCCGCGCGCGACAGGCTGGCCAGCGCCTCGCCCCGCCATTGTCCGAAGCCCGTCACCAGCACGCGGTCGGGCGATGCGGCCTCGCCGGCATCGGCCGGATCGAGCGGCGGGAAGAAGCCGCCGCGCGACAGCGCCAGGGCGCCCAGCGCGACGTGCACGGGAAACGCCGCTTCCACCCCGTGGCCCAGCAGAGAGCCGGGGCGGCGGATCGCGGCGCCATCGAGTTTGGCCAGGAAGCCCTGCTCCTCCGCCCAGGCTTCCGGCGCGCCGGAAGCCGCGGAGATCACCGCCGGCGCTGGCCCGCCCACCGCGGGCAGCAGCGCCTCGGCCGCGGCGCGCGCTTCGCCGGGGGCGCGGCGGCGGGACGCGTCGGTGGCCACGGCGTCCAGGCGGGCCAGCGGCGCGGCGCCACGGGCGCGGGCGTGCTCGGCCGCTTCCAGCACCAGGAAGGCGGCCATGCCGCCGAACACGATGCCGCCCGCGCCGCGCTGCGACAGCGGGGCGAAGGGGCCCTGCCACATGCCGCCGCCGCCGCGGTACAGGATCAGCATGTCCCAGCGCGCCGCCACGAAGGCGCCGCCCACCAGGGCGATCTCGCCGCGTCCCTCCGCCAGCCGGGCGCGGGCGATGCGCAGCGCGTCGGCCGCCGCGGATTCCTCGCCCATGAAGGTGCGCGAGGAGCCGGTGACGCCGTGCACGATGGAGATGTTGCCGGCGACGAGGTTGGAAAGCTGCGCCAGGAACAGGGTGGGGCGCAGGCCGGTGGCGAGCCGCTCGTTCAGCCGGGCGCCGCCGTCGTTGCTGTCGGCCAGCTCGGCCGTGACCTTTTCGTCCAGCGCGATGTCGCGCTCGCCGCCGCCGGCCGCCACCATCAGGTGCATGTCGGACACCAGCCCACGCGCCCCGGCATCGTCCAGCGCCAGCCCGGCCGCATAGGTGCCCAGGCGCTGCCAGGGCTCCATCTGCCGCTGGTCGCCGCGCTTGGGGATCTGCTTGTCCAGGTCCAGCGGCGGCAGCGGATGCACGGGCCAGGGGGCGAAGCTCGCCTCGTCCACCACCGCGTGGCGGTCGGGGGCGCGCAGCGCGTCCCAGTGTGCGTCGCGTCCCTCGCCGAGGGAGGACACCAGGCCGATGCCGGTGATGACGACGTCGCGGGGCATCAGGCCAGGCCCTCCAGCGCACCATCGGCCGCGGGCGCCGGCCGTGCGGACGCGCCCGCCGCGGCAACGGCGGCCGGTTCGGGCGCGCTCGCCGGTGCGGTCGGTCCCGCCGCCACGGGCGGCGTCGCCGCCGCGGATTGGCCGGCCTGCCCAAGCAGGTCCGAAGGGCCAGCCAAGCCCACGACCCCGGGCAGGCCGATCTGCGCCGCGCGCTGCCGCATCGCCGCTTCCAGTTCGGGGGCGGGGAAGGGGCTGATCCGCAGCATG
Organism: Roseomonas sp. BN140053; assembly: GCF_047690175.1. Taxonomy (NCBI): domain Bacteria; kingdom Pseudomonadati; phylum Pseudomonadota; class Alphaproteobacteria; order Acetobacterales; family Roseomonadaceae; genus Roseomonas; species Roseomonas sp. BN140053. The sequence goes on along the minus strand of NZ_JBLLEB010000015.1, from coordinate 64,383 downwards.
ATCTCGGCGTCGCAAAGGCGCTGGCCGCCGCTCTCGATCCGCGTTGCCGCGACCGCGTAGCCGGACCCGTCATGCGTCAGCCGCGCCGTGATCGCCAGCCTGGCACCGGGGCCGACGAAGCGGCGGAACTTGGCTTCCTTGACGCTGGCCAGGAAGGGCATCGCCGTCAGCCCGTTGCGGCCCAGCACCAGCCAGCCCGCGGCCTGCGCCATGGTTTCCACCAGCAGCACGCCGGGCACCAGGGGATGGCCGGGGAAATGCCCCTCGAACACCGGGGAAGCGTCCGGCACGGTGCTTTCGGCCGCGATGGTCTCGCCATCAAAGGCGACCACGCGGTCCACCATCAGGAAGTATTCGAGGCGCACGGCTGCACGATCCGCCCTGTTGTCAGGCGCCCTTGGCGGCCACCAGCTCCTCGACGCGGTCGGCGAGGTTCTTCATGACGAAGTAGTGCTCCGCCGGCGCGGTGCCGGCGTTGACGTCCTGCGTCCACTTCTCCACCGGCACCTTGATGCCGAACTCCTTGTCGATCGCGAAGACGATGTCGAGGAAGTCCAGGCTGTCGATCCCCAGATCCTCCGTCACATGGCTGTCGGGGGTGATGCTGTCGCGCGACACGTCCGAGTTGGCGGCGATGATGTCGGCGATGCGCTCGAAGGCCGAGGCCATGGGAAGGCTCCTGGAAGCGGCAGGCATGGGGTCGCCACCCGCGCGGGAGGGCGCGTGGGGCGGATCAGGGGCGGGGTGATGGACCGGAAACGGCCGCGCTGTCCAGAGCCGGCCCGCGCCCGGACGGCCCCACTCGTTGCGGTAGCGATCCTGCCCGGTTCGCGGGGCCGGCCGGCCTCGCCGCGCCCGGCGGGGCGTTCGCGCCCGCCCGGCCGGGAAGCGCCGCCGGTTCCAGCAGCCGCAGCGCCCGGTCGCAGAGCAGCGCCAGCCAGGCGGTGAAGATCGCCCCCTGCAGCACCCAGGCCGGGTTGCCGTTGGCCAGCCCCACCACGATCGGGGTTCCGAGGCAGCGCGTCCCCGCCACCGCCCCCACCGCCGCCGTGGCCACGGCCAGCACCGCCGCCACCCGCAAGCCGGCCAGGATCACCGGCCGCGCCAAGGGCAGCTCCACCCAGAGCAGCCGTCGCCAGGGCCCCAGCCCCATGCCGCGCGCCGCGTCCAGCACCCCCGGCGGCACCGCGTCCAGCCCCGCCACCACCCCGCGCAGCACCGGCAAGGCGGCGTAGAGCACCAGCGCCAGCAGCGTCGGCGCCGCGCCGAAGCCCAGGATCGGCAGCGCCAGCGCGATGGCCGCCACCGGCGGCACTGCCTGCGCCAGCGAGAACACCGCGTCCAGCAGCGGCCGCAGCGACCGCCCCGCCCTGCGCGTCGCCGCCACCCCCGCCGCCAGCCCCAGGGCCGCCGCCGCCAGCGCCGCCCCCAGCGACAGCGCCAGGTGCGACAGCAGCAGCGCGAGCCAGCTTTCCGAGGTCCAGGCCGGCCGCGACACCTCCGGAAACAGCGTCCCCCACAGCCCCCCGAGCCGCGGCGCCGCCCACAGCGCCAGCGCGAACCCCGCCGCCTGCGCCAGCAGCCAACCCACCCGGCGCCTCATGCGGGGAACCGTGGTCCCAGGGGCGTGCGGGGTCCCGGTCCGGGTGGGGTGGTTGTTCTCGGGTATTCCGGCGTTGGCCAAGGGCTCTGCCCCTGGACCCTCAGGGCAAAGGCGGAGCCTTTGCCCGAGCCGGGGAGGCACGGCCTCCCCGGACTCCGCGTTGAGTGCCTCCGGCGGGGGCGGGGTGGCTGACGGCAGTCATGAGGGACGACGTGGGCCACCCCGCCCCCGCCGGAGGCACTCATGAGGTCGAGGAGCCTAAGCTCCTCGCGGGGGCTCCAAGGGGGCAGGGCCCCCTTGGCCACGGCCCGAACACCTGGAACAACCGCTCCACCGGACCGAAACCGGCATGTTTCCAGGACCACGGCCACCCGCATCAGGCTGCGGCCAGCAGGTCGGGCAGAGCCAGGACCCGGGGCGGGGGGCCGGGCAGGGCGACGCGGCCGGTGCCGCGGTCCAGCATCAGCAGCAGCGCGTCCTTCAGGCTCGCGTCATCCGGCAGGACGGGCAGGCCATCCGCGTCGCCGGCCCGGGCCAACGGGGCGGCGGGCAGGGTGGCGAGGCGGTGGAAGGCCAGCGTGTTCTCGCCCAGCAGCTGCCGCACCGGGGCGGCAGCGTCGCGGCCCAGCACGGCGGCCGGGCAGCCCTGCGCCAGGATGCGGCCGCGGCCCAGCACCACCAGCTGGTCGGCCAGGGCGAGGGCTTCCTCCAGGTCGTGGGTGACGAAGACCACCGTCTTGCCGGTGCGGGCGTGGATGCGCCGCAGCTCCGCCTGCAGGGTGCGGCGGGTGCCGGGGTCGAGGCCGGAAAACGGCTCGTCCAGCAGCAGCACCGGCGGGTCGGCGGCCAGGGCGCGGCCCAGGCCCACGCGCTGCGCCTGCCCGCCGGACAGCTCGTGCGGCCAGCGGTGACGATAGGTGGCGGGGTCCAGCCCGACCAGCGCCAGCAGCTCCTCCGTGCGGGCGGCGATGCGGGCGGCGTCCCAGCCCAGCAGCCGCGGCACGGTGGCGAGGTTGTCCGCCACCCGCCAGTGCGGAAACAGCCCGATGGACTGGATCACGTAGCCGATGCCGCGGCGCAGCGCTTCCGGATCGGCCGCCGCCACGTCGCGCCCGTCCAGCAGCACGCGGCCGGCGCTGGGCTCGGCCAGCCGGTTCACCAGCCGCAGCAGCGTGGACTTGCCCGAGCCGGATTCGCCCAGCAGCACGCAGAAGGACCCGGCCGGCACCACCAGATCCACGCCGTCCAGCACGGGGGCGCCGCCGTAGTCCTTGCGCACGCCCTCAAAGCGGATCACCGGCCGCCCCCCGGCGTCAGCGCCTTCTGCCAGGCGCCCAGCACGGCGTCGGCCAGCAGGCTCAGCGCCACCACGGGCAGCACGCCCAGCAGGATCAGGTCGGCCGCCAGCTGGCCGATGCCGGCGAACACGATGCTGCCCAGGCCCCCGCCGCCCACCAGCGCCGCCAGCGTGGCCAGCCCCACCGCCTGCACCGCCGCGGTGCGCACCCCGCCCAGGATCACCCCGGCGCCGAGCGGCAGCCGCACCCGGCGCAGCACCTGTTCGGGGCTGAGCCCCATGCCGCGCGCCGCGTCCAGCACCGGTGCCGGCGCCGCGCGCAACCCGGCCAGGGCCGCGGCGGCGATCGGCAGGACGAGGTAGCCGGCGATGGCCAGGACCGCCGGCGCCGGCCCGATCCCCGCCAGCCCGATGCCGCGCAGGGTGGGCCAGGCATTGGCCAGCGCCGCCAGGGGCGCCATCAATAGCCCGAACAGCGCGATGGAGGGGATCACCTGCACCGCATTGGCCGCTCCCAGCAGCACCGCTTCCAGCCGCGGCCGAAACAGCGCCAGGGCGGAGAGCGGCAGCGCCACGAGGAGGGCCAGCGCTAGGGCGGCCGCGGCGATCAGCCCGTGCTGCCACAGGGCTGCGCGCAGTTCCGCGCCGCGCGATGCGGCCTCGTGCAGGATGGACAGCGGCGCCAGCGCGCCCGCCCAGACCAGCGCCGCCGTGCCCAGCGCCGCGACCGCCGCGAAGCGCCCCAGCCCGGCCCCGCGCCCCGCGGCGCAGCACCCGGCCGCCAGCGGCAGGGCCAGCAGCGCGACCCAGACCCCCGCGGCCGGCGCCGCCCGCGCCAGGCGGGAGGCCCCGTCCAGCGCCGCCCCGGCGGCCAGCCCGGTGGCCGCCAGCAGCGCCACCGCCGCCAGCGCCGCCGCGACCTCCGCCCAGGGCAGCAGCGCCGCGCGCCGGGCCAGCAGCGCGGTTGCGAGGCAGGCGAGCAGGAACAGCGCCACCGCCAGTGCCGTGCCGGTGTTCACCGGCAGCGTCACCGGGCGCGGCGACACTAGCCGGTTGGCCGCCACCGAGATCCAGCCGAGCAGGAAGGGCGCCGCCGCGGACACCGCCGCCAGCAGCGTCGCCGCCGTGGCCTCGCGCGGGACGCTGCCCGAAACGGCGCGCCGCCCCTCGGCAGGGTGCGGCACGGCGCCCGGCGCTGCCGGCCCGGCCGGCTGCCGGCGCATCGGCGCGGCGCCTAGCGCCCGATGCCGAGGCCCCGCAGATGCGCCTGCGCCACCTCGCGCAGGTTGCGGCCTTCCACCACCGCCTGGGCGTTGAGGGTTTGCAGCGTTTCCAGCGACAGGGAGGCGAAGATCGGCTTCAGCCAGTCGCCCATGCGCGGGTTGGCGCGGAACACCTCGCCGCGCACCACGGGGGCGGGCTGGTAGACGATCTGGGCGCCCTTGGGGTCGCCCAGCACCTTCAGCTCCAGCGCCGAGATCGCGCCGTCCGTGCCGTAGACCATGGCGGCGTTGACGCCGTTCAGCCGCTCCGCCGCCGCGCGCATGGTCACCGCCGTGTCGCCGCCGGCCAGCACCAGCAGCCGCTCCGGCGGCAGGGTGAAGCCGTAGGCCTTCTGGAAGGAGGGCAGCGCCGCCGGGCTTTCCACGAACTCGGCCGAGGCCGCCAGCTTGAAGGCGCCGTTGCCGGCCAGGTGCCGCGCCAGGTCCTCCAGCGTGTTCAGCCGCGCGCTGTTCGCCAGGTCCTGCCGCACCGCGATGGCCCAGGTGTTGTTGGCCGCCGCCGGGTCCAGCCAGACCAGGTCGTTGCGCTCGGCATCCTGGGCGCGGACCTTGGCGGCACCCTGGGCGGCGTCGTGCCAGGCGGGGTCGTCCTCCTGCTGGAAGAAGAAGGCGCCGTTGCCGGTGTATTCCGGGTAGACGTCGATTTCCCTGGCCAGGATGGCGGCGCGGAGGATGCGGGTCGGGCCGAGCTGCAACCGCCGCTCCACCGCCACGCCGTTGCTCTCCAGCGCCAGGGCGATCATCTGCCCCAGCAGCGCCCCTTCCGTGTCCAGCTTGGAGGCCACCACCACCGGCTTTCCCTGCGCCCGGGCAGCGTTGCGTGGCAGGGCCGCCAGCGCCAGGAGCGCCAGGGACGCGCGCAGCAGCGTGCGGCGAGACGGGCTGGCGGACATGGGCGGACTCCTCGGGTGGCGAGCCGAAGCTTCGGCCACATCACCCATCCGGTCCAGCGAAGGCGGGGAGGTTCCGTGCTGGGGCGCGGTGCCGTGTCGCGGACAGGTCACGGTGCCGGGTGCGAAGGTCGCGGAACAGGCCGGGCTGGTAGGGGTGGGGGGACTCGAACCCCCATGTTCTTGCGAACGCTCGATTTTGAGTCGAGTCCGTCTACCGTTCCGGCACACCCCCGCAGGGCTTCGCCCTTAGCATGGGCCGGCCGGGCAGGCGAGGCGTCGCGACGACGGCAGCGTCCCGAAACGCGGAGCCGGACCGCCCGCCCGGCCAATCCCGGAACACCGCGGACGCCAGCGACCGAGGGCCCGGCGGCCACCGCTCCCGCGGGAGCGGTGGCCTTACGGAACCGGATGCGTGTCGTTCGCCCGCTGCGGCGGCAGCTTGATGGCCAGGGCCCGGAACCGCCCGGTGGAGGCGCGCGACCCGGCATGCACGGTGCCGCGGGGGATGATGATGAGGTCGCCCGCCCGGACCTGCACCTCCCGCTCGCCCAGCCAGAAGGAGCCGGCGCCGTCCAGGACGAGCTGGATCTCGTTGGCATCGGCGTGGAAGTGCTTCAGGACGTTGCCGCTCTGCACCGCCACGGTGCCCTGCTCGGTCGCCACCAGCGTGCGCGAGCGCAGGTCGGTGTTGTTCACCAGCGGCCCGATCTCCTCCTCGCTCAGCGCGAGGAGGTTGATGATCTGTGGGGTCAGCGCCGGCGGGGCGGGCTGCGCCGCGGCCGGGACCGAGGGCTGCGCCTCGGCCGGGGGCGCCACCCGCGCGGCCAGCAGCCCCGCGGCAAAGGCAGCCACGAGGCTGCCGCACAGAACGGAACGTCGCATGGCGTTTGTTTCCCCCGAGGGTGGTCGTGTTCGCGTCGCCCCTGGCCGTTGCCGGGGCGGAGCGATGTTTGCACCCGGTTCCGCGAAGTTCCAGGCGGGGGAAAGGGCAGGATGCAGGACCGCCTGCCACAGGCCCTAGCGGTCCCGGAACCGCCGGGCGACCGTTCCGCCGGATTGCCCGAACCGGACCATTCCCGACCGTGGCTGACGGACCGACCCAGGGCCCCGCTTCCAGTTTTCCGGCCATCGAGAAGAAGCACGGCAGGCCCATCGCGGCATGGCAGGCGCTGATCCACCGGCACCTGCCGGCCCGGCACATGGAAGTGGTGGCCCTGCTGAAGCACGGGCACGGGATGGGCCACGGCCATGCCAATGCCCTGGTGGCGCAGGTCCTGGCCGCCGGGAAGGACCGGACCGCGCTACCGGGATGAACCGGGCGGGGCCGCGCCCGCCCGGTCGCGCCTCACCCCGCGCCGAGCGCGAACTTCAGCACGCTCAGGCCGGCGATCAGCCACACCGCGCCCGACACCTCGCGCCCGCGGCCGGCGATGGCCTTCACCACCGCGTAGGTCACGAAGCCCAGCCCGATCCCCGTGGCGATGGAGAAGGTGAAGGGCATCGCCAGCGCGGTGACGATGGCGGGCAGGTAGTCGGTGGTGTCGTCCCAGTTCACGTCGCGCAGCGACTTGGCCATCAGGCAGGCCACGAACAGCAGCGCCGCCCCCGTGGCGTAGCCGGGCACGGAGGTCGCCAGCGGCGCCAGGAACAGCGTCAGCAGGAACAGCCCCGCCACCACCAGCGCCGTCAGGCCGGTGCGCCCGCCGGTCTGGATGCCCGCCGCGGATTCGATGTAGCTGACGGTGGTGGAGGTGCCGAGCACCGCCCCCAGCATCGCGCCGCAGCTGTCGGCCAGCATGGCGCGGCCCAGCCGCGGCACCGTGCCGTCCGGGTTCATCAGCCCGGCGCGGTGGGTGGTCGCGATCAGCGTGCCGGCATTGTCCAGCAGGTCCACCAGGAAGAAGGTGAACACGATCCCCACCAGCCCGATGCCCAGCGCACCGGGAATGTCGAGCTGCAGAAAGGTCGGCGCCAGGGAGGGCGGCAGCGACACCACGCCGTTGAAGGTGGTCAGCCCGAAGGGAATGCCGGCCAGGGCGATGATGATGATGCCCAGGATAATCGCCCCCGGCACCCCGCGCGCCACCAGCCCGGCGATCAGCAGGAAGCCCAGGCAGGCCAGGATCACCTTGGGGTCGGACAGGTGGCCCAGCCCCACCAGCGTCGCCTGGTTGGCTACCACCACGCCCATGCCCTGCAGGCCGATCAGCCCCAGGAAGAAGCCGATCCCCGCGGCGATGCCGAGCTTGAGCGAGAAAGGGATGGTGTTGATCAGCCATTCCCGGAACCCCGCCACGGAAACCAGGAAGAACAGCAGCCCCGACACGAACACCGCCCCCAGCGCCACCGGCCAGGGAATGCCCATGCCGCCCACCACGGCGAAGGCGAAGTAGGCGTTCAGCCCCATCCCCGGGGCTAGCGCGATCGGGTAGTTGGCCAGCAGCCCCATCAGCGCCGAGCCGATCGCCGCGGCGATGCAGGTGGCCACGAAGGCCGCGCCCTGGTCGATGCCGGCGGCCGCCATGATGCCGGGATTGACCACCACGATGTAGACCATGGTCAGCCAGGTCGCGAGGCCGGCCATGACCTCCGTGCGCGGCGTGGTGCCGCGCTCGCGCAGCCCGAAGAACGTGTCCAAGTCCCGAGTCCCCCTCGACGATGCCCCGCACTGTGTAACAGCGCGCGCGGGAACCGAAGCCGGGCAGCGCCTGGATGCTGCGCGGTTCCGGGTGGTGCGGGTTGGTCTCGAATGTTCGGCCGTGGCCAGGGGTGCTGCCCCTGGACCCCGCCGGGGAGTTTAAACTCCCCGGACCCCACGTTGAGTGCCTCCGGCGGGGGCGGGATGGCCGAGGTTGGCCACCCGGATAAACCTGTCCCAGCCCGCCCCCGCCGGAGGCACTCATGAGGTCGAGGAGCCTAAGCTCCTCGCGGGGGCTCCAAGGGGGCAGAGCCCCCTTGGCCACGGCCTGAACACCCCAGGATCAACCGGCCCACCAGGACCGGAGCGCCCGCGCCGTCAGGTCTGGCGGGATGCGCCGATCAGCGCGGCCAGGGCGTCCGCGGCATCCTCGCCGCCGTAGGGCTTGTTCAGCACCGCCGCGTCGCGGAAGCGTTCGGGCAGGATGGTGTTGGCCTCGTAGCCGGTGGTGAACAGGAAGGGCACGCCGCGTTCGGTCAGCACGTCGGCCACGGAAAACACCTGCTCGCCGTTCAGGTCCACGTCCAGCAGCGCCCCGTCCAGCGGCTTGCTGACCGCCAGCCGCACCGCCTGCGCCAGGGTGGCGGCCGGGCCTTCCACCGTCGCCTCGCGCCCGGTCAGCGCGTCCACCAGTTCCATCGCCACCAGCGCCGCATCCTCCGCCACCAGGATGCGCAGCCCGGCCAGGGAGAAGCGCGCTGGCGGCGGCGGCGGCGCGGGTTCCGGCACCGGCGCGCTGCTGGTGGCCTCCACCATCTGATTCAGGGGGATGGTCACCACGCAGCGCAGCCCGGCGGGGTCGAAGTTCATCTCCGAGGTGCCGCCCAGCTCGTAGCTCAGGCCGCGCTCCACCACGGTGGAGCCGAAGCCGCGCCGCTTGGGCGGCGACACCGGCGGTCCGCCGCTCTCCACCCAGTCCAGCAGCACGTTCTCGCCGCGCACGCCCCAGCTCACCGATACCTGCCCGGCCGGGCTGGACAGGGCGCCGTACTTGGCCGCGTTGGTGGCCAGCTCGTGCAGCGCCAGGCTGACCGCCAGCGCCGCCTTGGGCTTCAGCCGCAGCGCCGGCCCGCGCACGAAGGCGCGCTCGGCGCCCGCCGCGCGGTAGGGGCGCAGCTCCTCCTCCACCAGGGAACGCAGGTCGGCGCCTTCCCAGCGGGTGTTGGTCAGCAGGCTGTGCGCGACCGCCATGGCGCGGATGCGCCGGTCGAAATCGTGCACGAAGCCTTCCAGGCTGCCGGCGCCGGAGCGGGTGTGGCGCACCAGGGCCTGGATGTTGGCCAGGGTGTTCTTCACCCGGTGGTCCAGCTCGGCCATCAGCAGGTCCTGCTGTTCCCGCGCCTGGGACCTTTCGCGCGACACCTCGTCGATGCGGCGCAGCACCACCTCCAGCAGGCTGACATGCAGCGCCTGGGCGGCCTCCACCTCCACCGGCTTCCAGGGGCGGGAGCGGCCACGCACGGTTTCCTGCCAGGCCGCGAAGGAATGCCGCGGCGACAGCCGGGCGCCGTCGCCGCCGGGCTCCACCGGCTTGTCGGGGTTGCCCGCCCAGGTGACGGTGCGCACCGCTTCCGGCCGGAACCACAGGATGACGTCGTGCGGCGCGCGGCTGACCGACAGGGCCAGCACGCCGCTGGCAACCTCCGCGAAGTTCCTGGCCGGCTCGTAGACCTCCGGCAGCCGGTCCAGCGCCGTCACCCCGTCGCCCGCGGTTTCCGCCAGCCAGGCCGCCAGCGCCCGCACCTCCGCCTCGTCGGGCGTGACCCCGGCGCTGGCGTAGCGGCCGTCGATCAGCAGCGCCACGCCCTCGGAATCGACGTAGTCCTTCAGGCTGGGGCGGTTGCGGATCAGCCCGTCGCCGAGCTGCTCCTCGCGCGCCATCACCTGCACGAGTTGCTCGTGCACCCGCTGCATGTGCAGGGCGTAGTCGTGGTCCGCGCGCTGCTCGATCGCTTCCAGCTGGAAGGAGAACATCTGCGCGAAGAGCGCGCAGGCCGTGCGCAGCATCGGCGCCAGGTGCCAGGGCGCGCGGTGGTGGCAGGCAAACAGGCCCCACAGCTTGCCGCCGCGGATGATGCTCAGCGACATCGAGGCCCGCACGCCCATGTTGCGCAGGTATTCCAGGTGCACGGGCGACACGCTGCGCAGCGCGCAGTCGCTCATGTCCAGCGGCTGCCCGGTCAGCGGGTTCAGTGCCGGACGCAGCGGCGACGGGCGGTACTCGGCATCGGGGATCAGCCGCAGCCACTGCCGCAGGTACAGGGCCCGCGCCTGCCTGGGGATGTCCGAGGCCGGGAAGTGCTGCCCCATGTAGCTGTCGATGTCGGCCGCCTTGGCTTCCGCGATCACCGTGCCGCTCTCGTCGGGCAGGAACTGGTAGGCCATCACCCGGTCGAAGCCGGTGGCGGCGCGCAGCTCCGTCGTGGCGGCTTGGCAGAACTCCGTCAGGGAGGAGAAGCCCTGCAGCCGCGCCATCATCGCCTGCACCAGCGACAGCGCCTGGGGGCGGAAGCCCGGGCCGGGCACGGCCAGCGGTTCCAGCTCCATGATCAGCCCGGCCGGGGAGCGCCGCGCCTGCAGGTCGAAGCGCCGGCCCGGGGCCAATTCCACCGCGGGAAAGACCTGTGCCTGGCCGTCCAGGCCGCCGCCCGTGGCCGCCGCTTCGCGCAGAGCGGACAGCAGCTCCGCGCCCAGCACCGCCTCGGCCGGACCGTCCAGCACGGCTTCGGGCGCGCGGTCCAGCAGCCCCGCCGTGTTGCCCGCCAGTTGCAGCACCCGTTCCCCGGCGGGGTCCAGCACCAGCAGCAGGCCGTGCGGCTGGATGGAGCCGGGAATGTGGATCGGCTCGCGCTCGCAGGTCGCGAGGTCGGCGAGGTGGCTGTCGGGCAGGGTGTCGTCGCTCACGCCGCGTCGGCCTCGACCGGCAGGCAGCGCGGCATCCAGTCCGCCAGCGCGGCAAAGGTGGCGGCCGCGGCCTCCGTGGCGGCCGGCGCGTCCGCGCAGTGCGCTTCCAGCGCTGCGCGAAAGGCGCGCCAGCTTTCCCCCGCCGGCGGACGGCCCAGCCCGGCATGGAAGGAGGCGCCGCTTTCCGCCGATACGCCCAGCGCGGCCGCGGCCCGCCGCAGCACCACCTGCCCGCCCAGCACGGAGCCTTCCAGCACGTAAAGGCCGCCGAAGGCCTGGTCGCGCGTTTCGAAGCGCGGCAATGCGACGCAGCGGGGCAGGGCGCGGATGCGGGCCGGGCTTTCGCCCAGCGCCGCGAGATCCGCTTCCAGCCGGGCCGGGCGCCAGCCCACCACGTTCCGGCCGAGGCCCAGCGCCTGCCAGTCGAAGCCGGCCAGGGCCGCTTCCAGGGGCGCGAAGCCGCCCAGCATGGCGCCGAGCATGGCGGCATAATGCCCGCGCGACCGCAGGCACCGGTCCAGGTCCAGCTGCGCCTCGAGCTGTTGGTGGAGGGGAGCGGTGCCGGCTCGCAGGGCAGACAGCACGGAAGTGGCAGGGCTTATGGCCGGGGCGTCCAGAAAACGGGACGTGATCATGCCGCAGCGGCGCCCGGAAGAACAGCGGCCAGCGCCCGCCGGCCGGTTGCGCCGGTGCCGCAACGAGCCGGCGGCGGGCGGGAACGAGAAGGGGCGCCTCGCGGCGCCCCTCCGGTGTGTCCGTGCGGGAAAACCGCTCAGACGGAGTAGTACATCTCGAACTCGACGGGGTGCGGGGTGTGCTCGAAACGGTACACGTCGGCCCACTTCAGCTCGATGTAGCTGTCGATCTGGTCGCGGGAGAAGACGTCGCCGGCCATCAGGAATTCGTGATCGGCCTGCAGCGCGCCCAGCGCTTCGCGGAGCGAGCCGCACACGGTCGGAATGCCCTTCAGCTCTTCCGGCGGCAGGTCATAAAGGTCCTTGTCCATCGCCTCGCCGGGATGGATGCGGTTCTTGATGCCGTCCAGCCCGGCCATCAGCATGGCTGAGAAGGCCAGGTAGGGGTTGGCCGCCGGGTCGGGGAACCGCACCTCGACGCGCTTCGCCTTGGGGTTGGTCGCGTAGGGGATGCGGCAGGAGGCGGAGCGGTTGCGGGCCGAATAGGCCAGCAGCACGGGGGCCTCGAAGCCGGGGATCAGGCGCTTGTAGGAGTTGGTGGAGGGGTTGGTGAAGGCGTTCAGCGCCTTGGCGTGCTTGATGATGCCGCCGATGTAGTACAGCGCGTACTCGCTCAGGTCGGCGTAGCCGTTGCCGGCGAAGAGCGGCTTGCCGTCCTTCCAGATCGACTGGTGCACGTGCATGCCCGAGCCGTTGTCGCCGTAGACGGGCTTCGGCATGAAGGTCGCGGTCTTGCCGTAGCTGTGGGCGACGTTGTGGATGCAGTACTTGTAGATCTGCATGTGGTCGGCCTGGGTCAGCAGCGGGCCGAACTTGGTGCCCAGTTCGTGCTGGCTCTGCGCCACCTCGTGGTGGTGCTTCTCACCGATGACGCCCATCTCCATCATGGTGGAGAGCATCTCGGCGCGCAGGTCCTGCTCGCTGTCCACGGGGGGAACGGGGAAGTAGCCGCCCTTCACGCCGGGGCGGTGGCCCATGTTGCCCTCGGGGTAGTCCTTCAGGCTGGCCTTCGGGCCCTCGATGCTGTCGAGCTCATAGGTGCCGTAGGTGCCGCCGGTGCCGAACTTCACGTTGTCGAAGATGAAGAACTCGGCTTCCGGCCCGAAGAAGGCGGTGTCGCCGATGCCGGAGGACTTCAGGTAGGCCTCGGCCTTCTTGGCGGTGCCGCGCGGGTCGCGCGAATACAGCTGGCCGGTGGAGGGCTCGATGATGTCGCAGAACAGGATCAGCTGCGGCTTGGCGCTGAACGGGTCCATGCAGGCGTTCAGCGTGTCCGGCATCAGGATCATGTCGGACTCGTTGATCGCCTTCCAGCCGGCGATCGAGGAGCCGTCGAACATGAGGCCCTCGGCGAAGGTTTCCTCCTCCACCGTGGAAACGTGCTGCGCCGTGTGGTGCCACTTGCCGCGCGGGTCGGTGAAGCGGAAATCGACGTACTCGACGCTGTTTTCCCGGATCATGTCCATGACCTTGGTCACGCCGTCCGGAACCGCCGGGGCCGCCGGGGCTGCTGCGGGCTTCTTCGCCATGCTGTGGGTCCTGTTCCCCTCGTGGTGATCAACGCAGAGTGCGCTTCAAACAACCCGCGCGGTTCCCGGGCAGACGTCGCCCAGGAGCGCTCGCGGCACGCCGGACGCGCCCGGCACGCGGGGACGGGTTCTGGGCCCGACCGCCGGCGCGGCGCGTCCGGAATCTCGCTTCGCTAGACGGCGTCCTCGCCGCGCTCGCCGGTGCGGATGCGGATGACTTCCTGGATGTCGGACACGAAGATCTTGCCGTCGCCGATGCGGCCGGTTCGCGCGGCCGCGGTGATCGCCTCGATGGCGCGCTCGGCCAGGTCGTCGGGGCAGATCACCTCGATCTTCACCTTGGGCAGGAAGTCCACGACGTATTCGGCGCCGCGGTACAGCTCGGTGTGGCCCTTCTGCCGGCCGAAGCCCTTGGCCTCGACCACGGTGAGGCCCTGCAGGCCGATCTCGTGCAGGGCGTCCTTCACCTCGTCGAGCTTGAAGGGCTTGATGATCGCCTCGATCTTCTTCATCGGCTCCGCGTCTTCGTTTTCGAACCGCGCCGTTTCTGCGGCACGGCCGGTCGTTCCCCGGTTACGCGCGGCCGGTGGGTCCGGCGCTGTTTCCGCAGCTGGGCTCGGCCCTGGGTGTTGCACGCCCCGTGCCGGGCCGGCAATGGCGGCGAAGGGAGGTTTCGGCCCCGCCGCCCCGGAGGACCGCTGCCCGCCTCGGCAGGCTGCCTAAGAATTGGGCATCGGGCTGCGGTGCAGACCCGCCATCATGGCCCAGGGCAGGCGGCAGGCTGCATCCGGTCACCACGGCCGCGGTCCCGGCGCTTGCGGCAGGCGCTGCCGCGCCTGCACGTCCCTCCCTGGCCGGCAAGCCCGGCCCCGGTTGCGCGAGGGGGGAGGGGTCCCCATCATGCGCTCTCGCCGCCGGGCCGGACGGGAACGCGCGTTCACCCGGGAACGCCGCGCCGGTTCCTCGCGCCGCTTCCCGACCCCTGGCCGGGCAGCACCGCGAGGAACCGGGCATCCGGGCGGGCGGGAAAGGAAACACGCCCCATGAAGCCGCAGAACTCGCTGCTCTCAGGCATCGGCACCACCGTGTTCACCGTGATGTCGGCCCTGGCGGCGCAGCACGGCGCCATCAACCTCGGCCAGGGCTTCCCGGACTACGAGGGGCCGGAGGACGTGGTGCGCGCCGCCGCCGACGCGCTGCTGGACAACCGCAACCAGTACCCGCCGCTCACCGGCCTGCCCGAGCTGCGCGAGGCCGTGGCGGCCGCCAACCACCGCTTCTACGGCATCCAGGCCGACCCGGCCGCGGAGGTGATCGTCACCTCCGGCGCCACGGAGGCGATCACCGCCTCGCTGATGGCGATCCTCGATCCCGGCGACGAGGTCGTGCTGATCGAGCCGCTCTACGACACCTACCTGCCGGTGGTGCGGCTGCTGGGCGCGGTCCCGAAGCTGGTGCGCCTCGCCCCGCCGAAGTGGGAGCTGCCGCGCGCCGAACTGGCCGCGGCCTTCGGGCCGCGCACCAAGGCGATCCTGCTCAACAGCCCGATGAACCCCTGCGGCAAGGTGTTCACCGCCGCCGAGCTGGCCTTCATCGCCGACCTCCTCCAGCGCCACGACGCCTACGCGATCTGCGACGAGGTCTACGAGCACCTGACCTTCGACGGCTGGAAGCACATCCCGCTGATGACGCTGCCGGGGATGCGCGAGCGCTGCCTGCGCATCGGCTCGGCCGGCAAGACCTTCTCGCTCACCGGCTGGAAGGTCGGCTACGTCACCTGCGACAAGTCCATCGCCGGCAACGTCGCCAAGGCGCACCAGAACCTGACCTTCACCACACCGCCCAACCTGCAGCGCGCCGTGGCGCTGGGGCTGCGCAAGGGCGACGACTACTTCGACAGCCTGGCCAGCACCCTGCAATCCCGCCGCGACCGGCTGGCCGCGGGGCTGGAGCGGCTGGGCTTCGGGGTGCTGCCGGCGATGGGGTCCTACTTCATCACCGCCGATTTCCGCCCGGTGATGGGGGCGGAGGCCGCGGACGACGTGGCCTTCTGCCAGCACATCACCGAGGCGGCCAAGGTCACGGCCATTCCCGTCAGCGCCTTCTATGCCGGCGCCGAGGCCCCCACCCACTACGCCCGCTTCGCCTTCTGCAAGAACGAGGCGGTGCTGGACGCCGCCCTGGAACGGCTAGCCACCTGGCAGGCCGGCCGCGGCGTGGCCCGGGCGGCCCCCCGTGCCGCGGCGGGCTGAGGTGCGCCGCCACCCGGCCGCCCAGCACCCCGGTTGACGAGAACCGGGCCGGCGCCCTACACCGCCGGCCCGGACCCGTGCCATGCGCGGGTCGGGCACCTCGCCTCGCGCGGGGTGCGGGTCCTCGTTTCGCGAGGTCCCCCGGGGTGGCGGCCTTAGCTCAGTTGGTAGAGCGCCAGGTTGTGGTCTTGGATGTCACGGGTTCGAATCCCGTAGGTCGCCCCATCCCCTTTTCTCCCGCTTCCTGACCTGATTCCCCGCTGGCACGGGACTGGCTGGCGTTTGCCGGACCGGCCGGAAAGGACCCCATGCGGAACCAGCGCGCCCCGTCCCCGCCCGCCGCGCCTGCGCCACCGCCCGCGGTCCAGAAGCATTCCGCCCTGGAGGACGCGCATGCCCTGCTGATGGGCGCGCTGTTCATCGCCTTCGGCTTCGCCCTGCTGCAGCGGGCGGAACTGACCACCGGCGGCACGGCCGGCATCGCGCTCACCCTGCACTACGTCACGGGCGCCTCCACCGGGCTGCTGTTCTTCCTGCTGAACCTGCCCTTCTACCTGCTGGCCTGGCGCAGCATGGGACGCGCCTTCACCCTGAAGACCCTGGCCACCAACTTCCTGCTCGCCGGGCTGGGCTGGCTGCTGCCTGAGGTGCTGAGCCTGTCCTGGGTGAACCCGCTCTTTGCCGCGCTCGGCGCGGGCACGCTGATGGGCATGGGCGTGCTGGCCCTGGCGCGGCACCGCGCCAGCGTCGGCGGCATCGGCATCCTGGCGATCTACTTCCACGAGAAAGGCCGCTGGCGCGCCGGCCGCGTGCAGCTGATCTGCGATGCCGCCATCATCCTGGCCGCCACGCTGGTGCTGCCGCCCGACCGCGTGGCCCTGTCCGTGGCCAGCGCCGTGGCCCTCAGCCTCGTGCTCATCATCAACCACAAGCCCGGCCGCTACGCCGGCTACTGACCCACCGGCTCAACGGCTGGTTTCGTGCCGTGCGGGGGCTGTTCCGGATGGGGCGGGTTCGCTTGGGGTTTGAGCGTCGGCCAGGGGCGCTGCCCCTGGACCCCGCCGGGGAGTTACGAACTCCCCGGACCCCGCGTTGAGTGCCTCCGGCGGGGGCGGGATGGCTGACGGTGGTCATCAAGGGCCGCGTTATCCGGCCCGCCCCCGCCGGAGGCACTCATGAGGTCCAGGAGCCTAAGCTCCTGGCGGGGTGTCCAGAGGGGCAGAGCCCCTCTGGCCCAGGCACGAACACCCAGGGAAAACCCGGTCCACCCGGAACAGCCCTCCCGCGCGGCCCGGAACCAGCCGCCGACCGGGTGAGCCCCGGCGGTCAGCGCTTCGGGGTGCCGCCATAGGGGCCGGGGTAGGGCGGGGCTTCGTAGGCGGGCGGGTAGGCGCGGGCGTCGGCGGCGTCCACGGCGGAGCCGACCATGGCTCCCAGCAGCGCGCCGGCGGCGGCGGCCGAGCCGGCATCGGTCAGGGCGGGGTCGGGCACCACCACCTGCACGCAGCCGCCCAGCAGCAGGGCGGCCAGTGGCGCCAGCAGGGCCGCGTGGGGGATGGGCCGGGTCAGGGGGAGGCGGGTCATGCGCGCGGCATCTGCTGCTCGGCCAACGTCGCCCAGTAGGAGGCGCCGACGGGCAGGATCTCGTCGTTGAAGTCGTAGAGCGGGTGGTGCACCAGCGGGTCGTGCGGCGTGCGGCCGCCGCCCAGCATCAGGTAGGCGCCGTCCTTGGCGTTGAGCATGAAGGAGAAGTCCTCGCCCCCCATGGTCGGGCTTTCCATCTCGTGCACGCGGTTCTCGCCGGCCACGGCCATGGCGGCGCGGCGGGCGAGGGCGGTGCTCTCGGGCTCGTTCACCGTGGCGGGATAGGCGCGATCGAAGCGCACCTCGGCCGCCGCGCCGAAGGCGGTGGCGATGCCGCCGGCCAGCTCGCGCACCTTGCGCTCCAGCAGGTCGCCGACCTCGGGGCGGAACCAGCGGGCGGTGCCGCGCATCCGCACGCTCTCGGGGATCACGTTGAAGGTGTGGCCGCCCTCGATATGGGCGATGGTGATCACCCCCGCCTGCACCGGCTCCACGTTGCGCGCCACGATGGACTGCAGCGCGGAGACGATCTGCGCCGCGATCACGATGGGGTCGTTGCCGTTGTTGGGCATGGCGCCGTGCGCGCCCTTGCCGGTCACCAGGATCTCGATGTTGGCCACCGCCGCCATCACGGGGCCGACGCGCCAGGCGAACTGCCCGGCGGGGATGGAGGGCCAGTTGTGCATCCCGAAGACGCGCCCCATCGGGAAGCGCTCGAACAGCCCTTCGCGCACCATCACGTCGCCGCCGCCGAAATTCTCCTCGGCCGGCTGGAAGATGACGTAGGCGGTGCCGGAGAAGTTGCGCGTTTCCGCCAGGTACTTCGCCGCGCCCAGCAGCATGGCGGTGTGGCCGTCATGGCCGCAGGCATGCATCACCCCCGGGGTGGCGGAGGCATAGGGCAGGCCGGTCTGTTCCTCGATCGGCAGGGCATCCATGTCGGCGCGCATCCCGATGGCCGGGCCCTGGCCGGGGCCGCCCGCACCGTGGATCACACCCACGACGCCGGTGCGTGCAATGCCCGTCACCACTTCGTCGCAGCCGAATTCCCGCAGCCGCTCCGCCACGAAGGCCGCGGTGCGGTGTTCCTCGAAGGCGAGCTCGGGGTGGCGGTGCAGGTCCTGGCGCCAACCCGTCATCTCGTCGTGGAATTCGGCAATTCGGTTGAGAATGGGCATCAGGCGTGATCCGGCAGGCTGTGAGGAGGTTTGGGGCGCCCGGGCCGCGAAGGCAAGCATTCCGGATGCCAGCTTCCTTGTCAGGGACGCGAAAAGGTCAGGCGCAGCCCTTCTTCCAGCCCGATCGGGTCCACGCCCAGCTCCCGCCGCAGCGGCCCGACGTCGAAATCCTTGTTCTCCCCCAGGCGGCGCAGCTCCGCCGCGCGCACGGTGGGCAGGCCGGGCAGCAGCCGCGTCAGCGGCGCCAGGACCAGCAGCGGCCAGAGCGGCACGGGCAGCACCCGGCGCGGCGCCACCCCGGCGGCGCGGCACACCGCGGCCAGGAAGTCGGCGTAGCGCAGTGCGGCAGGGCCGGCCACCACGATCGCCCGCGGCCCGTCCCAGTCCCGCCGCAGCGCCGCCAGCAGGGCGCGCGACACGTCCGACTGATGCACCGGCTGCACCAGGGCGCGGCCGCCGCCCGGCAGCGGAGCCACCGGCAAGCGGCGCAGCAGCGCGGCCAGGCGCTGCACGTTGTCCTCGCCCTCGGCGCCGAAGATCATGGTGGGGTGCAGCATCACGCCCGGCCGGCCGCTCGCCAGCAGCGCCGCCTCGCCGGCGCGCACGCCGTCGCCATGCGCGTCGCGCCAGCGCGAGAAGCGCCGGGTGCTGCCCATCAGCACCAGCGGTGCCCCCGCGGGGGCCGCCGCGATCACCGCCGGCGCGTGCCGGGCATGGGCGCAGCTCGCCACCCGCCCGGCCCCCGCCAGCGCCGCCCGCAGCGCCGCCGGGTCGCGCAAGTCGGCCACCGCCGGTTCGCCCGGCAGGCCGGTGGCACGCCAGCGGCCGGGGTCGCGCACCACCGGGCGGAAGGCTTCCCCCGCGGCCAGCAGGGCGCGGCACAGCGCGGCGCCGGACCGGCCGGACGCGCCGATCACGGCGATGGGTCCCGAACTCAAAGGCAGCTTCTCCACGGCCCGCGATCGAGGTGGAAGTGGTCGCGGTGCGCCGCGTTGTAGTCCGGCCCCAGCACGCCGTCGAAGACCCGGCAGGCGCCCGCCCGCACCTCCCGCAGAAAGGCGCCGCGCGGGCCGGGGTCGTCCCAGTCGCGCAGCAGCGTCACCTCCCGCCCGTCGGCCAGGGTGAAGCCGGCGACGTCCAGCGCGCTGGCCGTGGCGTGTTCCGAGCGCCGGGTGCCGCCGCGCACCGCCCGGCAGTTGAAGGTGCCGAGCTGCCGCACCCGCACCACCGCCTGGCCGAAATGCCGCGCCGCGGCCGGCTGCACGGCATGCGCCTCGAAGATGGTCCAGGCGGCGGCCAGGGCGCAGGTCGCCACCGGACCGGGCGGGGCGAGCGCGGCGCCGCCGGTGGACAGGCGCAGCGCCCCCAGGATGGGGCAGTCCTCGCCGCCGTCGCGGTCGGGCACCCGCGACACCGCGATGCCGGAGGCCGCGAAGGCGGCGAAGCAGTTCTCCGGCTGCCAGTCCATGCGCGCCAGCTTGGGGCGGGTCAGCAGGTTGGGCGGGGCGCGCAGGTCCAGCGGCGCCCAGGGGTCCCATGCCGGCGGCAGCCGCAGCAGGCCGGAAAAGGCGATGCTGCTGCCGAGCAGGACGAAGAGCAGGAGGAGGAGAAGGCTGCGCCGCACCGCCGCGAGGTGGGGTGCCCCCCCCGCCGCCGCGAGGGCCGGCAGGGTTCGCGCGACGCCGGGAAACATCGGTGGTATTCTGCTACCACGCCATGTGGTATGAAAATACCACCAGCCGGAAACCCGGCTTTTCGCTTGACGCGCCGGGCCGCAACGGCGATATCCGGCGGCGATTTCACGCGCTTTATTGGATCATCATGCTCGCGACGCAGACCCGCTCGATCAAGCCGGCGGAGGTCAAGAAGGACTGGGTGCTCATCGACGCGGACGGGCTCGTGCTCGGCCGCCTCGCCGCCCTGGTCGCCAACCGCCTCCGCGGCAAGCACAAGTCCACCTTCACCCCGCATGTCGACTGCGGCGACCACGTCGTGATCGTGAACGCCCGCAAGGTGCGCGTCACCGGCGCCAAGGCGGAACAGTCCATCTTCTACTGGCACACCGGCTTCGCCGGCGGCATCAAGGGCCGCTCGGTGCGCGAGCGCCTCGACAGCCGCTTCCCCGAGCGCGTGATCGAGAAGGCGGTGGAGCGCATGATCACCCGCAACAACCTCGGCCGCCAGCAGATGCGCAACCTGCACGTCTATGCCGGCGCCGAGCACCCGCATGCCGGCCAGACGCCCTCGACGCTGGATGTCGCCGGCATGAACCGCAAGAACGTCGCCGTTGCCGCTGGCGGCGACCAGAACAAGGCCGCCTAAACCGTGAGCGAGCAGACCTCTTCCCCGACCACGGGCAACTCGCTGGCCGACCTCAAGACGCTGGTCGCCGGCACCCCGGCCGCCGCCGGCGTGCAGGATGCCATCCCCGTCGAGCCCAAGCGCGACGCCCAGGGCCGCTCCTACGCCACCGGCAAGCGCAAGAACGCCGTGGCCCGCGTCTGGATCAAGCCCGGCAAGGGCACGGTCGAGATCAACGGCAAGGCGATGAGCAAGTATTTCGCCCGCCCCGTGCTGCGCATGCTGATCGCCCAGCCCTTCCTGGTGGCCGACCGCTACCAGCAGTTCGACGTGAACTGCACCGTGGTCGGCGGCGGCCTGTCCGGCCAGGCCGGCGCGGTGCGCCACGGCATCAGCCGCGCCCTGACCTATTACGAGCCGGCCCTGCGCCCGATCCTGAAGAAGGCCGGCTTCCTGACGCGCGACCCGCGCGTGGTGGAGCGCAAGAAGTACGGCAAGGCCAAGGCCCGCCGAAGCTTCCAGTTCTCCAAGCGCTGATCGGGCCGCGGGCGCCCATCGGCGCCCGGGCCCTGGCGGCACGGTTCATACGGCAAGGGCGGTCCCGCAGGGGGCCGCCCTTTCTGCTTTCCCACCCCCGTCTTGCTTTTCCGGCGCGACCCGTGCGCCATCCCACCCGAGGAGAGGAGTTCCCGCGTCATGCCCAAGGGTCCCCTGCCCAGCGTCTTCGTGGACGGCGAGTCCGGCACCACCGGGCTGCAGATCGTGGAGCGCCTCGCGGCGCTGCCCGGCCTCGTCCTGCGTTCCCTGCCGGCCGAGCGACGCAAGGACCCCGCGGCCAAGCGCGACCTGATGGCCGAGGTGGACGCCGTGGTGCTCTGCCTGCCCGACGATGCGGCGCGCGAGGCCGCCGCCGTGGCCGCTTCCTTGGGCGAGCGCGCCCCGAAGTTGCTGGACGCTTCCACCGCGCACCGCACCGCGCCCGACTGGGTCTACGGCTTTCCCGAGCTCGCCGCCGGCCAGGCCGAGGCGATCGCCGCCGCACCCCGCGTGTCCAACCCGGGCTGCTACCCCACCGGCGCCGTCGCGCTGCTGCGCCCGCTGGTGGATGCCGGCCTCGTCCCGGCCGACTTCCCCATCACGGTGAACGCGGTGTCCGGCTATTCCGGCGGCGGCAAGTCCATGATCGCCGAGCACGAGAGCAAGGGCGCCCCGAGTTTCGAGCTCTACGGCCTCGGCCTGGAGCACAAGCACGTCGCGGAGCTGCAACGCTATTCCGGGCTGATGCGGCGGCCGATCTTCGTGCCCAGCGTCGGGCATTTCCGCCAGGGCATGCTGGTGTCGGTGCCGCTGCACCTCGACGCGCTGCCGGGCAACCCCCGCAGCGCCGACCTGCGCGCCGCGCTGGAGAAGCACTACGCCCGTTCCCCCTGGGTGCGCGTGCTGCCGGCCGACCCGTCCAACAAGCTGGAACCGGAAGCGCTCAACGACAGCAACGCGCTGGAGCTGCGGGTCTTCGGCAACGACGCCCGGCACCACGCCGTGCTGGTGGCGCGGCTGGACAACCTGGGCAAGGGCGCCTCGGGGGCGGCGGTGCAGAACCTCGGCCTGATGCTGGGCGTGGACGTGGAAGCCCGGCTGGGGCGCGCGGCATGAGCGCCGCCGGCCCGATCCTGCCCTACGAGGGCATCCTGCCGCGCCTCCACGCCACCGCCTGGGTCGCCCCCACCGCGCTGGTGGTGGGCGACGTGGAGCTGGGGGAGGAGAGCAGCGTCTGGTACCATTGCGTGCTGCGCGGCGACACGGCGCGCATCACGGTGGGCGCGCGCTCCAACATCCAGGACGGCACGATCGTCCACCTCAACGCCGACGAGCCCACCACGATCGGCGACGACGTGACGATCGGCCATGCCTGCATCATCCATGCCTGCACCCTGCGGAACCGTGCCTTCGTGGGCATGGGCGCCACGGTGCTGGACCGCGCGGTGATCGAGGAAGGCGGCATGCTCGGCGCCGGCGGGCTGCTGCCGCCCGGCAAGCGCATCGGCCCCAATGAGTTGTGGGTCGGCTCGCCCGCCCGGCTGGTGCGGGTGATGAGCGCGGAGGAGCGCGCCCGCTTCGACCGTACCGCGCCGCATTACGTCCAGCTCGCCCGCCGCCACCGCGCCAGCCAGGCGGGCTGACGCAGAGCCGCCGCGGAACGGCACGGCGCCGTTCCGCGGGCCACACATTTCCCCCCGATCTGCGCTTCCTCCCCGCCGCCCCCGCCCGCACGCCGCCGGGGCAAAGGGCGGTCTTTACGGGTTCGATTCGATATGGCATTGCGGGCCCGCAACGGAACCGGGGCTGCCCAGAACGGGCCGCCCCGGTTTCGCGTTGAACAGGGGGAGAGAATCGATCCATGCCCATTGGGGCCACCGTGGCAGCCGGCGCGGGAATGCACGCGCGGACCAAGGAATTCCTGCGCTACCTCAGCCAGAATCCGGGCGTGCGCAACATGATCGCGGCGCCGGATGACCGCAGCGTCGTCTACGCCGCCGCCTTTCTCAGCAGTCAGTGGCGCAACCAGCTCGCCGCCGCGACCGGCAAGCCCAGTGGCAACCGCACCCGCGCGATGTGGGAGGAGCTGGAGCGGCTGAAATCCGCCGACCGCGCCCGCAACGACTTCGTCATGCTGCCGGACATCCTCAAGGAACTGCCCTCGCCGCCCGGCGCCGATATCGGCGTGACCACGATGTACGGGCACCTGGAAGTGCTGGACAGGCTGGAGCCCTGGAACGTGAACGGCTTCATCGCCTGGCGCGCGGTGTCGGGCATCTACGCGTCCAATGCCCGCGGCCGCGTCCGCTTCTGCGTCGGTGAGATCGGCGCCGGTCCGGACGGCAAGGCGGACTGGCGCGGCAGCAAGGTGATCGCCGCGACGGAGATGTGGGTGCTGCTGCGCAACCGCGAGGTGGACGAGGAAACGCGCAGCATGGCCGAGTACCTGATCGACTGCGTGCGCTCCAAGAACCCGAAGATCAACGTCGCGTTGACTTAGCAACCCGGCGGCGCGCCGTGTCGCTTCCCCTTCCGCGCCACGACCCGCCCGGAGGAAGCCCATGCCCGCCGCCATCACCCTGCTGCGCGCCGCCCTGCTCGGGGGCGGCCTGCTTCTCGCGGCCTGCGCCACCCAGGCACCGCCGACGCGCCTGCCGCCCATCGCTTCCAACGGGCCGCAGTCGCCGGTGATCAACGTGATCTACGGCGCCGACGCCGCCTTTCGGCAGCCGCCGCTGCTGGCGGGCAAGCCGGCCGACGCGGCGGTGAACGTGATGCGGCTGGAATGGCTGGCCGAGGAAGTGCCGCGCAACATCACCTTCACCAACTTCTCCTCCATCACCGGCCCTGCCATGGGGGCCGCGCGCGGCGCCATCCGCCGCGACATGGGCATCGCCGCCAATGCCCCGGCGCAGCTGGTGATCGACAGCCTGGAACGCGCGCTGCCGGCCCTGGCCAGCAACGACCGCGCCGCCCTGGCCGCCGCCCTGCCGGCCCCGGTCTTCTCGCCCGACACGCCCGACCGCCTGGCCGCCATGCCGCGCGAGCCGGAAGCGGTGCTGGCCTTCCGCCGCGCCATCCGCGACCTGGAGTTCGGCCGCGACGACGTTTTCCCCCTGGGCATGTGAGCCGCCGCACGGGACCATGGGCGGGATGCAACGACGACTCGCGCTTTCCATCCTCGCCCTTCCCCTGGCCCTGGCGGCCTGTGCCGAGCTGCGCACGCCGCGCGGCCCGGTGCCGCCGCCCCCGGGGCTGCTGCGCAGCGCCGATCCGGGCCGCGAAGCCATTGCCGAGCTCGACGAGAGCTTCCGCGACGGCGGCCGCGCCCTGACCGGCAACGCGGCCCGCACCGCCCGTGCCGCCGCCCTGCTGGAATGGCTGGCCGCCGACATGGCCAGCAACCCGCGCTGGGCGCCCGTGAACAACGGCGTGCGCGAGCGCGTGCAGGCGGCGCGTGAGGAGATGCGCGAGGCCATCGGCACCCTGGCCGGCATTCCCGCACCCGATGCCGCCGGCGCCCTGGCCCAGGCCTCGCGCGACCTCGGTGCCGGGCGGCGCAGCGCCGCGGCCGAGGCCCTGGCCCCCCGCCGCTTCCGCGACGGCGGCGAGCGCACGCTGCAGCGCCTGGCCGAACCCGGCCCGCTGCCGGTCTGCGAGATCGCCCTGGGCGCCCTGGCGCAGGAGGTCCGGCGCCTCGACGGCATCGAGGGCTGGACCGTGCAGCCGGCCGCCGACCCCGGCGTGACCGGCACCCGCGTGCTGGAACAGGGCTTCTGACGCGCGGCACGCCCCCGTGGACGGGCTGACCGCCTTCGGCCTCTTCGCGGTGTCGGCGATGCTGCTGTGCTACGCGCTGGAAGACCGCAGCCCCTGGTTCGTGCTGCTGTTCGCTGCCGCCTGCGCCCTGGGCTCCGCCTACGGCTTCCTGCAGGGCGCCTGGCCCTTCGGCGTGGTGGAAGCCATCTGGTCCCTCGTCGCCCTCCGCCGCTGGCTGCACGCCCGGACGCCCTGACCTCCGGGTGGGATGGGCCGCTTGGATGCCGGGTCTGCTTGGGCGGTTGGGTTTGGTTGTTTTGACGTTGGCCAGGGGCGCTGCCCCTGGACCCCGCCGGGGAGTTTAAACTCCCCGGGCCCCACGTTGAGTGCCTCCGGCGGGGGCGGGTTGGTCGACGGCAGTCATTGAGGGTCACGTTGTCCGGCCCGCCCCCGCCGGAGGCACTCATGAGGTCGAGGAGCCTAAGCTCCTCGCGGGGGCTCCAAGGGGGCAGAGCCCCCTTGACCACGGCGAGAACATCCAGGCGCAACCGCCCAACGCACCCGACACCGGCGGCCATCCCGCCCGGCATCACGCGGCGGGTGGCTTGCGTCCGGGGGGCGGGGCGCGCTTCGATGTGGGATTGGCATCGTGCCGCGGCCGGATTCGGCGGGGCAGGGGGCCGGCACACCGTGGTTCGGAGCGCGCGGCACCCCATGCCCCATTTCGGCTGGCCGATGGCGGCCTTTCTGACCGGCCTGGCGCTGGTGCCTGCCCTGGCGCGCGCGCAGGAGGTCCGCACCGTGGTGGTGCCGGCCGGCTCGGGGGTGGTGGTGGCGCCGCGCAGTGCCCCGCCGCGCATGGCGGCGCGCCCCGCTCCGGCGCCGATGGCCTACAGCACCGTCGCGCCCGCCCCCGTGCCGGCGGAAACCGCGCCCTCGGCCCTGTTGCCGGCGCTGTCGCTGATCCCGCTGGCCGCGGCGGCCGCGCTGTTCGCGGGCAGCACGGCGGGCGGCGGCGGCGGCACGGGCGGGCCCGCGCGCACCCGCTGAGGGGTTCCAAGCCTTCGCATCCCGGTTCACCCTGGCCGCCGCACCGAACAGGCAGGAGCCAGGAACCACATGACGGCAGCAGGGCAGGGGCGCGACGCGGCGCTGGAACGGGCACGGGTGCTGTTCGACGAGCAGTTCCGCGACCGGCTGGCGGCGCTGGTGGCGATCCCCTCCACCTCGCAGGACCCTGCCCATGCCGCCGATTGCCGCCGCTACCTGGAAGAAGGGCTGCGCCCCTGGCTCGGGCAGATCGGCTTCGCGGTCACGGTGCACGACAACCCGCACGCCGGCTTCGGCCCGATCCTGACCGCCGAGCGGATCGAGGACCCGTCGCTGCCGACGGTGCTGCTCTACGGCCACGGCGACACCGTGCGCGGCCTGGACGAGCAGTGGTCCCCCGGCCTGGCCCCCTGGACCGTCACCGAGCGGAACGGCCGCTGGTACGGCCGCGGCACGGTGGACAACAAGGGCCAGCACGCCCTGGACCTGTGTGCCCTGGAAGCCGTTATGGCCGAGCGCGGCGGCAAGCTGGGCTTCAACGTGAAGGTGCTGATCGAGACCTGCGAGGAGCGCGGCTCCATGGGGCTGCGCGACTTCGTGTTCGCCCACAAGGAGGAGCTCGCCTCCGACGTGCTGATCGCCTCCGACGGCCCGCGCGTGGAGCCGGAACTGCCCACCATCGCCACCGGCACGCGCGGCACCTGGCACTGCGACCTCGTGGTGAAGCTGCGGCCCGGCGGGGTGCATTCCGGCCACTGGGGCGGGCTGACCACCGACCCGGCGATCGTGCTGGCGCACGCGCTGGCCGCGATCGTGGACCGCCACGGTAAGATCCTGGTGCGCGGCTGGCTGCCGCCGAACGGCGTGCCGGCCAGCGTCAAGGCGGTGCTGGAAGGCTGCCCCGTGGGCGGCGGCGGCATCGCCGCCACCATCGACCCGGACTGGGGCGAGCCGGGCTTCACCGCGGCCGAGAAGATCTACGGCTGGAACTCCTTCATCGTGCTGGCCATGACCTCCGGCCGCCCGGAAAACCCGGTCAACGCCGTGGCGCCCGATGCCCGCGCCCACTGCCAGATCCGCTACACCGTGGACACCGACCCCGGCACCTTCGAGGCGACGCTGCGCCGCCACCTCGACGAGCATGGCTTCCAGTTGGTGCAGATCGAGAATGGCGGGCTGCGCATGCCCGGCAGCCGCACCGACCCGCACCATCCCTGGGTCCGCTGGGCGCAGGAAAGCATGCAGCGCACCCTCGGCACGCGGGTGCAGGTGATCCCCAACGCCGCCGGCGGGTTGCCCGGCGACGTGTTCGTGGACGCGCTGGGCGTGCCGCTGGTCTGGGTGCCGCATTCCTACAACGGATGCCAGCAGCACGGGCCGGACGAGCACGCCATTCCCGCCCTGCTGCGCGAGGGCATCGCCGCCTTCGCCGGCATGTACTGGGACCTCGGCGAGGGCGGCGCACCGAAGGCCTGAGGCGCCCTGGCAGCCGCGCCCGCGACCGGCGCGGCTGCCATTTTCCCACCATCTCCGCGCCCAGGGGACGCCACCGGCAACCCGCATCCTCCCGGCTGCCTTTCTCCCAGCTCCGGGGATGCTCTCGCCATGAACCGCCGTTCGCTCTTCACTCTCGCCGCGCTGCTGCCGCTGGCCGTCGCCGCCCCCGCCCTGGCGCAGCCCTGGGAATGGCAGGCCAATCAGGACCGCGACGCCTGGAACCGCGCCCAGGACGACCGCAACCGTTGGCTGGACGAGCAGAACCGCCAGCGCGCCGAGGCCGACCGCTGGCGCGCCGAGGAAGAGCGCCGCCGGGTGGAGATCGACCGCGGGCGCATCGAAGCCGAGCGCCGCCGCGACGAATGGGACCGCCGCCGCGCCGAGGACTGGCGCTGGCGTGGCGAGGAGCGCCGTCGCTGGCGCGAGGAGCAGTGGCGCCGCGACGCCGAAGCCCGCCGCGCTGCCGAGGAACGCAGCCGCCTGCGGGCCGAGCAGGACCGCCGCCGCGCCGAGCAGAACCGCCGGCGGGACGAGGAGCGCCGCCGCGCCGAGGCGGCCGCCCGCTGGTAGCGGCCCGCGGGCTAGGGGACGGCAACCCCCGGCAAGCCACCCGCCGGCCAGGGGACGGCGACCGCCCGGCCTGTCACTCTTCCTCACGCGGCCCGTGCTGGGGCCGTTACATCGGCGGGCCACCTTCATGCGGTTCCCGCTCCAGGAGAAGCGCCCGATGCGTCCCCTTCCCAGAACCGTCGCCCTGGCCGCCGTGCTGCTGTCCGGCCTCGGCGCCCTGCCCGCCCTGGCGCAGCCCGGCCCCGGCGGCCCACGCGGCCCCGCCCGCATGTTCGAGGCCGCCGACGCCAACCGCGACGGCCGCGTCACGGCCGAGGAAGGCTGGACCTTCCTGTCCGCCCGCTTTGCCGAGGTGGACAGCAACGGCGACGGCGGCGTGACGCGCGAGGAGTTGCAGGCCTACGCCTCGCGCCAGATGAACAACCGCCCGGTGCCCGCCGGCGCGCAGCAGCGCGGCGACGCCATGTTCCGCGCCGCCGATGCCGACCGCGACGGCCGCGTCACCCTGACGGAGCTGCGCCCGATGGCGGAGGCCATGTTCCGTATGGCCGACCGCGACGGCGACGGTGCCCTCGCCCGCGACGAACTGTCGCAGCGCCGCACCCCCGCCCGCCGCACCCAGGCCACGCCGCCGGCCCCGCCCGCCGCCGAACCCCCGGCGCGCTGAACCCCGGCCCCCGCAACGGCCCGCGGCACCCCGCCGCGGGCCGTTCGCGTTTCCGGGTCCGACGGTGGCGGTTGTTCCGTGGTGTTCAGGCGTCGGCCAGGGGCGCTGCCCCTGGACCCCGCCGGGGAGTTTAAACTCCCCGGACCCCACGTTGAGTGCCTCCGGCGGGGGCGGGTTGGCCGACGTTGCCCGCCATGACTGACGTGGGCCATCCCGCCCCCGCCGGAGGCACTCATGAGGTCGCGGCTAAGCTCCTCGCGGGGTGTCCAGAGGGGCAGGGCCCCTCTGGCCCAGGCCAGGGCACCCCAGAACAACCGCAGCCACCCGGAACCCACGGACCAGGCATTGCCGCCGCGCGGGCCGGCCGGGTGGGGGCGGGGCGGTCCGGGACTTGCCGCGACCTGCGGGCGTCCCGACCTTGTGGCCGGAACGCGGGGACTCCCATGGCTGGATACGACTTCGACCTTTTCGTGATCGGCGGCGGCAGCGGTGGCGTGCGCTGTGCGCGGATCGCCGCCGGGCATGGGGCCCGGGTCGGCGTCGCCGAGGGGCGGCACTGGGGCGGCACCTGCGTCAATGTTGGCTGCGTGCCCAAGAAGATCATGGTGCAGGCCGCCGAGTACGGCCAGTGGATCGAGGACGCCGCCGCCTTCGGCTGGACCGGTGCCACCAAGGGCGAGCATGACTGGTCCGTGCTGCGCGAAGCGCGCGACCGCGAGGTGGCGCGCCTGTCCGGCCTGTACCGCCGCATGCTGGAAGGCGCCGGCGCCACGGTGTTCGAGAACAACGCCACCTTCGTGGACGCGCACACGCTGCAGGTGGGCGAGCAGCGCGTCACGGCCGAGAAGATCGTGATCGCGGTGGGCGGCCATCCCATCCGCCCCGACCTGCCCGGCGTGGAGTGCGGGCTGATCTCGGACGACCTGTTCACCCTGGAGAAGCGGCCGGAACGGGCCGTGGTGATTGGCGGCGGCTATATCGGCGTGGAGTTCGCCTGCCTGCTGCACGGGCTGGGCGTCGACGTGCGGCTGACCTACCGCCAGAAGCTGCCCCTGCGCGGCTTCGACCAGGAAATCCGCGAAGCCCTGGCCGAGGCGCTGGCCGCCAACGGCATCCAGGTGCATGCCGGCCAGAAGATCGAGAGCCTGGGCGCCGCCGGTGACGGCCGCATCGTCACCCTGGCCTCCGGGCAGTTGCTGGAAGGCGACGTGGTGTTCCTGGCCGTGGGGCGCGAGCCGGCGACCAAGAACCTGGGGCTGGAGGCCGCAGGCGTGGCTGTGGACGACAAGGGCGCGGTGAGGGTGGATGCCGACCAGCGCACCAGCCAGGCGCATATCTTCGCCATCGGTGACGTCACCGACCGGGTGAACCTCACCCCCGTGGCCACCGCGGTGGGCCATGCCCTGGCCGACACGCTGTTCGGCGGCGGGCCGCGCCATGCCTCCTTCGACAACGTGCCCAAGGCGGTGTTCTCCGCGCCGCCCATAGGCAGCGTCGGCCTGACGGAGGAAGAGGCCGCCGAGCGCGGCCCCACCGAGGTCTACGTGACGCGATTCAACCCGATGCGCCACACCATCACCAAGCGCGCCGGCCGCCGGGCCTTGATGAAGCTGCTGGTGGATGCGGAAACCCGGGTGATCCTGGGCGCCCACATGCTGGGCGAGGACGCGCCGGAAATCCTGCAGGGCGTGGCGGTGGCGGTGGTGAACGGGCTGACCAAGGAGCAGTTCGACCGCACGATCGGCATCCACCCCACCGCGGCGGAGGAGTTCGTCACCCTGCGCTCCCCCGCCCGGCGCGTGGGAGACCCGCAGGCGGCGGAGACCGAGGAAGCCGCCTGAGGCTTTCCCCGGGGGCTGGGCGGCGTCTATGGTCGCCCGGCCTCCACGGACACGTCACGAGAAACGATGAACAGCCTCCCCTGGCACCCCGGCTCCTGGCGCGACATGCCGATCCGGCAGGTGCCCGACTATCCCGACCGCGACGCGCTGGCCGCCATGGAAGGCAAGATCGCCTCCTTTCCGCCGCTGGTCTTCGCCGGCGAGGCCGACCGGCTGACCGCGCGCCTGGCCGATGCCGCGGAAGGCCGCGCCTTCGTGCTGCAGGGGGGCGACTGCGCGGAATCCTTCGGCGACTTCCGCGCCGACAGCATCCGCGACACCTTTCGCGTGCTGCTGCAGATGGCCGTGGTGCTGACCTTCGGCGCCTCGCTGCCCGTGGTGAAGCTGGGCCGCATGGCCGGGCAGTTCGCCAAGCCGCGCTCCTCGGACGTGGAGAAGCGGGGCGAGGCGGTGCTGCCCTCCTATCGCGGCGACATCGTCAACGGGCCGGAATTCTCCCCCGCCGCCCGGGTGCCAGACCCGTCGCGGATGGAGTTCGCCTATCTCCAGTCCGCCGCCACGCTGAACCTGCTGCGTGCCTTCGCCACCGGCGGCTATGCCGACCTCCATGAGGTGCACCGCTGGAACCAGGGCTTCGTGGCGCGCTCGCCGCTGGCCGCGCGCTACCAGGACTTGGCGCACCGCATCGACGAGACGCTGCGCTTCATGGCCGCCTGCGGCATGAGCGAGGCGCCGCAGGTGCGCGAAACCGAGTTCTACACCTCCCACGAGGCGCTGCTGCTGCCCTACGAGCAGGCGCTGACCCGCGAGCCCTCCACCCATCGCGGCCGCTTCTACGCCTGTTCGGCGCACTTCCTGTGGATCGGCGACCGCACCCGCCAGCCCGAGGGCGCCCACGTGGAATTCCTGCGCGGCGTGGCCAACCCGCTGGGGCTCAAGGTCGGGCCCACCACGGAAGCCGCCGACCTGCTGGCGCTGTGCGAGCGGCTGAACCCCAGCAACGTCGCCGGGCGCCTGACCCTGATCTCCCGCATGGGGGCGGAGAAGGTGGAGGAGAAGCTGCCCGCGCTGGTGCGGGCGCTCGCCGCCGAGGGGCGCAAGGTCACCTGGATCTGCGACCCCATGCACGGCAACACCGTGGCCGCCGGCTCCTACAAGACCCGCTCCTTCGACGCGATCCTGCGGGAGGTGCGCGGCTTCTTCGACGTGCACCAGGCCTGCAACACCTGGCCCGGCGGCGTCCACATCGAGATGACCGGCACGGATGTCACGGAATGCCTGGGCGGCGCCCACCGGCTGACCGAGGCCGACCTCAGCCGTTCCTACGCCACCGCCTGCGACCCGCGGCTGAACGCCGAGCAGTCGCTGGAACTGGCCTTCCTGGTGGCCGAAGAGCTGAAGAACCGCCGCCCCGGCGCGCCCGCCCTGCCGTTGCAAGCGGCGCAGTGAGGGAAACCGCACCCGTGGCCGACGGCACGTCCGCATCCTCCGGGGCGGGGCTTCCCGCCTCCTCCGAGGGGCAGGTCCCCGCCTCCTCCGAGGCGGAGATTTCCGCCCGCACGGACAGCTACTTCAACCGCACCAAGGCCATCGTGGCCGCGCATGGCGATTGCCGCGTGACCTACGCGGTGTTCCTGCGCCGTCCCGTGGTGTCCGCCCCGCGGCTGATGCTGGACTGGGTGCGCGCGGTGATGGCGCGCCGCGGCGCCGCGGTCGAGATCCAGCTGATGCACGAGGAAGGCGCCTGGGTCGGGGCGGGCGACCCGATCCTGTACCTGACCGGCTCCTTCACCGCGCTGGCGGATCTGGAAACCCTGATCCTGCAGAAGCTCGGCGCCGCCTGTGTCGCGGCGCACAACGCCTACCAGATGAGCCTGGAACTGCCCGCCGTTCCCTTCCTGGCCATGGACGCCCGGCACTGCGCCGGCGCCGAGATGCAGGAGCTGATGGCCTATGCGGCCTCCGTCGGCAGCCGGGCCGCGCAGCGCGAGGGTGCCAAGGGCTTCACCGGCTGCGCCAGCGACGCCACCGCCCATTGGTTCGGCGCGGCCCGGGGCATGGGCACCATGCCGCACGCCCTGATCGGCTATGCCGGCTCCACCGTGCGCGCGGCCGAGATGTTCCGCGACACCTACCCGGATGACGACCTGACGGTGCTGACCGATTACTTCGGCGCCGAGGTCACGGACGGACTGGCCGTGTGCCGGCGCTTCCCCGATCTCGCCGCCGCGGGCCGGCTCTCGGTGCGGCTGGACACGCATGGCGGCCGCTTCCTGGAAGGGCTCGACCCCGGCCTGTCCTACGACGCGCTGGAACGCCACGTCCCCGGCGCCATCCGCCGCTACCGGTCGGACACGGAGCTGCGCTACCTCGTGGGCACCGGCGTGTCGGCCGCCGCCATCTGGCGCATGCGCGAGGCGCTGGACGAGGCCGGCTTCCCCAAGGTGCGGATCATCGCCTCCTCCGGCTTCTCGGTGAACAAGTGCCGCGTGATGGCGGAGGCCAAGGCGCCGCTGGACGTGGTCGGCACGGGCTCCTTTATCCCCGACAGCTGGGGCGAAACCTACGCCACGGCCGACATCGTGGCCTATGATGGCGTGCCCCGCGTCAAGGTCGGGCGCGAGTTCCTGCTGCGCCCCCCACGCTGAGCGCTTCCGGCGGGGCAGGGACGGCGCCGCGGCCGGGAGGGGCCTGTTCCCGTCCCGGACCGGTCGGTTCCGCAGGGGCGACCTGGCCCCGCAGCAGGAACTGCGCCGCGGTGAGGTAGTAGTTCCGGGCGGTGGCGTTGACCTGCCGCTCCCCGAGTTCGGTCAGCGCCGCCGCCTTGACCTTCCGGGCATCGGCCTGCGCGGGATCCACCGTCAGGAGGTGGTCG
Source organism: Roseomonas sp. BN140053 (assembly GCF_047690175.1). Classification (NCBI taxonomy): domain Bacteria; kingdom Pseudomonadati; phylum Pseudomonadota; class Alphaproteobacteria; order Acetobacterales; family Roseomonadaceae; genus Roseomonas; species Roseomonas sp. BN140053. Next base: position 31,370 of record NZ_JBLLEB010000015.1, on the reverse strand, counting down.
GCCAGCTCGGCCGCCCATTGGAATGCGCCCTCCTCCATCGCCCGGCGGGCCCGGGCCAGCATGGCCTCGGCGCCGCCGGCCAGGTCCAGCATCCGCGCGGCGCGCTCTGCCGGTGGCAGCGGAAAGATGTTGGTCGGGTTGCCGTCGAACCAGCCGACGGTATCGGCAAAGATGCCGCGAACCGTCCAGGCCACGCAGCCGTAGTATTCCTGCAGGAAGGGGCTCGCCGCCAGTTCGGGCGGCAGCCTCACCTCCTGCACCAGCTCATCCGGGGTCCTGCCCCGCCGGATGCCGTCCAGGGTCTGGTCGAGCACGCTTCGGATGCCGTCCCGATAGGCCGTCAGGGCTTCGCGCACCGCCTCCCGCCCGAGCACCGGGCGCATGTGCCCCTGCACGAGGAACCAGGCCTCCAGCGCGAGCATCCGCTCCAGGCTGGCGATCCACCGCTCGGGTGGCCGCAGGCGCAAGCCGCGCAGCGGCGACAGGTTCGGGTACGATTTGTAGAAATCGTCGCCCGGCAGCAGGACGCCCTTGGCGGGAAGCCAGACGGCCAGGTTCTCCGGGGACTCGCCCGGCGTGTGGATCAGGTGCAGCCGCAGGCCGGCGACCTCGATCACCGCTTCCTTGCCGCCGAAGGTGTGGGTCGGGGCCAGGAAGCCCTCGCGCGTATGCGGCGTCCGCCGCCCGTATTCCAGCTGGGTTCCGGCGTTGATGAACAGCGCGTCCGGCAGGCCCAGGCCGAAGGCGTCGCCGCCGCCGCGTGCCCCGCGGCCGAATTCCGGCCCGGCTTCGACCAGCGTCCGGTGGGCGTGGATTTCCGGCCGGTCGTCGCCGGCGAAGACGGTGGCGCCGCCGGAATGGTCGGGGTGGTTGTGCGTGTAGAGGATGGCGCGAACCGGGCGGCGCATCCGGCTGCCGAAGGCTTCCACGATGTCGCGCGCATCGGCCGGGTTGGCCGCGGTGTCCACGATCACGCAGCCGCCCTCGCCCTGGATCAGCGTCACGTTGCTCGCGGAATAGCCGACCGCCGCGAAGACCCCGTCGGTGACCTCGATCACCTCCCGCCGGAACTCCGCCGAACTGGCCCGGAGCTGCTCGCGCCCCGCGAATTCGTCCCGGGCGGCGGAAGCCGGATGTGCCGGGAAAGGAAGGCAGGTCATGGGGCCTCCTGAAGCCGCTGTTCCGCGAAGGCCACAGCCTGCCGCGTCCGGCGGGAAAGGTCAGCCATCCCAACCTGCGGGCGGGCGCGACCGAGCGCATCGCCGGCCGGGGCCGGGGCCGGGCATGGGCGGGGGAGGGGAGAGCGCGCGCTCCGCGCCTCAGCGCATCCCCAGCCCCTTGTCGCCGGCCGCCACCCGCTGCCGGATCAATTCCTGTTCCTGCCGGGCGCCTTCGGCATCGGTGAAGAAGGTGAACACCGCGAAGCGCCGGCCGCGCGTCACCGGCATCGCCTCGTGCAGCATATCGCAGCAGAAGATCGCGGCGTCGCCGGGACCGGGGGCATAGAGTTCCGGCCCGTATTCCGGGAAGCGCAGCGTGCCGCCCTCGTAGTCCTCCCCTGATGTGTTCAGGTTCAGGCTCAGCGCGAAGCGGCGCTGCTGGGTAAAGGGCGTGCGGTTGTCGCGATGCGCGCCGAAGGCGCCGCGGTCGGCGGCGTCGTAGCAGCCGATGCGCGGCGGCTCGAAGCTGGCGGCGCGGAAGCGGAAGGCGCGGAACATTTCGGGCAGGGCGCGCCGTTGCAGGCGGCGGGCAAAGGTCTCGTACAGCGCGCGGTCGTCCAGCGGCACGTCGGCGCGGCGCTTGATGCCGTCCGCGCCCGCGGCCCCGGTTGCCCCGCCGGCGCCGCTGGCCACGCGGTCGCGGATCTTGGCGCCCTTCTGCCAGTGCCGCAGCAGCGCCTTCTGCAACTCGGGCTCCAGCACCTCCGGCAGCAGCAGCACGGGGGCGGTGCTGCGGCAAATCACCGCGGGCTCCGGCGCGGGCAGGGAGCGGATCACCGCCTCCGCCGCACCTGGCCCCGCCGCCACCAGCCCGACCCGCCCGCGCGCCGTCAGCACCGAGGCACCCCCCGCCGCCAGGCCGAGCATCCCCGCAAGCTGCCGGTCCGGGTCGAAGACCCGCAGCGGCGCGCCCCCCGGCGGGCTGCCGTCCGGGGCACGGTGTTCCACCAGCACCAGCGTGGCGCCGCGGGCCGTGGCTTCCTGCGCCAGGGATTCAGGCAGTTCGGGGAGAGGCGAGAACACCAGCACGCGGTGCAGGTGCGCCAGCGACTGGTGCAGCAGGTCGAAGGGTTGTCCCGCCCCGTCGAGCAGGGACAGCGAGGAGATGAAGTCCCCGGGCAGCAGGGCGGGCGGGCTGGGCGGCATGGCCGCGTTTGTCCCGCAAGGCGGCGGTGCCCGGCAAGGGTGACGACGGGCAGCGGCTGCCATTCCCGGCGCCGCGGCGCGTTGTGCTGGCCGATGCTCCGATACGGCGGGAAAGGCTGGGGGAGTAACTCCCCCAGGCCCCGTCCTTTTGGGGGAGTCTGGGCGCGCCTTTGGCCAGAGGCACGCCCAGACTCCCGAAAGTAGAAGGGGGTCCGGGGGGATACTTCCCCCCGGCTCGCTGCCTTCACCGTGCCGAAACGACGCCGCTGGCGCCGCCCGCCACAGCCACTAGGCTCCGGCCGATGCCCGCCCCTCAGCCCGACACGCTGCGCCTCGCCGCCGCGCCCTTTGCCCCGCGGCCCGGCGACCCGGCGGGGAATGCCCGGCGCATCCTGCACCTGCGCGCCGAAGCCGCGGCGGCCGGCGCCGACCTGCTGGTGCTGCCGCCCTATGCCCTGGCCGGCTTTCCGCCCGAACTCCACCGCCCCGGCGCGGTGCTGCTGCGCGCCTGCGCCGCCGCCGCAGAGCATCTGGCGGCCGCCACCGCCGACGGCGGCCCCGGCCTGGTGCTGGGCACCCCCTGGCAGGACGGTTCGCGCTGCCACCACGGCGCGGTGCTGCTGGACGGCGGCGCGGTGCTGGCCCGCCGCGCCTGCCACGTCGCGCCCGGCCCCTTCGACCCCGGCCCGCCCGCCGGCCCGGCGGTGTTTCGCGGCCTGCGCCTGGGGCTGCTGGTCGGCGCCGACTGGCACGGCCCCGACCTGGCCGAAACCCTGAGCGAGAGCGGGGCGGAACTGCTGCTGGCCCTGGACGCCGAGCCCTTCGCGCCGGGCGGGGCGGAGCGCCGGGTGGACCGCGCCGTGGCGCGCGTGGTGGAGACCGGCCTGCCGCTGCTGCTGCTCAACGCCCTGGGCGCCGACGGGGAACGGGTCTTCGACGGCGCGTCCTTCGCGCTCAACGCCGACCGTTCCCTGCCGGTCTCGGGCCCGCTCTTCGCCCCGGGCGGGACGCCCTCGGAATGGCGGCGCGACGAGGACGGCTGGCACGCCCGGCCCGCCCCGCTGCACCCCCTGCCGGGGCCGGAGGAAGCCACCTGGCGCGCCCTGGTGCTGGCGCTGCGGGCGCGGGTGGAAGCGGGCGACCATCCCGGCATCCTGCTGGACCTCGCGGGTGACCGGCCCGGCGCCCTCCTCGCCGCGGCCGCCGCCGACGCGCTGGGGCCGGGGCGGGTCCGCGCGGCGGTGCTGTCCGCCCCCGGCACCGCCGAAGCTGCGCCCGCGGCGGCCCGGGCCCTGGCCGCCCGGCTGCGGCTGCGCTGCGACACCCTGGTTCTCGGGCCGGCACTGGACGGCCTGCGCGCGGTGCTGCCGGGCGCGGCCGAGGGGGCGGGGGCGGCGCGGCTGCGCGGCGCCGTGCTGCGCGGCCTGGCCGAAACCTCCGGCGAACTGCTCCTCACCGCCGCCACGCGCGGCGCCCTGCTGCTCGGTCCACCGGTGGAAGCCGATTTCGCCCCCTTCAAGCACCTGGACGAGGCGGCGCTGCACCGCCTCGCCCGCTGGCGCGACGCCGCCCGCCCGGCCGGGCTGCCGGGGCCGGACGCCGGCTTCCTGGCGGACCTGCCCGGTCCCGCGCCGGGCGACCCGCCAGGAAGCCCCCTGGGAAACGCCCCCGAAAACCCGCCGGGAACCGACGCCATCCTGACCGCCCTGCTGGCCGGGGATGCCGACCTGGAGGCGCTCGGGCGGGACGGGCATGCGCGCGACGCCGTCCTGCACGTCTGGCGCCGGCTGCAAGGCGCCGCTAGGGACCGGGGCGGGGTGCCGCCCGGCCCCGCGCTGGGCGGGCCGCTCGCCGCGCGTGCCTTCGCGCGCGACTGGCGCTATCCCCTGTGCGACACATCCCCGGAAGCGCCGGCCCCCGCGCCGCCATCCGGGCCAGAAGGAGCGGCTTCACCGTGAGCGACGACCTGGGCGGCCCCGACCTGCTCCCCCCCGAGGAAGGCTACGCCGTGCGCATCCGCGACCTGTCCGGCGGCAACGGCGCCGAGCCGGTGGAAACCATCCGCGGCTTCGTGTCGGCCGAGCACGCCAATGCCTTCGCCCGCCGCTACGTGCGCGACAGCCTGGAACGCTGCCGCCAGCCCGGCCTGCGCCCCGAGGCGGTGATGGAAGCCTGGCTCTCCTTCGGCGAGGACGCGGACGTGCTGGGCGCCGGCGACGAGGCCTGGCGCTCCACCGCCGAGATCCACGGCTTCGCCACCTACCCGCCCGAGGATGACGAGGAGCGCAACTGGCGCGTGCTCGACCCCCGCCGGGACGAGGATGCGGACGACGAGGATGAGGACGCGTGAAGGTCCGCTTCGCCCCCAGCCCCACGGGCTACCTGCATGTCGGCAACGCCCGGCAGGCGATCGCCAACTGGTTGCTGGCCCGCCGCCAGGGCGGCCGCTTCCTGCTGCGCCTGGACGACACCGACACCGAGCGCTCCAAGCCGGAATACGCCCGCGCCATCGAGGAGGACCTGCGCTGGCTCGGCCTCGACTGGGACGAGACGATCCGCCAGTCCGACCGCACCGAACGCTACGCCGCCGCGGCCGAGAAGCTGAAGGCGCTGGGCCGCCTCTACCCCTGTCTGGAATCCGAGGACGAGCTGGAGTTCAAGCGCGAGCAGCGCCGCCGCCAGCACAAGCCCCCCGTCTACGACCGCGCCGCGCTGAAGATGACGGCCGAGCAGCTCGGCCGGGCGCTGGCCAACGGCAAGCAGCCCTACTGGCGCTTCAAGCTGTCGGGCGGCGAGGCGCAGTGGCGCGACGGCGTGATGGGCGAGCGCAAGGTCAAGCTGCCCTCGCTCTCCGACCCCGTGCTGATCCGCGCCGACGGCACGTTCCTGTACACCTTCACCTCGGTGGTGGATGACCTGGAAACCGGCATCACCGACATCGTGCGCGGCGAGGACCACGTCACCAACACCGGCATCCAGCTGGACATCATGGGCGCCCTGGGCATGGGGCGGCCGATCCGCTTCGCCCACCTGCCGCTGCTGGTGGACGCCGACGGCGAGCCGCTGAGCAAGCGGCAGAACAGCGTCTCCCTGCGCCAGTTCCGCCGCGACGGCATCGAGCCGGCGGCGATCGTGGGCTACCTCGCCGCACTCGGCACTTCGCGCGACAGCCGCCCCGCCACCCCGCCCGAGCTGGTGGCGGACTGGGACCTGTCGACGGTGTCGCGCTCCGCCGCGCGCTTCGACGCGCGGCAGCTGCTGGCGCTGAACCGCAAGCACCTGCACACCGTGGCGTTCGACACCGTGCGCGACGCCCTGCCGCCCGGCGCCACGGAGGCGTTCTGGCTGGCGGTGCGCGGCAACCTCGACACCGTGGCCGAGGCGCGCGACTGGCTGGACGTGGCGGAAGGCCAGGTCTCGCCTCCCGTGCAGCCGGAGGAGGCGGAGTTCCTCCGCACCGCCCTCGACACCCTGCCCGCCGAGCCCTGGACCGCCGACACCTGGTCGCGCTGGACCGCCGAGCTGGGCGCGCGCACGAGCCGCAAGGGCCGCGCACTGTTCCTGCCGCTGCGCCGGGCGCTGACCGGCGAGGACCACGGCCCCGACCTGCACGCCCTCCTGCCGCTGATCGGGCGCACCCGCGCCAGCCAGCGGCTCTCCGCTTCGGCGGGCTGAGTTTCACGAATGACGCAAATCCAGCTGCACGACAGTGCCCGGCGGCACAAGGTCGATTTCTCCCCGATCGATCCGGACCACGTCCGCATCTACGTCTGCGGGCCCACGGTCTACGACCTCGCGCATCTCGGCAACGCGCGCCCGGTGGTGGTGTTCGACGTGCTGTCGCGCTTCCTGCGCCAGCACTTCGCCCGCGTCACCTACGTCCGCAACATCACGGACGTGGACGACAAGATCAACGCGCGCTCGCGCGAGAGCGGCGAGCCGATCGCGGCCATCACCGCCCGCACCGCGGCCGATTTCCACGCCGACATGGCGGCGCTGAACTGCGCGCCGCCCGACCACGAGCCCCGCGCCACCGACACCATCGCCGAGATGGTGGCGCTGATCGGGCGCCTCCTCGAAGGCGGCCACGCCTACGCCGCCGAGGGCCACGTGCTCTTCTCCGTCGCCTCCTTTCCCGCCTACGGCGCGCTCTCCGGCCGCTCGCCCGACGAGCTGCTGGCCGGCGCGCGGGTCGAGGTCGCGACCTACAAGCGCGACCCCGGCGACTTCGTGCTGTGGAAGCCCTCCGACGCCGACACGCCGGGCTGGGACAGCCCCTGGGGCCGCGGCCGCCCGGGCTGGCACATCGAGTGCTCCGCCATGTCGCACAAGTTCCTGGGCGCCGACTTCGACATCCACGGCGGCGGCCAGGACCTGCTGTTCCCGCACCACGAGAACGAGCGCGCGCAATCCCTCTGCGCCTTTCCCGGCAGCCATTTCGCCGGGCTGTGGATGCACAACGGGCTGCTGCTGGTGAACGGCGAGAAGATGTCCAAGAGCCTGGGCAACTTCCTGACCGTGCGCGACATCCTCGAACGCGGCGCCTGGGCCGGCGAAGCCTTCCGCCTCCTGCTGCTGCGCACCCATTACCGCGCCGAGCTGGACTACACCCCCGAGCGCCTGGACGAGGCCAAGCACGAGCTGGACGATTTCTACGCCCTGCTCGCCCGCCTGCCCGAAGGCAGCGGCAGCGCCGACGCGGAGGAGGTGGCGCGGCTCCGCGACTGGGCGCTGGAACCGCTGGCCGACGACCTGAACACCCCGCTCGCCCTGGCGCGGCTGCGCGACCTGCGCACCCTGGCCAACGTGGGCGCGGTGGGCGGTTCCGCCACCGTGGTGCTGGGCCGCATCGGCCTGGCCGAGGCCCCCGAGCCCGCCACCGCCGCGGCCGCCCTGCGCGCCGCCGCCGCCGTGCTCGGCATCCTCGGCGGCGACCCCGTAGCCTGGCGCCAGGGCGGCGCCGACGGTGAGGCCGCGGCGGTGGACGCCGCCATCGCCGCCCGCCTCGCGGCACGGGCGGCGCGCAACTGGGCCGAAGCCGACCGCATCCGCGACGACCTCGCGGCCCAGGGCATCGTGCTGGAAGACGGCCCCAAAGGCACCACCTGGCGCCGCCGCTGACCTGCGCGGCGCGGTCCCTGCGGCGGGCCGGTCGTTTCGGTGCGGGTGGCTGGGGTCGGGTCTGGGTGACTCTGACCGTGGCCAGGGGCGCTGCCCCTGGACCCCGCCGGGGAGTTTAAACTCCCCGGACCCCACGTTGAGTGCCTCCGGCGGGGGCGGGATGATCCACGTCTGTCATGGCGGTCACCGTCGGCCAACCCGCCCCCGCCGGAGGCACTCATGAGGTCCAGGAGCCTAAGCTCCTGGCGAGGTGTCCAGAGGGGCGGCGCCCCTCTGGCCCCGGCCGGAACACTCCAGACCCGACCTCAGCGACCAGCACCGGGGCGACCGGCCCGTCCCAGGACTGCGGCGGTCATCACGCTTCCGCCGGCCACGGGAACAGCGCGGGGCGGGGCGGCGTTGCTTGCGGCGGGGCCGGGTTTCCGGTCCGGGCCGTGCGGGCCCGGCGTCGTGCCGGACCCGCGCCGCCACGCCCTTGCCGCACCGGAGCGCGCTGCCATGCCCACCATCCGCCGCGCCGTCAGCGCCGCCATTGCCGGCCTCGGCCCCGTCTTCGCCCGGCCGCCCGGCGCGGCGGCGCAGCCCGTGCAGCCGCGGATCGACGACCCGCGGATGGCGGCGCTGCTGCGGCCCGGCGCCCCGCTGGTGCAGCTGGCGGAAGGCCTGCGCTGGTGCGAAGGGCCCGCCTGGGTGCCCGGGTTGGGGCTGGTGTTCAGCGACGTGCGCGCCGACCGCGAATGGCTCTGGCAGCCCACGGGCCTGAGCATCCGGCGCGAGCCCAGCGGCCACAGCAACGGCCACACCGTGGACCGCCAAGGCCGGCTGATCGCCTGCGAGAGCGGCAACCGCTGCGTCAGCCGCATCGACGCCGACGGCCGCCGCAGCGTGCTGGCCGACCGCTTCGAGGGCAAGCGCCTGAACTCGCCCAACGACGCCGTGGTGAAGTCCGACGGCACGATCTGGTTCACCGACCCCGCCTACGGCCTGCTGCAACCGGATGAGGGCTACGGCGGCACGGCCGAGCTGGACGGCTGCTTCCTGTTCCGCCTCGACCCCGCGGACGGCACCCTGTCCGTCGCGGCGGACACGCTGCAGCAGCCCAACGGCCTGGCCTTCTCGCCCGACGAGGCGGTGCTCTACGTGTCCGACACCTCCGAGGGCCCGCCCACCAACGGCACGCGCCGGGAAATCCGCGCCTTCGACGTGGCCGAGGGCCGGCACCTGCGCAACGAGCGCCGCTTCGCCCAGCCGCTGAAGGGCGTGCCCGACGGCTTCCGCCTGGACCGGGCGGGCAACCTGTTCTCCTCCTCCGGCGACGGCGTGGAGGTCTTCGCCCCCGACGGCACCCGGCTGGGCGGCATTCCCGTGCCGGGCGGCACCGTGGCCAACCTGTGCTTCGGCGGCGAGGAAGGCCGCCACCTGTTCCTGTGCGCCGGCAGCCGGCTCTTCGCCCTGGAGGTCGCCACGGCCGGCGCGCTGCCCTGAGCCCGGCCTGCGCCGCATCCGGACCCGGCCGGGACGGCACGGCGCGGGACCGACCCGGGCCGTCCGGCGGAAGCCCTGGCCACGGTGCTTGCGTTCCCGTGGGGGGAAGCCCCCAGCCTCCGCCGCCCACGACCCAGGAGCCACCCATGCCCCGCACCGCCCTGCTGCTCGCCACCCTGCTGCTGCCGGCGATGCCGGTTCTGGCCCAGGCCCCGCCGCATGACGGCCACGCCCTGCCGAGCGTGCCGGCCGCCCCCGTGGCCCCGCCCGCCCCCTCCGCCATCCCGGCGACCCCGGGCGCGGCAGCGATCCCCGGCGCGGCAGCGACCCCGGTTGCGCCAGCGGCCCCCGGCGCGGCAACGGCCCCCGGCGCGGCAGCGGCCCCGGGCGCGGCAGCGACCCCGGGTGCGTCAGCGACCCCCGGCGCCGCGCCCGGCCCGGGTGCCGCGGCAACCCCCACGCGGCCCGCGACCCCCGGCGCGGTGGCGGTGGAAACCGCCAGCACCCGCGAATACCGCGAGGCCATGATGCGCATGCACCGCGACATGCAGGTCCCCTACACCGGCGATGCCGACCGCGACTTCCTGTCCGGCATGATCCCGCACCACCGGGCCGCGGTGGAAATGGCGCAGATCGCCCTGCGCTACGGCAAGGACCCGGAGATCAAGCGCATGGCGGCCGAGATCATCGCCGCGCAGGAGCGCGAGATCGCCCAGATGCAGGCCATGCAGACCCGCCTGCGCTGAGGCCGGACCGGGCGCCGCCGCGGCCGGCCGCCGCGGCGCGGCCGGCGCCCCCCGCCTCGCGGCCCCTTGTGCCGCGCCGCGCCCCGACGCAAGGGGATGCCGCATGACCGGACGAGACCGTGAGGACGGCGCCGACCTGCACCCCGCCCCGGGCGAGAGCCCGATCGTGGTGCTGGTGCGCCCGCAACTGGCCGACAACATCGGCGCCTGCGCCCGCGCCATGGCCAATGGCGGGCTGTTCCACCTGCGCCTCGTGGCCCCGCGCGATGGCTGGCCGCAGAGCCGCGCCTGGGCGGCCGCCAGCGGCGCCGGCCGCATCCTGGACGCCGCCACCGTGCACCCCACGGTGGCCGACGCGGTGGCGGACTGCCAGCGTGTCCTCGCCACCTGTCCCCGCCCGCGCCACGTGGTGATCCCCGTCCGCACCGCCCGCGCCGCGGCCGAGGACCTGCGCGAGATCAACGGCCGCGGCCTGCGCGCCGCTGTGCTGTTCGGCCCCGAGCGCGCCGGGCTGGACAATGACGACATGGCCCATGCCGACACGCTGGTGCGCTACCCGCTCAACCCCGCGCACATGTCGCTCAACCTCGGCCAGGCGGTGATGGTGCTGGCCTATGAATGGTGGACGGCGGCCGAGCCCACCCCGCCGCGCGTGCTGATGACCAACGAGACGCGCGTGGCCACCAAGGGCGAGCTGGACATCTTCCTGAACCGCCTTGTGGGCGAGCTGGACGAGTCCGGCTTCCTGGACAACCTGCCCAAGCGCCCGGGCATGGTGCGCAACCTCCGCCACTGGTTTGAGCGTGGCGAGGTGACGGAACAGGAGCTGCGCACCCTGCACGGGGTGGTAACGGAACTGTCGCGCGGCCGGGTGCGGCGCGGGCGGGTCGAGCCGGACTAGGGCCGGGCCGCCCAGGCGGGAAACGGCCGGACCGGCGAAGCGGACCTGCCGGCGGGGCAAGGAACCTGTTCCAGGCCGGCGGCGTCACCCGGAAACCGGGCCGCGTGGTCGCCCCCGGGCGGCCCGCCGCCGCCCGGCCGGTCACCCGTGTTCGGGACCCTCGCGCCGGATGGCCAGGGTCAGCAGGGCCGCTTCCAGGCTGCGGCTCAGGTGCTTGTCCAGCGTCGGCGGCGGGCCCGGATCGGCGCCAGCGGGCGCCGTGGCGGGCCAGGGCGCTTCGGGCATCGCGGCCACCGCTTCCGGAACGGCGGGGGAGGGGGGTGCGGCCAGCTCCGGCGCCAGCTCGGGGCGGCGCCTGGCGGCCGCGTGCACCAGGGGGAAGGCCAGCCGGTAGAAGGCGGACAAGGTCACCCGGTCCGCGGCCCGGCGAAGCCGTCGCGGGACGCGCGTCACCAGCCGGGCGGGCGGCACCGCCGGCAGGGCGGCGGCCGGCGCAGCCTCCGCCGCGGCGGGTGCCGCGGCAGCCCCGGCAGCAGGCGACGGTTCCGCCGCAGCCGGCCCCCGCCCCAGCAGGCCGCCGACCGCGCGCAGGCTGCGGGGCAGCAGCCGGTTGGCGTTTTCCTGCTGCAGCGCTTCCAACTCCGCCCGCAGCGCGGTGATCGCCTCCTCCTTGCTCAGCACGGCCGCGTTCAGCGACCAGGCCCAGGCTTCGGACGCCGTGAACTGCTGCCGCAGCGTGGCGGCTTCGGCGGCGGCTTCCTCGCCCTGCTTCCGTTCCTCGTCGAAGGCGGCATAGGAACGCTCCAGGCTTTCCTCCGCCCGCGCGGCGCGATCCCGGGCCGCGCGCAGCTGCGCTTCCAGCGCCTCGCCCCACTCGCGCGCCACCCGGGCCTGCTCTCCCAGCGCCGCCGCTTCGTCCCGGGCCGCCAGCAACCCCGCTTCCAGCGACAGCTTCCATTCCGCCGCCGCCGCTTCGCGCGCTTCCGCCTGGGCGAGCCTGTCCCGGGCCGTGCGCAGCTCGGCCTCCAGCGCCTCGCCCCGCTGCTCCGCGGCCTGCGCGCGCGGCCCGGCTTGGGCGAGTTCTTCCCGCACCGCCAGCAGCTGCGCCTCCAGCGAGTGCCCCCATGCGTCGGCGGCCTCGGCCCGCGCTTCCACCTGCGCGACCGCTTCCCGGCTGGCGAGCAGCTGAGCTTCCAGCGAGTGCCCCCAGCTATCGGCCGCCTGCACCCGCGCCTGGGTCCGGGCGAGCTCCTCGCGCAACGCTGGCAACTCCGCCTCCGCCGCGCGCGCCCGTTCCGCCGCGCCCGCCAGCTCGTCGCGCGCGGCGAGCAGCTGGGCTTCCAGCCCATGTCCCCACTGGTCGAGCGAGGCCAGCAGCGTCGCGGTCTCGGCCGGCGCCACGTGGAAATCGTCGAACACGTTGACCGGCAGCCCGAAGGCCGCGGCGCGGGCGGCACTTTCCTCGCGCAGGAACCAGGCGTTCAGCCCGTCGAAATACACCGCGCGGTAGCGCGCCGCCGACAGCAGCCCGCTCCATTCCGCGTCCACCCGTTCCTGGGTTCCCGGGCGCGTCGCCTCGATCACCAGGACCTCCGGCCGGTGCCGCGTCCAGTCCGCGCCGCGCAGGATGCGCCCTTCCGCCCCTTCCGCGTCGATCTTGAGGAAATGGATGTGCCGCCCCGCCGCATGCGCGTCCAGCACCGCGGCCAGGGTGGACACTTCCACCTCGCATTCCTCGATCGCCACATCGGCCGGCGCCACATCCTCCGGCGCGTGCAGCCGCGAGGTGCCGAGGATTTCCCCGCTGCTGCGGGAACGGTCCACCAGGAAGCGCGCCCGCCCGGCCTGTTCCGCCAGCGCGAGGCGGAGGTTGGTGTCCCGCGGACGCGCTTCGGGAAAGGCGTCGAAGGACGGTCCGGGCTCGATGTTCAGCCCCGTCCAGCCCGCGTCGTAGAACCCCTTGGTGACGGAATGCAGCGCCGGGTCGAAGGCGCCCACGTCGACGTAGAAGCCTTCCTCCACGTCGCGGAACACGCGCCGGAGCAGGACGTCCTCGAAGTTCTGCGCGTAGCTGATAAAGGTCATCGGCCGGTCCCGGGATGGTCCTCCCGGGGGAGGTCGACGGCGGGATCGGTGTTGCGCCACACCTGCACGCCGTCATCCACCAGCGACAGCGTGGCGCCGTGCTGGGCCAGCACACAGGGCTGCTCGGCTTCCAGCTTCCAGCCCGCCGCGGCAAACAGGTCCAGCAGCCCCGCCTCGATCGCCCGCCCATGCGTGCCGATCACGATGCGCCGCACGCGGGCACGCAGGGTGTTCATCGCCGCCGGCAGCACGAAGCTCTCAGCGCCCTGGATGTCGCAGTGCAGGATGTCCACCACCGGCAGCGGCTGCAGCAGCGTTTGCAGGGAAATGCTGCGCACCTCGTCCACCTCCGCGCCCGACGGCGCGGTAGCGTCCCCGGCATCGAAGCGCGCTTCCGCGCCCCATTCGCTGCTGGGGTCGTGCAGCCGCGGGAAATGCGCCGTGCCGTCCTCGGAGCCGACGATGCCGTGGATCAGCGAATACCGCTCCGGGTCCAGGCCGTTGTCGCGGAAATGCGTGCGCAGGAACTCGTAGTGCGAGGCCGCGCCCTCCACCCCGGCCAGGTGGACCTCCGTGATGCCCAGCCGCTCCGCCGCCTTGGCGCCCCACACGAGCCAGGGACCCCAGCCGGCGCCGAGTTCCACCACCGTCAGCCGCCCGCGGGCCTCGAACAGCGAGCGGAACATCGCGCCCCATTCCTCGCGCCCGTGCAGGGGCATCGGCGCGCCGTCGGCGCCCTGCACCAGCCCGGCAAAGGAATGGAAGCTCGGCGGCAGGTAGTTGCAGCGCGTCCGCACGCCCAGGAAGTCGCGGAAAAACCCGGGCTCGCCGGGGCCTTCCCAGGCCGGGAAACGCTCCAGCCAGGGCTGGTGCGGATGGGTCGAGGGCGGCGCTTCCACGAAGCTGCGCGCGGTGCGCTGGAATTCCGGGCTCGCCATGAAGTTCTGCCGCAGCTCGCTGACCGAGCCGGCCATCTCCAGGTGCTCGCGCAGCGCGGCGTCGCCGTCGGGTTCGCGCCCAAGCAGCAGGCGATACGCCCACACGACGCCTTCCCTGGGAACCGCTGCTCCGTCCGGCGCATTCGGCATTCCGCTCTCCCCCAACGTCGCGGCCCCCACCCGGAACGGCCGCGAACCCCTGCGCTGCGCAAACGCCGTCGCGATGGCCGCCGGACCCCGCGCAGCCCCGGCCGTGCCCTGCGCGGGCTTATCAGCCCGTCGCTCCCCAGGTCTAGGCGAAGCGCCCGGAAATCGGCAACAGTGCCCGGGACGGGCCGGTGCGACGCCGCGCAGCACCGGGACGGACGGCGGGGCGAGAACTGGCCGGCGGTCGCCGCCGCGGCGCGCTTCGGCGCCCCGTCACGGGTTCAGGAAGGAAGTGGTGACGTGCCCGGCACAGTTGACGCCGCAAGAATCTCCCCGGCCGCATGACGACGCCCAGCATCATCGTCGACGCCCGCTGCCTGCAGGACCCGCAGTTCCGCGAACGCGGCATCGGCCAGCACGCGGAAGCCCTGCTGCGCCACCGCCCGCGCGGGCCCGGGGCGCCGCGGCTGGTGGCCCTGCTGGACCCGGCCCTGCCGCGCCTGCTGCCGCGCCTGGCCGTGCTGTTCGACGCCGAACGCGTCACCGCCTACGAGGAGCCCGCGGGCACCGGCTGGTTCCTCAGCCTGTCGCCCATGACGCACGACCCGCTGCGGGTGGCGCGGCTGCTGACGCGGCCGGGCCGCCGGCGCGCCGCGATCATCTACGACTTCATCCCGCTCGACATGCCCGGCACCTACCTGCGGGGCGAGAAGGCGCGGCTGGACTACCACGCGGGCCTCGCCTGGCTGGGCGCCTACGACCTGTTCCTGCCGATCTCGCGCGCCACGGCCGGGCGGCTGCACGCGGTCACCGGCACGGCGGAAGGCGCGCGCAGCGTCACCACCGGCGTCGCGGTGCGCGGCGCGCTGGTGCCGGAACCCGACCTGCCGCCGGCGAAGCTGGAACACCTGCTGGTGGTGGCCGGCCCCGACCCGCGCAAGAACATCGAGGTCGCGCTGCGCGCCCATGCCCGCAGCGCGCCGTTGCAGCGCCGCGGCGTGCCGCTGCTGGTGGCCGGCGCCTATCCACCCTCCCTGCAGGAGAAGTACCGCGAGGAGTACGAGCGCGAGGCGGGCGACCCCGAGCTGCTGCGCTTCCTGCCCCACCTGTCCGACGCCGAGCTGCAGCGGAACTACCGCGCCGCCTTCGCCACCGTGGCGCCGTCCCGCCTCGAAGGCTTCTCCATCCCCATCGTGGAAGCCAGTGCCAACGCCTCCCCCGTGCTGGCCGCCGATTGTCCCGCCCAGGCCGAGCTGGTGGCCGACCCCGGCGCGCTGTTCGAGCCGGAGGATGCCGACCGCCTCGGCGGCATGATGGAGCGCATGGTGGCCGATCCGGCCGCGCGCGCGGCGTTGCAGGCGCAGCAGGGTGCGCTGTGGCGCCGCTTCACCGAGAGCGCGGTGGCCGAACGCTTCTGGCGCGCCATCGCCGAGGCCCCGCCCGCATCCCCCGCCGTGTCGCGCCGCGCCAGGCCGCGCATCGCCATCATGACGCCGATGCCGCCGGACCGTTCGGGCGTGGCGGATTTCAGCTTCGCCACGGTGGCGCCGCTGGCGCGCATGGCGGACACGGAAGTCTTCACCGCCGCCACCGCGCCGCGCATCCCCGAAGGCGCCGCGTTTCGCCCGATCTCGGCGCTGCCGCACCTGTCCGGGCGCTACGACCGCGTCGTGTCGGTGGCCGGCAATTCCTACTTCCACGACGAGATCGTGGGCAACCTGCTGGACTATGGCGGCGCCTGCATCGCCCACGACGCGCGCATGCTGCACTTCTACCTGGAAAAGTTCGGGCGCGACCGCACGCTGGCCCTGGCGCGTTCCGAAACCGGCCGCGCCGTGCGCTCCGCCGAGCTGGATCTCTGGGCGCGCGAACAGTGGCGCATGCAGGCGCTGTTCCTGAAGGAGATCGCAGCGGCGTCGCAGCCGCTCTTCGTGCACTCGCTCAAGCTGCGCGACATCGTGGGCGAGCTCTACGGCACCCGGGCGCGCTACCTGCCCTTCGCGCTGCTGCGCTCCTTCGTGGCGGAGGAGGTGCAGCGTCCTTCGCGCGCGGCCGCGCGCCGCGCCCTGGGCGTCGCCGCGGACGAGCTGCTGGTGATCCATCTCGGCTTCGTCGCCGACGACAAGGCGCCGGAGGACCTGGTCTGGGCGCAGCGCCTGCTGCACGACTGGGGCTACCGGCTGCGCCTCGTTTTCGTCGGCCTGCCCAACCACCCTGCCGTGGAGGCGCACCTGAACTGGCTGGCCGGGGCGCTGGACCTGGGCGGCCGGGTGACCATCACCGGCTCCGTGGCGGAAGCGGAATGGCGGCGGTGGCTGCTGGCCGCCGACGCCGCGGTGCAGCTGCGCACCTACCGCTTCGGGCAGATTTCCGGCGCCCTGCAGGACTGCATCGCCGCAGGCCTGCCGGCCGTGGCCAATGCCGACCTCGCGGACTCGCTGGGCGGCCCCGATTTCGTGCGGCAGGTGCCGGACCAGTGGAGCCCGACGCTGATCGCCGAGCTGCTCGCCCCCATCCTGGACCGCGGCCCGCTGGCGCCGCGCGACGAGGCGCAGCGCGCCGCCTATTCCGCCGAGCACGAGCCCGCCGTCTACGCGGCGCACCTGCTGCGCGGGCTCGACCTGGAGGTCGCCTCCTGATGCCGGCGCCGATCGCGATCGACATCACCGAGACCGTCGCCGACCCGATCCGCACCGGCATCCAGCGCGTGGTGCGCGAGCTGCTGCGCCACTGGCCGGCCGCCATCCCGGCCATCCCCTGCCGCTACGACCTCGCCACCGACGCGCTGGTGGAACTGCCGCGCGAGG
Organism: Roseomonas sp. BN140053; assembly: GCF_047690175.1. Lineage (NCBI taxonomy): Bacteria > Pseudomonadati > Pseudomonadota > Alphaproteobacteria > Acetobacterales > Roseomonadaceae > Roseomonas > Roseomonas sp. BN140053. The sequence goes on along the minus strand of NZ_JBLLEB010000015.1, from coordinate 14,774 downwards.
CGGTGGAGATCCTGTGCGAAACCGCGCCCGAGCTGCGCGAAGCCCCGGTCGAGGCGCTGCGCTCTCGCCTCGCCACGGCCATCGCGCAGGCCCCCACCGCCCGCATCCCCGACGGCGTCATGGTGTTCAACCCGGAACTCTTCGGCGGCCGCGACCACAGCCTGCATTACAACCGCCGCCTGGAGGCCGATCCGCAGGGCTCGCGCTTCCTGGCCTACGACTTCATCCCCTGGCTGCGGCCGGACCTGATGCCCTTCGGCCGGGCGCAGGCCATCGCCGGCATGTGGTACCTGCGCGCCCTCGCGGCTGCCGAGCGCGTGTCCTTCATCAGCACGGCGACGCGGGACGATTTCGCGGGGCGCATCCGGCGGCAGCCCGATTTCCAGGGGCCCGTGCTGCCCCTGGGCGCCGACGGGCTGGGCGTGCGGCCGCGGCCCTTCGACCGCGGGCGCCGCACGCTGCTCTGCATCGGCTCAATCGACGGGCGCAAGCGGCAGGAACAGGTGGTGGACGCCTTTCGCGCCCTGCGCGCCGAAGGCGCCGCCGATGGGGCCGAGCTGGTGCTGGTGGGCCGTGCCGTGGACCAGGGCGGCGCGCTGGCCAAGGGCATCGAGGCCGCGGCGGCCGCCCCGGATTCCGGCATCCGCTGGGTCCGGCACGCCACGGACCAGGAGGTGGCGGCGCTGCTGGCGCAGGCGCGGGCCACGGTCTACGCCAGCGAGAACGAGGGCTTCGGCCTGCCGCCGGTGGAAAGCCTCTTTGCCGGCGTGCCGGTGGTGGTGGGCAGCCATCTGCCCTCCACGCGCGACCTGCCCCCGCTGGGCCAGGTCCGGCTGCCGGAGGTGACCGGCGCCACCCTGGCCGCGGCGATGCGGCGCGTCCTGGACGACGCGGAGGCGGAGGCCCTGTGGCGGGACGCGGCGGACCTATCCCTGCCGACCTGGCGGGACTTCGCCGCCGCCGCTGCCGACTGGGCCGCCCGCTGAGGGTTCCGCGGGCCTGACCGGCCGCTGTGGCAGCGCCGGAGGCCGGGCACCGCACGGGACGCTCGCGAAACGACCGCCGCCGGTGCCAGGATGTCGTTCCGGCCCGTGCGGAGGAGAGCCATGCGATCGATCCGGGTGTGCCGCCTGATCCTCGCCGCCCTGGCGCTCACCCTGGCGCCCGCCCTGGCCGGGGGCGCCCTGGCCCAGGACGGCAGGCTCGACCCGGTCGCCGCCGCGCGCGACGCCGTCCTGCATCTCCAGTTCGAGGTGACGGGCCCACCCGCAGCCGATGCCGGCAGCCGCTGCGCCATGCCGGCGGTGGCGCGGCGCGTGTTCCGCGCCGACGGCGAAACGGCCGACCTGCCGCCACGGCCGATCAACCCGGTATCGGCGGGCACGGCGCTCACGCTCGTGATGCCCTGCCTGAACACCGACATGCCCTTCGAGCCCGTCCACACGTCAGGGCCCCTCGCGGAACGGGCCCGCGTGCTGGACCCGCCCTGGGACGGTTCGAGGCGCCTGCGCGTGCCGGTGCCGCGCGAGCGCCGCGTGCCGCGCCCCGGCGAGGTGCTGGAAGCCTTTCTCACGCCCAGCCTCGCCCCCGACGGCCCCTGCGGCGAGCCCTTCTCGGTGGAACAGGGCCGCTGGGTCGTGCCCCGCGCCCTGATCGCCACGCCGGTCACCCGCCCCGGCGACGCGCCGCAACTCCGCGACCCGCCGGGGATGCGCTTGCCGCGATGGGCGCTGCCATCACCTCCGGTGGCGCGCGAGAACCGGCCGTTCCTGTTCCCCACGCGCGACGTGGCAGTGACCTTTCGCCATTCCGCCCGCCCGGGCGAAACCTTCCGCGCCGCCTTCAGCGCCTGCGAAGCCGCCATCCGCACGTCGCTGCTGGACGCGCAGGGGCAACCGCGCGACGGCGCCCTGCTGGAACAACGGACCGGCGGCCTGCTGCAGTTGCGCGACGCCGAGCGGCGGATGGAGTTCCTGGCCCGGCGGCCGGGCCAGCCCTCGAACCGGATCGCGGTGGCGCCGGACCATGCCACCTTCCGCCGCGAGGGCGAGGCCAGCGTCGCCGGGCTGGCCTGCACGCTGTGGCGGGTCACGGAATACGACTGGGTCACCGGCAATGCGCGGCGCGCGGGGGTGGAGATGATCCCGGCCCAGCTATGCGTGACCGCCGACGGGGTGGTGCTGCGCCGGGTGGACCAGGACGGGCGGATGGAGGCCGTGTCGGTGGACTACGCCCCGCAGGACCGGGCTGCCTTTCGTTCGGAAGGCTACGCGCAGTCCGTCAGGAGGCTGGAACGAACAGTCGGCGTCGGCTCCCTGCCGGAGCCGCTGCGCTGAGAACCGCAAGCGCCTGAGGCGGCACGCGGCTGTTTCCTGAGCCGGGACCCTGTCGTACCCGCACCCCGGGACGGCACCGCCGCCGTCCCGGGAAGTGCCCCGCCCTTACCGCCGCGCACTCTCCAGCACGAAGCGCACGCCCCGCCGGGCCAGCCCGCCGGCCACGCCGATCGGCGTGCCGTCGGCGCGCCAGCAGGCGGCGCCGGTCATGCTGCCGCCCTCGAAGGCGATGGCGTTCATCCCCCCGCCCACTGTGGGCACCGGCGCCACGGGATGGCCCTTGGCGGCCAGCGCCGCGCGCACCGGTTCCGGGAAGCCCGCTTCCACCTCCACCGCCTGGCCCTGGGTCCAGAGCCGCGGCGCTTCCACCGCTTCCTGCAGGCTCATCCCATGGTCCAGCAGGTTGATCACCGCCTGCATGGCGGAGGGAAAGATCTTCAGCCCGCCCGGCAGCCCCAGCGCGAAGGCGGGCGCGCCGTTTCGCAGCACGATCAGCGGCGCCATGGAGGTGGTCACCCGCTTGCCCGGCGCCACCGACAGGGCGCGGCCGGGATGCGGGTCGAAGTTGGACATGTAGTTGTTGGGGATCAGCCCCAGCCCGGGCAGCCGCACCCGCGCCCCGAACAGGCTGTTGATGGTCTGAGTCATGCTGACCACCGTGCCCGCCGCGTCGGCCGCCGTGACATGGGTGGTGTCCGCGCCTTCCCCCGGCGCCACCCCCGCGTGCCAGGACTGCGCCCGGCCGAGGTCCAGCGCCGCGCGCCGTTCGTCGGCGTAGTCGCGCGACACCAGCCGGGCCACGGGGATGCGGATAAAGGCCGGGTCGGCGGTCACGGCGGCGCGGTCGGCAAAGGCGATCTTCATCACCTCCGCCAGCAGGTGCAGCGTTTCGGGCGTGCCGAAGCCGGACGCCCGCAGGTCGAAGCCTTCCAGGATGTTCAGCATCTGCGCCACGTGCATGCCGCTGGCCGAGGGGGCAGGGGGCCCGATCACCTCGTGGCCGCGATACAGCGCCCGGATCGGCTCCCGCTCCACTGCGGGGTTGCCGGAAAAGTCGGGCATCGCCAGCACGCCGCCGTGCCGGGCGAACCAGTCGCAGGCGATCGCCCCCAGCGCACCGCCATGCACGGCGCCCGGCCCCTCGCGCGCGATCACCCGTAGCGTCTCCGCCGTATCGCCCTGCACCAGCCGGTCGCCGGGCTGCAACGGCTGCCCGCCCGGCAGGAAGACCCGCGCCATCTCCGGGTCCAGGGCCAGGTCCGCCGCGGCATCGGCGATGCAGTCGCACAGGTAGGAGGTGACGCGGAAACCCCGCTCGGCATGGCGGATCGCCGGCGCCATCACGTCGGGCAACGGCAGGGTGCCGTAGCGCTCCAGGATCTCGCACCAGGCCCGCAGCGCGCCCGGCGCCGCCACGGCCAGCGGCCCCACCAGGTTGGCGCGGCCTTCCGCCTCCATCCGCAGCGCCGGCTCGTCCGAGAGCGGGCGGTACAGGTCCAGCGGCGCCGCCAGCGGCGTGGCGGAAAGCCCGTCCACGATGACGTGCCGCCCGTCCGGGGTGCGGATATGCGCCAGCCCGCCGCCCAGCAGCCCCACCATCATCGGCTCCACCACCGAGAGGGCGAAGAAGCTGGCCACCGCGGCATCCACCGCGTTGCCGCCCGCCGCCAGCATCTCCGCCCCCGCGGCCGAGCCCAGCGGGTGGTTGGTCACCACCATCCCCCGGCTGCCCGTGGCCGGCGCCTTCTGGGTGGAGAACACCGTGCCCGCCCGTGCCCGCCAACCGCCCATCGCCGCCTCGCCCATGCCCGCCATGCCCTTTCCTGCCGCGTCAGGCCACGCGCCTGCCGCATCGCTGGGCAGCTTCTCCCCGGCGCGGGGGTGCGTCGAGCCCAGTGGGCCTCGCAGACTCCGGAGGGCGGACCTATTCTCTCCCCCGAGCACCCCGATCGTGCCGGAGATCCCCGTCTTGCCCGATACCAACCTGCCCGATCCCTCCCGCATGCGCTTCGCCGTGGGCCAGTCCGTGAAGCGCAACGAGGACCCCACCCTGTTGCGCGGCCAGGGCCGTTACACCGACGACCTCCAGGTGGCCGGCCAGGTCCACGCCCACATCGTCCGTTCCTCGCACGCCCACGGGGTGATCCGCGGCATCGACACGGCGGCGGCCCGCGCTATGCCGGGCGTGCTGGGCGTCTGGACCGGCGCGGACCTCGCGCAATACGGCACCATCCGCTGCGCCATGCCGCTGAAGAACCGCGACGGTTCCCCCCTGCGCGCGCCGGAACGCCCCTCGCTGGCCACCGACAAGGTGCGCTACGTCGGCGACCCCGTGGCGGTGGTGGTGGCGGAAACCGCCCTGCAGGCCCGCGACGCCGCCGAGGCGGTGGAGCTGGACATCGAGCCGCTGGACGCCGTGACCGAAGCCTCCGCCGCCGCCGCCCCCGGCGCGCCGCAGGTCTTCGAGGACGTGCCGAACAACGTCGTGCTGGACTTCCACCACGGCGACAGCGCCAAGGTCGCGGAAGCCTTCGCCACCGCCGCGCACACCGTGAAGCTGGAACTGCGCAACAACCGCATCGTGGTCTGCCCGATGGAGCCGCGCTCGGCGGTGGCGGAATACGACGGCGACCGCTTCACCCTGCGCGTCGGCTCCCAGGGCGTCTTCGGCCTGCGCCGCCAGCTCGCGCAGGACATCCTGAAGGTGCCTGTCGAGAAGGTGCACGTGCTGACCGGCAATGTCGGCGGCTCCTTCGGCATGAAGGGCAGCGTTTACCCGGAATACGCCCCCATCCTGCACGCCGCCCGCGAACTCGGCCGCCCCGTGAAGTGGACCGATGAGCGCTCCGGTTCCTTCGTGTCCGACCAGCACGGCCGCGACCACGAGACGGTGGCCGAACTCGCCCTGGACGCGCAGGGCAAGTTCCTGGCGGTGCGGCTGACCTCCTTCGCCAACATGGGCGGCTACCTCGCCACCGTGGGCCCGCTGATGGGCACGATGGGGTTCCTGAAAAACATCCAGTCCAACTACGCGACGCCGCTGATCGAGATCGACACCAAGTCGGTCTTCACCAACACCACCCCCGTGGGCGCCTATCGCGGCGCCGGCCGCCCCGAGGGAAACTACTTCATGGAGCGGCTGATCGAGGAAGCCGCGCGCCAGATGGGTCGCGACCCGCTGGAGCTGCGCCGGATCAACCACATCCGCCCCGAGCAGATGCCGTTCAACACTGCTTCCGGCACCACCTATGACGGCGGCGAGTTCTCCGCCCTGATGGACGAGGCGCTGCGCGCCGCCGACTGGGACGGCTTCGAAGCCCGTGCCGCCGAGAGCAAGTCCCGCGGCCTGCTGCGCGGCCGGGGCCTGGGCAACTACCTCGAATGCACCGCCCCCGCCGGCAAGGAACAGGGCACGGTGCGCTTTGAGGAGGACGGCGACGTCACCATCGTCACCGGCACCCTCGACTACGGCCAGGGCCACTGGACGCCCTTCGCCCAGCTGCTGAGCGAGCGCCTCGGTATCCCCTTCCAGCGGATCAAGCTGGTGCAGGGCGATTCCGACCAGCTCGTGCATGGCGGCGGCACCGGCGGCTCGCGCTCCATGATGTCCTCCGGCACCGCCCTCATCGAGGCCTCGGACAAGGTGATCGAGAAGGGCCGCGAGGCCGCCTCGCACATCCTCGAAGCCGCTGCCGCCGATATCGAGTTCGAGCCGGGCGCCGGCCGCTTCTCCATCGCCGGCACCGACCGCGGCATCGGCATCCTCGACCTCGCCGCCCGGATGCGCGCGGCCGACGACCTGCCGGAGGAGCTGCGCTCCCTCGACGTGACGCATGTCACCGAGGACAAGCCGATGGCCTTCCCCAACGGCTGCCACGTCGCCGAGGTCGAGGTGGACCCCGAGACCGGCCACGTCCAGCTGGCCCGCTACGTCGCGGTGTCCGACTTCGGCGTGCAGGTGAACCCGATGCTGGTGGCCGGCCAGGTGCATGGCGGCATCGCCCAGGGCATGGGCCAGGCGCTGATGGAGCGCGTGAGCTACGACGAGGGCGGGCAGATCCTCTCCGCCTCCTTCATGGACTATGCCCTGCCGCGGGCCGAGGACATGCCGTCGCTCACCACCTCCTCCCGCGGCGTGCCGGCCCGCACCAACCCGGTGGGCGCCAAGGGCTGCGGTGAGGCCGGTTGCGCCGGTTCCCTGCCGGCGGTCATGAACGCCCTGGCCGACGCCCTCGGCCGTGCCGGTGCCGCCCCGGTGGACATGCCCGCCACGCCGGAAAAGGTCTGGGTCGCCCTGCAGCGGGCGTCCGCGGCGGCCTGACGCCTGGGCGCGGCACTGCTTGGCCCGTGGGGGCTCGGCCCCCACGCCCCAGGCAAAGGCGGAGCCTTTGCCTGGGGCGGGGACCTCGTAGGTCCCCGGACCCCGCCGTGAGTTGGCGCTGGTGGAGACGGCATCACTCCGCGGGCGTAGCCGCCGTGAAGTGATGCCGTCTCCACCAGCGCCATTCTTTTGCGAACGGGAGGTCGAGGAACCTCAGCTTTCTCGCGGGGGAGCGCGAGGGGGCAGAGCCCCCTCGTGAACCACCCGCGCGACGCCCTGCCTCAGATCCCCGAATACCCCGCCCGGGCGCGCCAGTACTGCCAGGCGCGCGCCAGCGGCCGCTCGCTCAGCAGCATGGCCCCCGTCTGCTCGATCTCGCCCGGGGTCAGGAAGCTCGCGCCCCCCAGCGCCACGGCGCGGCTCTGCAGCTCGGCGTTGTCGCGCATGCGCACGGACACGAACACGGCCGCCGCCAGGCTGGTGCCGACGCAGCTGGCGCCGTGGTGGCGCAGCAGCACCGCGCTGCCGCTGCCCAGGGCGCGGGCATGGCTGTCCGCCTTGGGGATGTCGTCGATCAGCATGTTGGTGTCGCCGAACTCCGTGCGGCTGTCCCAGACCGGAACCTCGCTCCCCAGCACCGCGGCCATGTGGAACACCGGCCGCAGCGGCGTGGACGCCACGGTGAATGGCAGCACGGAGGGCGCGTGGTGGTGCACGCAGGACTGCACCTCCGGCCGGGCGGCGAAGACGCGGGCGTGCAGCACGCTTTCCAGGTAGGGGCGGCGGCCGTTCAGCTCGACCGGCTTGCAGTCCAGGTCGAACTCGATCAGGTCGTCGCGGTCCACCAGCTCCGGCGAGCGCGAGCAGGACACGAAGAAGCGGTCGGGGCGGCCGGGATGGCGCAGGCTGATATGGCCGAAATCGTCCAGCACCCCCTCATGCGCCAGGATGCGGTTGGCGATCACCAGCTCGCCCAGGGCGGCGTATAGTTGTTGGTCCATCTCGAACTCCCTTCTCCCCCTCGGAGCGGCATTCCGCCGGTCCGGCATCGAAAGCCGCGGCAAAGGGCGCTAGACCCCCGCGCGGAGCCATCCCGCGGCCGGGCGCCGCGGAACACACGGATCGTCCCGCGGCGCGCGGGGCGCCACGGAAACCGAGCCGGAGACCTAGCATGCGAACCCTTCACCGTCGCGAGGCCGCGGCAGCACTTCTCGCCCTGCCGGCCCTGGCGCTCGGCCGCCCCGCCGCCGCCCAGAACAGCCGCCCCGTGCGGGTGGTGGTGCCCGCCGCCCCCGGCGGTGCCATCGACGTGATCGGCCGCATCTACGCGACCCGCCTGAGCGAGAAGACCGGCAGCCCCTGGGTCACGGAGAACCGCTCGGGCGCCAACAACACCGTGGGCGCGGCCGAGGTCGCGCGCTCCGCCCCCGACGGCAAGACGCTGCTGATCAACGCCGACATCCAGCTGATGGCGAAGCGCGTGATGCGCGCCGTGCCCTACGACCCCATCACCGACTTCACCCCCGTGGCCCGGCTGGCCACCGCGCCGCTGGTGCTGGTGGGCAATCCCGCGGGCACGCCGAACGGCGACCTCGGCGCCCTGGTGGCGGCGATGAAGGCGGCGCCGGACAAGTTCGCCTTCGCCAATTCCGCCCTGGGCAGCATGGGCCACCTGAGCACCGAAAGCTTCAAGCGCCGCGCCGGGCTGGACACGCTGGTGGTGTCCTATCGCGGCACCGCCCCGGCGCTGACGGACGTGCTGGCCGGGCAGACCGCGCTGATGGTGGCGCCGCTGGGTTCCGCCCTGCCGCATCTGCGCGCCGACCGGCTGCGCGCCTTCGCGGTGTTCAGCCCGAACCGCTCCGCCCAGGCGCCGGAAATCCCCACCACGGCCGAGGCCGGTATGCCCGACCTGCAGTTCACCCTGTGGTACGGCCTCTGGGGCCCCAAGGGCATGCCGGCCGAGGTGGTCAACGCGCTGAACGCCGCGGTGCGCGAGGTGGGCGCCGAGCCCGCCATCCGCGCCCGCCTGACCGAGCAGGGCGCCGACCCCGTGGACGAGGACGCCGCCGGCTTCGCCCGCTTCATCGGCACGGAGGCCGAGCGCAACGGCCGCGTCGCCCAGGAAGCCGGGATCGAGCCGGAATAAGCGCCGGAACGGGCGCGCCGCACGGGAAACGCCCCACGGGGCGCGCCCGGCCGCGCCTCAGTGCGGCACGGCGCCGGTCTCGACGCCGGTCTTGTCGTGCAGCGCGAAGCGGTCCACCAGCGCCGCGCTGGCAGCATTGTAGCCGACCACCTCCACCGCGCGGCCGTCGCGGCGGAGCTGCGCCACGACCTTGTCGAGAGCACCGACGCCCGAGATGTCCCAGAAATGCGCGGCGCTCACGTCGATCACCACCGCCGGCGCTTCGCCTTCCACCCGCAGGGCGCGGGTGAAGCGCTGCACGGAAGCGAAGAAAATTTCGCCCGAAACGTGATAGGTCGCGGTGCCCCCGTCCGCCGACAGCACGCGCCGCACCGCGAACATCCGCTGCACCTTGGCGGCGAAGAAGATGCCCGAGAGCAGCACCCCGGCCAGCACGCCCTGCGCCAAGTCCCGCGTCGCCACCACCACCGCCACCGTGACCAGCATCACCACCGAGGAGGTGGGCGGGTGGCGGCGGAGGTTGGGGATGGAGGTCCAGCTGAAGGTGCCGATCGACACCATCACCATGACCGCCACCAGCGCGGGCATCGGGATCTGCCCGACCCAGGGCCCCAGCGCCGCCAGCAGCACCAGCAGGATCACCCCCGCCGCAAAGGTGGACAGCCGCGTGCGCCCGCCGGAGGTCACGTTGATCACGGACTGCCCGATCATGGCGCAGCCGCCCATGCCGCCCACCAGCGCCGACACGATGTTGGCGCCGCCCTGGCCCAGGCATTCGCGCCGCTTGTCGCTGTCGGTGTCCGTCATGTCGTCCACGATCTGGGCCGTGAGCAGCGATTCCAGCAGCCCCACCGCCGCCATGGTCAGCGAATAGGGCAGGATGATCCGCAGCGTCTCGAACGTCAGCGGCACCTCGGGCAGGGCGAAGCCTGGCAGGCCCGTGGGCAGGCTGCCCATGTCGCCCACCGTGCGCACGGGCAGGCCGAAGCCGATGCCCACCGCCGCCAGCACCAGGATCGCCACCAGCGGCGACGGCACCGCCTTCGTGACGCGCGGAAACAGGTAGATGATCGCGAGCCCCGCCGCGACCATGGCATAGGTGTGCCAGGTGACGCCGGTCAGCTGCGGCAGCTGCGCCAGGAAGATCAGGATGGCCAGCGCGTTGACGAAGCCGGTGATCACCGAGCGCGACACGAACTGCATCAGCAGGTCCACCCGGGCGAGGCCGGCGGCCGCCTGGATCAGCCCCATCAGCACCGTGGCCGCAAACAGGTACTGCACCCCGTGCTCGCGCACCAAGGGCGTGACCACCACCGCCACGGCGGCCGTGGCGGCCGAGATCATGCCGGGCCGCCCGCCCAGCAGCGCGATGGCGATGGCGATGGCCACGGAGGCATAAAGGCCGACGCCCGGATCGACGCCGGAAATCAGCGCGAAGCCGATCGCCTCGGGGATCAGGGCCAGGGCGACCACCAGCCCGGCCAGCAGGTCGCGCCGCGCCTGGGCGGCGCCCGCGAACCATTCGGTCCGGAAACGGGACGTGCGTGTCATGGGATAAACCAGGGATCGAACACGGGCAGCGGCGGCCTCGGCGGCAAGCAGGGTCCGGTGTTCATGGTCCGGCGGATCAGCGGCCGGAATAGCCACCCGGGATCGCACCGGGTCCAGTTTGGGTGGCCGAGCCTTACCAGCCGCCGGCCCGCGGCGGCAATCCCGCCGCCCCGCCCAGGGCGGCCGAACCGGGTGCGACGCCCCACGTCGACCGCACCCCCGGCAAGCGCTGCCGCCCACCACCTGCGCCACCGTGCGCGCTGGGGCAGGGGAGGGACCACCCCGCGAGGCCCCCGGACATCACCTGATCCCCGGCCGTCCCGCCGCCCGGCGCCGGGCCGTCGGAGCAGGGCCGGGCGATGTGTCAAATTCCGGCGAAAATGACACATGCGGCGGCGCTTTGCCGGCCCCGGACCACCGCGCAGCGTCTGCGCGCGGAAAGAATTCCTTGACGGATCAGGCGCTTGCGCGGTAAACCCGCTGTCCCGGACCCTTCCGTTCCCGACCCGCCGGAGCCACGGCGGTAAGGAAGTAAGATGGTAAGGAAGTAAGGCGAAAGCCCGCCCAGCCTCCCCCCGGACGCAACCCTCCCCCACACCATCCCGGGCGTGCGGCGGCCGCCGCTTCGTGGAAAGCTGCGCCCCCGGGATGGTCGCGACGGCGGTCCAGGAAGGCGGATCGCGGTTCCGCGGCGGGAGCAGGCGCGCATGGCTATCGACCACCCCTCGGAAGCCGGTTCAACCGCGGCGGAGGCCCCCTTTATCCAGGGCGGCACGCCGGAATTCCGCCGCACCAACCTCGCCCTGCTGGCAGCGGGCTTTTCCACCTTCGCGCTGATGTACTGCGTGCAGCCGCTCATGCCGGTCTTCTCGGCCGAGTTCGGCGTCAGCGCCGCGGCCAGCGCCCTGTCGCTGTCGCTGACCACCGGGCTGCTGGCGGTGGCCATGCTGGTGGCCAGCGCCTTGTCCGAGGCGGTGGGCCGCAAGCCCGTGATGGTGTTCTCGCTGCTGGTGTCGGCGGCGCTGACCGTGCTGTCCGCCCTGGTGCCGTCCTGGGACCAGTTCCTGTGGCTGCGCGCCTTGCAGGGCATCACCTTCAGCGGGTTGCCCGCCGTGGCGATGGCCTATGTCAGCGAGGAGGTGGACCCGAAATCCACCGGCTACGCCATGGGGCTCTACATCAGCGGCTCCGCCCTGGGTGGGCTGGGCGGGCGGGTGATCACCGGGCTGCTGAGCGACCTCGGCTCCTGGCGCTTGGCGATCGCGGCGGTCGGGGTGATCGGCCTCCTCGCCGGGCTGGCCTTCTGGCGCGCCCTGCCGCCCTCGCGCCATTTCCAGCCGCGGCCGCTGGCACCGCGTGCCCTGCTGGCCAATGCCCTGGACCACCTGCGCGACGGCGGCCTGCGCTGGCTGTTCCTGGAAGGCTTCCTGCTGATGGGCGCCCTGGTGACGGTGTACAACTACGTCGCCTACCGCCTGCTGGCGCCGCCCTTCTCGCTCAGCCAGGCGATCGTGGGGATGATCTTCGCGGTCTACCTGGTGGGCATCGCCTCTTCCACCATCGCCGGCACGCTGGCGGACCGGCTGGGCCGGCCGCGCATCTTCTGGGTCGCCGTGCTGCTGATGCTGTTTGGGCTGGGGCTGACCCTGTTCGAATCCCTGGTCGCGGTGATCGGCGGGCTGGCAGTGCTGACCTTCGGGTTCTTCGGCGCCCATTCCATCGCCAGCTCCTGGGTCGGGCGGCGGGCGCGGCGGGCGAGAGCGCAGGCCTCCTCGCTCTACCTGTTCTGCTACTACATGGGCGGCAGCATCGTGGGTGTGGCCGGTGGCGTGTTCTGGGGCAGCCACGGCTGGCACGGGGTGGTGGCGCTGGTAGGGGCGCTGCTGCTGGCGGCGCTGGCGGTGGCGGCGGTGCTGTTCCGGCTGAAGCCGCTGGCGCCCTAGGCAGGCAGGGGCTGACGGGCCTTCTGCAGCGGGGCGGTGCAGAAGCCGCGCCCGGCCTGGTCGGAGGCCGCATGCCAGGGCGGAAGGTGGCCGGGCATTGCCCGCCAGGCCACGCCGTAGCGGTGCAGACAGCCGCAGCCCGCTGAACGCCTCACGCACTGGGTGCTCGCGCTGTCCGGCATCCCCGGGCAGCAATGTCCGCTCCGGCGCCGCCCCCCATTCATTGCCGGAACCTCAACGGGTTGAGGTTGCGTCCAGACCTTTGCCCGGCACGAGGCTGCCCGTCAGCCCGCAACTCCCTTCAGGCCGTCAGCCCCTGACACCCTTCAGGTGCATCGGTGCGGCTCAAGGCCACGCGTGCGGCGGAGCCGGCGGTTTTTCCATCTCGCAATCCGGCTCTGCAGGTATAAAGCGCCCATGCAGATCGTTTCGTCTGTCCTGAACCTGGCCTCGCGCCTGGGCGGCCCCCGGATGGCCTTCCAGATCCAGCTCCTCCGCTGGCAGCGGTGGAAGAACGTCGAACGGGAATGGCTGCTGCTGCCCCTGTTGGCCGACCGCTCCCGTGTGGCGGTGGATGTCGGCGCCAATCTCGGCCTCTACGCCGGACGTCTCGCGCAGCTTTGCCGCAAGGTTCATTGCTTCGAGCCAATCCCCTGGCTCGCCGATGATCTCGCCACGCGCCTGCCGCGGCGCGGCGTGGTGATCCATCAGATCGCTCTGTCCGACCGCGCAGGTACGGCCGAGCTCCGCATCCCCTATGGCGAGGCCGGCCAGGAGATGCACGGGCTGAGCACGCTGGAAGACGCCAACAGCTTCCAACACGACGTCACGACGACGCGGCTGGTCGACTGCCGGGTCGAGCGCCTGGACGCGGTGGTCGAGGACCCGATCGGCTTCATCAAGGTCGACGTCGAGGGCCATGAGCTGGCGGTGCTGCGCGGGGCCGTAGGCATCCTCCGGCGAGACCGGCCGACCCTGCTGATCGAAAGCCAGCAGCTGACCAACCCGGACGCGCCGGCCAGCGTCTTCGATTTCCTGGGCGACCTCGGCTATGCCGGTTATTTCTACGAGCGCCATCAACGGCGCGGCATCGCGGAGTTCGACATCGGCCTGCACCAGCACCCGCGGGAGATGAGGCCAGGTGGCCTCTACGTGAACAACTTCATCTTCACGGCAACGCCCGAAAACGCTGCCCGCCTGCCGCCGACGCTCGATTGACGATCTAGGGCTTTCCCGGCCACCCGCCCCGGCGGCGCTTGGTGGCTCCGTGTTGCCGAGCTTCGCGGTCGGCCCCGGACGCACCCGCGCGTCGGAGCGGGTGGAGGCTGGCGAACGCGGCCGAAATCCGTTCTAGGCTGCGCGCCCCGACCACCCCGGTTCCAGGAACAGCCCATGAGCGACGCCAGCAACCCGGGCCCCGCCCTGCCGGATGGCGTGGACCTCGTGCTCCTCCCCCGCGTCCACGACATTGGCGGCTTCGAGGTCCGACGCGCCCTGCCGGCCAAGGAACGGCAGATGGTCGGCCCCTTCATCTTCTTCGACCAGATGGGCCCTGGCGAGTTCCTGTCCGGCCGCGGTCTGGACGTCCGCCCGCACCCGCATATCGGCCTGTCCACCGTGACCTACCTGTTCGACGGCGCGATCCAGCACCGCGACAGCCTGGGTTCCGACCAGCCCATCCGGCCCGGCGACGTGAACTGGATGGTGGCGGGCCGCGGCATCACCCATTCCGAGCGCACGGCCGCCGCGGACCGTCCCCGCGGCGGCCGGCTCTTCGGCATCCAGTCCTGGGTCGCCCTGCCGCGCGACGCCGAGGAGGCCACTCCCGGCTTCACCCATCACCCCGCCGCCACCCTGCCGACCACGGCCGACCGCGGCGCCCGGCTGCGCCTCATCGCCGGCGAGGCCTGGGGCCTGCGCTCCCCCGTCGGCACGCATTCCCCGTTGTTCTACGCCGACGCCGCCCTGGAGCCCGGCGCCGTCCTGCCGCTGCCCGATGGTCACGAGGAACGCGCCGCCTATGTCCTGGACGGCGAGGTGGAAGTCTCCGGCGACCGTTTCGAGCCCGGCCGCATGCTGGTGTTCCGCGCCGGCGACCGCCTGTTCCTGCGCGCCGGCCCGCAGGGCGCGCGCCTGCTGCTGCTGGGCGGTGCCGCCATGGACGGCCCGCGCTACCTGTTCTGGAACTTCGTGTCCTCCTCGCGCGAGCGCGTGCAGCAGGCCAAGGACGACTGGAAGGCCGGCCGCTTCGCCCTGGTTCCCGGCGACGACCAGGAGTTCATCCCCCTGCCCGAGGAACGCGTCCGCGCCCAGGCCGGCAGCCAAGCCACCGGCGCCGGCTCCCCGACCACCTAGAGCAGTTTCCGGTCATTCCGGCTCATATCCGCACGCGGTGAAGTAGTTGGCGCACTCGGCGGGCGTGAACTGCGGGAGCGCATCGGCGATGGCGGCCCAGAGGTCCGGGATGGTGCGGG
>NZ_JBLLEB010000014.1:0-115892 GCF_047690175.1 Roseomonas sp. BN140053 | reverse complement strand
CGCGCCCGGGCCGGGCGCGCCGGCCGGGGCGCGGCCTCGGCGCGCGCGGGTTCGGCGGCGCGGGGCGCGGCGGGCGGGTTCAGCAGGTCCAGCACCACGCGCCCGCCCAGGCGGAAGCTGCGCGCCCGGGCCCCGGGGCGCAGCGTCACGGTCACCGTGTCGCCCTCGGCCGAGAAGCCCAGGACGTTGCGCGGCAGCCGCGCCGGCAGGTCGAATTCGGCCGGCTGGTCGAAGCGCAGCAGCACGCGCCCTTCCGCTTCCTCCAGCCGGTAGCCGGTGCGCTCCGGCCAGTCGAACACCACGCGGCCGTGGCCGGGATGCTCGCCGACGCGCATCGCCACGCGCTCGGCCAGGGCCGGCCCCGGCGATGCCAGCAGGCCCAGGGCCAGGCCGAGTGCCGCGGCGCGGCCACCCACGAAACGGCGCCGCGGCGGGCGCATCAGTCGAAGCTCGCCAGCAGCGCGTCGATCTCCGCCTGCGAGGAGCCGGCGCCCGGCAGCTGCGGCCCGTTGGCCAGGCGCTCGCCCTCCGTCCGGCCGGACGGGACCGGCTGCGCCGGAGCGGCCGGGGCGCTGCCGCCGTAGCGGCTGCTGACCTCCTGCACGCGCGCCTCGATGGCCTTGAGCGCGGTCACCACCTTGCCGATGCGCTGGCCGGTGATGTCCTGGAAGGAGCAGGCCTCGTAGATGCGGGTCACCGCCGCTTCCACCGTGGCCGCCGCTTCGCCGGTCAGGCTCAACGCCAAGCGCTCCAGGCTCTCGCAGGTGTCGAGGATCTCGTTGGTGGCGGTGGCGGTGTGCTCCACCACCGCGTCCAGCTCGTCCGTCGCGGTGGGGATGTGGCTGGAGTTGATGTCGTCCACCCGCAGCGCCGCGATCTCCGCCTTGGCGTCGGCCACCGTGCGGCCCAGCGCTTCCAGCTCGGCCAGCAGCGCCGCCTCGGTGACGGTGATGTCGCCGCTCATGCTGGCCAGCACCGCGCGCACCGCCTGTTCCACGCCGTCATCGCGTCCGCCCAGCCCGTCAGGCATTGCCCAGCACCTTGGAGATCTTCTCGCGCAGGGTTTCCGCGTTGAAGGGCTTCACGATGTAGTTGGACACGCCGGCCTGCTTGGCGGCGATGACGTTCTCCGTCTTGCTCTCGGCGGTGATCATGATGAAGGGCGTCGCCTTCAGCTTGCTGTCGGCGCGCACTTCCTTGAGCAGGTCCAGCCCGGTCATCGGCGCCATGTTCCAGTCGCTGATCACCAGCCCGAACTGGCCGGTGCGCAGCTTGGTCAGCGCTTCCTGCCCGTCGGTGGCTTCCTCGACATTGTCGAATTCCAGCTGCTTGAGCAGGTTGCGGATGATGCGCAGCATGGTCTTGTAGTCGTCCACGATCAGCACGTTCGTGCTCTTGTCCATGGCTCGTCGCTCTCCTGTGGCTTCGGTGGGATCAGTCGGGCCGGCTGGCGCGCGCGCGGGTGCGCGCCAGCTCGGCGGTGAGCAGCCGCGCCCGTTCGGGGCGCATCGCCCCGATCACGGGGGCGGCCTTCGCTTCGCGCATGCGGTCGACGATGCCGACCAGCACGGGCATTTCCAGCTCGTCGAACACGGCGGCCGCGTCGCGCGGGCGCATGGTCTCGTAGGTCTTGACCAGGCCGCGCCAGCCGGCCTCCTCGCGCTCGCCGCGCTGCCGCTCCAGCCCTTCCAGCCGGGCCTGCAGGGCAGCCAGCTCCTCCAGCCGGGCGGTCAGGCGGCGCTCGGCCGCGGCCAGCACGGCTTCCCGCGCCGACATCGCCTGTTCGCGCTCCTCCAGCGCGGTGCGCCGGCCGCGCAGGCTTTCCAGCACCGAGCGTTCCGCCGCGGCCACGGGGTCGGGCGCTTCCGCCGCGGGCGGGGGCGGCGGCGCGGCGGGCTGCACCGCGGCCGGGCGCCGCGTCACCGGCTCGGGCGTGGAGGCCGCGGCGGGGGAGATCAGCGCCGCCCCCACCATGGCGGGGGCGGAGACCCCGGCCGGCCAGCCGTGCCACAGCGCCGCGCCCTTGGCCGCCGCCAGGGCGCCCGCGCCCAGGATCAGCGCCGGCAGCACGCGCAGGCGGGGCCTCATCGCGCCAGCCTCAGGGCGCGCAGCAGGTCGCGCTCGGCCTGCGAGCGCGGCGCTTCCTCCGCGCCGGCCGCGGCCGGCACCGGGGCGGCGGCGTGCCGCGGCTCGGCGCCGCTGGCCAGCGGCCGGGCGTCGCGCACCAGCCGTTCCAGCCGGTCGGCCAGGGCCTCGGCGCGCTCCACCAGGAAGCGCAGGTCCTCGCGCAGCGGCTTGGCCTGCGCCACGCGCTCGGCCACGCCGCGCCCCGCACCCTCCGCCGTGGCGCGCAGCCGCACCAGCGCGGCCTCGGCCTGCCGGGTGGCCTCGGCGAAGCCCTCGGCCCCGGCCTGCAGCGCCGGGCGGTCCTGCCGCAGCGCCGACAGCTGCCGTTCCAGCCGCCAAGCGAAGGGCAGCGCCGCGAGCAGCAGCAGCAGCAGCACCGCCTGCAACACCCACTCGATCCCGCTCACGCCCGCCTCCTCATGCCGCCCTGCCCGCCAGGTCCTCGGGCGCGGGGCGCAGCAGCTCGCGCTCCACCCGCACCGCCAAACGGTTCTCGCGCCGGCCCAGCGCGCCCTCGAACAGCGCCACCTCGCCGCAGCGCAGCCGCACCGGCGCGCCGGGGGCGGCGTTCAGCGCCAGCTGGTCGCCGGGCTTGAGGCCGGTGATGGCGGAGAGCGGCAGGGTCTGCTCGTCCAGCACCACGTCCAGCGCCACTTCCGTGTGGCGCAGCTCCTCGGCCAGGTGGGTTTCCCAGATGCTGTCGCGGCCGAACTTCTCGCCCATGAACTGCTGCAGCAGCAGCTCGCGCACCGGCTCCAGCGTGGCGTAGGGCAGCAGCAGCTCGATGCGGCCGCCGCGGTCCTCCATGTCCACCCGCAGCCGCACCAGCACGGCGGCGTTGCTGAGCCGCGAGATGGCGGCGAAGCGCGGGTTCACTTCCAGCCGCTCGAAGCGGAAGCTCACGGGACACAGCGGTTCGAAGGCGGCGCCCAGGTCGTCCAGCACTACCTGGATCAGCCGCTCCACCAGGGCGCGCTCGATGGTGGTGTAGGGCCGGCCCTCGATGCGCATGGCGGCGGTGCCGCGGCGGCCGCCCAGCAGCACGTCCACGATGGAGTAGATCATCGCGGAATCCACCACCAGCAGGCCATAATTGTCCCACTGCTGCGCCTTGACCACGGCCAGCATCGCCGGCAGCGGCACGGAGTTCAGGTAGTCGCCGAAGCGCAGGGACACGATGCCGTCGATGCTCACCTCGACGTTGTCGGAGGTGAAGTTGCGCAGCGTCGTGCTCATCAGCCGCACCAGGCGGTCGAACACGATCTCCAGCATCGGCAGCCGCTCGTAGCTCACGAGCCCGCTGCTGATGATCTTCTCGATGCCGGTCTTCTCGTCGGCCTGCGGGGCGTCGTCGAAGCCCAGCAGGCTGTCGATCTCAGCCTGGTTCAGCACCTTGGCGGAATTGGCGGCGCTCTCGTCCTCCACCGCCGCGCCCCAGGCGGCGGCGAGGTCGTCGTCCGAACCGTCGTCCCCCGCGCCGCTCATCGCCGCACCGCCGTCATTGCACCAGGATCTCGGTGAACAGCACGTCGGTGACGCGCGCCGGCGCCGCGGCCAGGGTGGCGCGGGCGATCAGCTCCTCGCGCAGGCGGTGGGTGCCGATGCTGCCGCGCAGCTCCTCGGGGCGCATCTCGCGCAGGTAGGTCTGGAACAGGTCCAGCAGCCGCGGCATCGCCTGCTGCACGGCCGCCGCGTCCTCCGGCTTGCCCAGTTCCAGCTTGGAACGCAGCCGGATCAGGCTGGTGCGCCGGCCCGGCGCGTTGAGGTTGGCGATCACTTCCGGCATCTCGAAGAACACCGGGGCGCGCGCCGCGGCCTGGGGCGCCGGGGCGTCGTGCCCGCCGCCCGCCGCGGCCTCGCCGTGGCCGCCGCCGCCGCCGCCGCCCAGCAGCCCCGAGAACCAGGCGCCGCCGCCCAGGGCCAGCAGCAGCACGGGGGCCGCGATCAGCAGCAGCTTGCGCTTGCCTGATTTCGGCTTCTCGCCGGTGTCCGTTTTCGCCGTCGCCATCGCCGTTCTGGCCACTCCGATCCGCGAGGGATCCGCGAGGAACCCGTGGGCCGGAGAATGCCGAGGCGGGCCTTAACGAAGGGTTGCCGGGGCGGCAGCGGCGTCCCGGACCCGGCAGAAAATGCCGCCCATCCGGCAAGCCCGGCGCGCCGGAGGCCGGGAAAGCCCTGGCACGGGGGTTGCGATGGCCCTTTCCAGCGCGGCACGGCCGCCCTTGGAGCGAGACCCTTGGACAATCCCGGCTACGTCGTCCTGTCCCGACTCGTCGCCCAGACCCGGGTCACGGCCGTGCTGGCGCACAACGTCGCCAATGCGGAAACCCCCGGCTTCCGCGCGTCGCGCCCGGTGTTCGCCGAGCACCTCGACCGCCAGCGCGAGGTGGAGGGGCCCAGCTCCGGCCGGGACGTGGCCTTCACCTGGGACCGCGCGACCTGGCGCGACGACGCCGCGGGCGCCATCCAGACCACCGGCAACCCGCTGGACATCGCCATCTCCGGCGAAGGCTTCTTCGCCCTGGAAACCCCGCGCGGCGAACGGTTCACCCGCGCCGGCCGCTTCGCCCTGGGCCCCGACGGCACCATCGTGGACGGCGAGGGCAACGCCCTGCTCGGCCGCGCCGGGGCGCCGCTGCGGGTCGGCGCCGGCGACACCCGGCTGACCGTGTCCGGCGAGGGCGTGCTGTCTTCCGAGAACGGCGAGATCGGCCGGCTGCGCGTGGTGCGCTTCGCCGACAGCCAGCGCCTGACCGCCGAGGGCGACCGGCTGCTGGCGGCGACCGACGCGCCGGAGGAGATGGAGCGCCCCGCCCTGGTGCAGGGCGCGGTGGAGGGCAGCAACGTCCGCCCGATCCTGGAGATGACGCGGCTGACCAACGAGCTGCGCGAGTTCCAGTTCGCCGCCACCTTCGCCGAGCGCGAGGACGACCGCCTGAAATCCGCCGTCGAGCGGCTGCTGCGCAAGCGCTGATGCCCGCCCTCCGCCCCCATCCGACACGCCGCCGGCCCCGCCCGGCACAGGAGCAGTAGAACACCATGCGCGCGCTCTGGACCGCCGGCACGGGCATGATGGCCCAGCAGACCAACGTCGAGGTCATCTCCCACAACATCGCAAACATGAGCACGACGGGCTACAAGCGCCGTCGCGCCGAGTTCCAGGACCTGATCTACCAGAACCTGCGCCGCGTCGGCTCGCAGAGCTCCGACACCGGCACCGCCCTGCCCTCGGGCGCGCAGGTGGGCCTGGGCGTGCGCACCGCGGCGATCTACCGCGTGCACGAGCAGGGCAACCTGACGCAGACGGAGAACAAGTTCGACGTCGCCATCCGCGGCAACGGCTTCTTCCAGGTGCAGCTGCCCTCCGGCGACACCGCCTATACCCGCGACGGCACCTTCGGCCTGTCGGCGGAGGGCGCCATCGTCACCGCCGAGGGCTATCCCGTGCAGCCCGGCCTGACCGTGCCGGCCAACGCCACGGACGTGACCATCAACGCCAACGGCGAGGTGCTGGCCAAGGTGGCCGGGGCCGACGCGCCGCAGAATGTCGGCCAGATCCAGCTGGCGGTGTTCGCCAACGAGGCCGGGCTGGAAGCGGTGGGCGACAACCTGCTGGTGGCCTCCGGCTCCTCGGGCGCGGCGCAGCAGGGCGCGCCGGGGGCGGCGGGCTTCGGCAACGTCATGCAGGGCTTCGTGGAAACCTCCAACGTCAACGTGGTGACGGAGATCACCAACCTGATCACCGCCCAGCGCGCCTACGAGATGAACTCCAAGGTCATCACCGCCAGCGACGAGATGCTGTCCACCGTGGCGAAGCTGCGATGAGCCGCCCGTTGCGCGCCCTGCTCGCCGCCCTGCCGCTGCTGCTGGCCGCCGCGCTGCCGGCCGCGGCGCAGCTGTCCGGCCTGCGCCCGCAGGTGGTGGTGGAGGAGGAGGTCATCCGCCTGGGCGACCTGTTCGAGGATGCCGGCCCTTCGGCCGGCCGCGCCATCGGCCCCGCCCCCGCCCCCGGCCGCCGCATTATGGTGGAAACGCCGCAGCTGCTGGCCATCGCGCGCACCTTCGGCGTCGCCTGGCGGCCCTTCTCCAACAACGAGCGCGTGGTGGTGGAACGGCCCGGCCGGGCGCTGACGCCCGAGGAATGGGGGGAACCGCTGCGGGCGGAGCTGCTGCGCCTGGGCCTGGACCCGGAGGCGGAGCTGGACCTGCCCGGCTTCGCGCCGCCGCAGGTGCCGCCCGCCGGTTCGCCGCTGGTGACGGTGGAACAGCCCAGCCTGGACGGCAACCGCTTCGGCGCCACGCTGGTGGTGGCCGCGGACGGGATGCCGACGCTGCGCCTGCGCCTGTCCGGCCGCGCCCTGCCCATGGTGGCCGTGGCGCTGGCGACGCGCCGCCTGGCAGTGGGCGAGGTGGTGCGCCCCGGCGACCTGCGCGTGCGCCGCCTGCGGGCGGAACGCGGCCGCCCCGGGCTGGCCACGGACGAAGCCCAGGTGCTCGGCCAGCAGCTGCGCCGTCCGATCGCGGAAGGCCAGCCCTTCGCCCTGGCCGACCTGCGCGTGCCCGCCGTGGTGGAGAAGAACAGCACCGTCACCATGCTGCTGGAAGCCGGCGGGCTGGTGCTGACCGCCCAGGGCCGCGCGCTGGACGCCGCGCCGCGCGGCGGCGTGGTCAACGTGATGAACCTGCAGTCGCGCCAGATCGTGGAAGCGCAGGCGATCGGCCCCGGCCGCGTCCGCGTCGGCCCGGCCCCGCGATGACACCCCCGCCCCTTCCCCCGAGGAACCGCCCCATGCGCCGCGCCGCCCCCCTGCTGTCCCTGCTGCTGCTGCCGGCGCTGGGCGCCTGCGGCTCGCTGGAGCGGCTGTCCCGCATCGGCCAGGCGCCGGAGATGGCGGCGATCACCGACCCCACCCGCTCGCCGGACTGGCGGCCTGTGACCATGCCGAGCCCGGCGCCCAACAGCGACGCGCAGTCCATCGCGGCCAACAGCCTGTGGCGGCCGGGCAGCCGCACCTTCCTGCGCGACAGCCGCGCCGCGGCGGTGGGCGACCTGGTGACGGTGCTGGTGTCCATCCAGGACGAGGCGCAGCTGCAGAACAACACCGACCGTTCGCGCAACAACACGGAGAACCTGGGCATCCCGCGCCTGCTGGGCCTCGACGCCTCCTACGCGCGCTTCCTGCCCAACGGGGTGGACCCGACCAAGCTGCTGGAAGCGTCCTCGGCCAATTCCAGCGCCGGCGCCGGCACGGTGCGGCGCAACGAGACCATCACCCTGCGCGTCGCCGCCACCGTCACGCAGCTGCTGCCCAACGGCAACCTCGTGCTGTCCGGGCGGCAGCAGGTGCGCGTCAACAACGAGCTGCGCGACCTGTCCATCGGCGGCGTGATCCGCTCGCAGGACATCGCCTCGGACAACACGGTGAAGCACGACCGGCTGGCGGAAGCGCGCATCACCTATGGCGGGCGCGGCACGCTCAGCGACGTGCAGCAGCCGCGCTACGGGCAGCAGTTCCTGGACGCGGTGCTGCCGTTCTGAACGGGGCGGCGCTGCCGTCCGGTGGGATGGCAGTGCCGGGACCGGCACCAGACGCCCGTGGTGGCCGGTCGGGTCCCTGCGGCCACCCCGTAGCAGCGGGCCCACGGGGAAGAGCATCCCCGTCCTGCGATATCCCGCAGGCAGGTCGCGAAAACGCGAAAGGGCAGGCGGACCGAAGCCCGCCTGCCCTTCACGCCGCGTTGCGGAGTGGCGACTTACTTGTCGCCGGCGACCTCGCGGGCCTTGTCCTTGATGCCGCCCACGGCATTCTGGGCCTTGCCCTCGGCGCGGTCGGCTTGGCCTTCGGCCTGCAGCTTGGTATCGCCGGTCAGGTTGCCGACGCCTTCCTTGACCGCGCCCTTGGCCTGCTTCAGGCCACCTTCGATACGATCCTTGTCCACCATGTCCGTGCTCCCTGATGTCTTTGATCGACGGATCCATAACGCCGTTTTGCGTGATGGGTTGCCTGGCCCTGGCCAGGGGCGCAGGCCGGGGCCAGATGGGGCGGCATGTGCGGTCGATACATCCTGCAGCGCGAACCCCACGTGCTCGCGAACCACTTCGAGACCACCAACGCCATCCCGAACTACGCGCCCAACTACAACGTCGCCCCCACGCAGGATGGGCTGGTGGTGCGGCGCCACCCGGAAAGCGGCGCCCGCAGCCTGGACCAGCTGCGCTGGGGCTTGGTGCCGCGCTGGGCCAAGGACGCCAGCGGCGGCGCCCGGTTGATCAACGCCCGGGCCGACGGCGTGGCCGACAAGCCCTCCTTCCGCGACGCCTTCACCCGCCGCCGCTGCCTGGTGCCCGCCGACGGCTTCTTCGAATGGCGGCAGGAGGAGCCCGGCCCCAAGCAGCCCTACGCCATCGCCCTGCGCTCGGGCGAGCCGATGGCGCTGGCGGGGCTGTGGGAAGGCTGGAAGCAGCCGGACGGCACCTGGCTGCGGACCTATTCGATCATCACCACCGACGCCAACCAGCGCATGTCCGCCCTGCACCACCGCATGCCCGTGATCCTGCCGCGCGAGCACTGGCCGGCCTGGCTGGGCGAGGCCGAGGCCGGCCGCGACGACCTGCTCGGCCTGCTGCGCCCCTGCCCGGAGGACTGGCTGGCGGTGTGGCCCGTGGACAAGCGCGTCAACCGCGTCGCCGAGAACGACCCGTCCCTGCTCGCCCGCGCACCGCGCCCGCCCGGCGATGACCTGGACGACCCGCCGGCGCTGCATCCGGCGGGGTCGGGTGGGTCTGGTGGCCCGGACCGCGGCCAAGGGGGCTCTGCCCCCTTGGAACCCCCGCCAGGAGCTTAGGCTCCTGGACCTCATGAGCGCTCCGCGAGGAGGGGCTCTGGGACAGGTCAGGCCCGTGGCGCGACGGCGGTCCTAAGCCCCTGCTCGCGGAGCGCTAAACGTGGGGTCCGGGGAGTTTAAACTCCCCGGCGGGGTCCAGGGGCAGCGCCCCTGGCCACGGCTCAAGCCACGAGAACCACCCGGATCAGGCGAAGCGCCGGCCGCCGATCAGGGCCAGGCCCTCGGCGACGGACACGAACTCGCCGCCGCCGGCCACGCGGGCGGCGCCGAAGCGGTCGGTGAACAGTTGCTGCACGGCCGGCACCAGGGAGGTGCCGCCGGTCAGGAAGACGCGGTCCACCTCCGCGGCGCGCAGGCCGGCGCTGGCCAGGGCGGCGTCGATGGCGGCGGCCAGCTGTGCCAGCTCGGGGGCGATCCAGGTTTCGAAATCGGCACGGGCGATCTCCTGCTCCACGGCGAAGGCGCCGTGGCGGAAGCGCAGCGTGGCGCGGTCCTGCCGGGACAGCGCCGCCTTGGCGGCCGAAACGGACTGGTACAGGGCGTAGCCGGCCTCGTCCTCGATCAGCTGGGTCAGGTGATGCAGCTTCTCCGGGTGCAGGGCGGTGCGCGCCACCTCGGCGATCTCGCGCAGGGTGCGCGGGGCGCGCATCAGGGACAGCCGGTGCCAGCGGGCGAAGCTGGTGTACCAGCCCGGCGGCACCGGCAGCTCCTTGCCCATCACCGTGTACAGGTCGCCCTTGCCCAGGCGCGGCGACACCACGCGGTCGATGATGCGGAAGTCGAAGGCATCCCCCGCCACCCCCACCCCGGCGTGGCCCAGCGGCGTGACCTCGCCACCGCCCCCGGGCTCGAAGCGGAGCAGGGAAAAGTCGCTGGTGCCGCCACCGAAATCGCCCACCAGCACCGTGGCGGCGCGGTCCAGCGTGGAAGCGAAGCGGGTGCCGGCGGCCTCGGGCTCCAGCGCCACGGTGATGTCGGGCCAGCCGGCGGCGGCGAAGCCGGCGCGCAGCCGGTCCTCGCCCAGGGCGTCGTCCGCCGTCTGTCCGACGAAGTGCACGGGGCGGCCGGCGACCACGTGGCTGGTGTCCGGCAGCGCGCCGCCGGGCAGGCTGCCCCGCGCGCTGTTCAGCAGGTCGCGCAGCAGCAGCGACACCAGCTGGTCCAGCCCGAAGGAGCGCCCGAGCACGCGGGTTTCCCCCAGGGAACGCTGCGCCAGGTAGCTCTTGATGGACATGATCAGCCGGGAACCCAGCGGGTCGTCCAGGTAGGCCTCGATTGCCCGTGGCCCGGCGGCGTGGCGCAGCAGGCCGCGCCCGCCCGGCCCGTCCTCCGCCCAGAAGCAGAGCACGGAGCGGAACACGTCCAGTTCGGCCGCGCCCACGGCGTAGCGCGCCGTGGCCACGCGGCCGTCGGGAAGCAGCGCGGCCACCACGCTGTTGGTGGTGCCGAAATCGATGCCGATGACCTGGGGCAAGAAAGGACGTCCGGGGAAAGGGCGGGGCGGCGGTTTGCCCCGGTCGGCCGCCGCGGGCAAGGCTGCGAGGCCGCGCGGCCGTTGCGTCCCGCGCCCGAACCGTCGCAAACACCCAACCCACCGAGCGGAGACGAGAAGCGGCATGAGCAACAGCGTGGCCCCTACCCCCGGCGCAGCCGTGAGCCAGGACCGGCAATGGGACCGGCTGATGCAGATGGCCGAGATCGGCGCCATTCCCGGCGAGGGCGTCAACCGCGCCTGCCTGACGCCGCTGGACCGCGAAGCGCGCCGGCTGCTGATCGGCTGGGCCCAGGCGATCGGGCTGAGCGTCTCGGTGGACCCGATCGGCAACCTGTTCCTGCGCCATGAGGGCAGCGACCCCGAGGCCGCGCCGGTGCTGACCGGCAGCCACATGGACACCCAGCCCAATGGCGGCCGCTTCGACGGCATCTGGGGGGTGATCGCAGGTCTGGAGGCGGTGCAGGCGATCCGCGAGAGCGGCACACCCATCCAGCGCCCGATCGAGATCGTCGCCTGGACCAACGAGGAGGGCGGCCGCTTCGCCCCGGGCTGCATGGGCTCCATGGCCTGGTCCGGCGACAAGCCGGCCAACACCTGGGACGCCGTGACCGACCCGCAGGGCGTGACCTTCAAGCAGGCACTCCTCGAGCACCAGCAGGCCGAGGCCGACCTGCCCCGTCGCACCCTCGGCCCCGCCGCCGGCGGCCCCAAGCCCGCCTTCTACCTGGAAGCCCATATCGAGCAGGGCCCGCGGCTGGAAGCCGAGGAGATGGATATCGGCGTGGTCACGGGCATCCAGGGCTCGCGCTGGTTCGTGGTGGAGCTGCGGGGCGAGACGGCGCATGCCGGCACCGCGCCGCTGGGACTGCGCAAGGACGCCGTGCAGGACATGATCCGCGCGATCACGGCGCTGAACGCGCTGATGACCGACCCGCAGGACGTGCTGCGCTTCACCGTCGGCCGCATCGAGGTGAGCCCCAACACCTCTAACTCGGTGGCCGACCTCGTGCGCTTCACCATCGACTTCCGGCACCCCGACAAGGACGTGCTGCTGATGAACGGCGACGCGGTGGAGAACACTGTGCGCGGCGCGGTGAAGCACTGCGAAGTCACGGTCACCGAGCGCTTCCACGCCCTGCCGGTGGAGTTCGATGCAGTGGTGCAGAACGCGGTGGAGGATGCCGCCACGGCTCAGGGGCTGAAGACCCTGCGCCTGCCCTCGGGGGCCTTCCACGACGCGCAGTTCATGGTGCCGATCTGCCCGACGGGCATGCTCTTCGTGCCCTGCCGCAAGGGGATCAGCCACAACCCGGCGGAATATTCCTCGCCCGAGCAGCTGGCCGCCGGCGCCCGCGTGCTGGCCGCCGCCCTGGCGGAACTGGCCAACCGCTGAACACGCCGCGCCGCGGGGGCCCGCAGCGCGGGTCCGCGCGGCGCGAAGCGGGCGCCGCTTCTTTTCAGCGTCCCGGCACCGTCGCTTCCACCTCGATGGAATTGTACCAGGCGGCGAGGTCGCGAATCTGCGCCTCGTCCAGCGTTTCCGCCACCACGCTCATCTGCTCGTGCCGGCGCGTGCCGTCGCGATAGGCACGCAGCTGCGCGGCCAGGTAGCTGCGGTTCTGCCCGGCCAGGCTGGGGGCGTCCGGCTGCACGGCGATGCCGTCATTGCCGTGGCAGGCGGCGCAGGTGCCGCCCGCCAGGCGCCGCCCGGCGCGCGGATCGCCCGCCGGGTCCTGCGCGCGGGCCGCCGGGGCGGCGCCGAGCAGCCCCAGCAGCAGCAGCGCGCCGGCCTGCCTCAATTCCGCTCCCCGTAGGAGATGCGGTAGATCGCGCCGGCGCTGTCGTCGGACACCAGCAGCGACCCATCGGCCAGCATGGCCACGTCCGCGATGCGGCCCATGTACTCGTTGTTCTCCTCGTCCAGCCAGCCTTCCGCGAAGGGCCGGCTCTCGCGCAGGGAACCGTCGGGGTTCAGGAAGCTGACCATCACCCGCGCGCCCACCGCACGGGTGCGGTTCCAGGACCCGTGCTGCGCGTCGAAGATGGCGCCGCGATAGGCTTCGGGAAACATGCGGCCGGTGTAGAACACCATGCCGAGGTCGGCGGCATGCGGCGCCATTTCCGCCACCGGCGGCACGGCGTCGGCGGGCGGCGTTTCGCGGGCGTATTCGGCCGTGCGCACGGTGCCGCCGCCGTACCAGGGGAAGCCGAAATTCTGCCCGGCGCGGGTGGCGCGGTTGATCTCGCCCGGCGGGCGGTCGTCCCCCATGCCGTCCACCTGGTTGTCGGTGAACCACAACTCGCCCGTGCCGGGGCGGAAATCCATACCCACGGAGTTGCGGATGCCGCGGGCGTAGACCTCGCGCTCCGAGCCGTCGCGGTTCATGCGCACGATGCCGCCGATGCCGTGCCGGTCGAAGAGCTCCCGCTTGGCCGGGGGCGGCACGTTGAAGGGCTGGCCCAGCGCGACGTAGAGCTTGTTGTCCGGCCCGATGCGGCAGACCCGCGCGGAATGGTTGAAGCTTTCCTCCGACGGCGGGATCAGCTGGCCCTGCGCCACCACCGTTTCGGCGGCCACGTCCGGCCCCTCGTAGAAGAACTCGGCGGCCGGGAAGGCCAGCACGCGGTTGCGCTCGGCGACGTAGAGCACGCCGTCGGCCGAGAAGCAGACGCCGTTGGGGATGGAGAACGGCACGGAGGGCGCGAAGACCTTCACCTCGTCGGCCACGCGGTCGCGGTCGCGGTCGGTGACGGCCCAGACGCGCTGCTTGCGGGTGCCCACGAACACCACGCCCGAGGACGGTCCCACCGCCATGTGCCGCGCATCCGGCACCACGGCGTAGAGCTCGATGCGGAAACCCTCCGGCAGGCGGATGCGGCGGAGGTTGCGGCGCAGCTGGTCGGCGCGGCGGCCGTCCTGCGGCACGGTCTCGATCTCGGCGGAGGTGCCGGTGGTGCGGAAGCCCTGCAGCCGCTCCAGGTTGGCGCCGTTTCCGGCCGCCGGTGCCGCGCCCGGCGTTCCCTGGGCCGGCGTTCCCTGTGCTGGCGTTCCCTGGGCCAGCGCCCCCGGCACGCTGCCCGGCAGCGCCGCGCCCAGGCCGGCCGCCAGCAGAGCGGCCGCGGCCCGCAGGCCGGTTCCACGGAACTTCGAGGTTCTCATCCGCCCGTTCCTCCCCGCCGCCCTTTCAGCAGCGGGCGGCTTGCCGCGAAGCCTGCGCTCGGCTGCCCGGCCGCCGCAAGCATCGCGTGCATTCGCGGGGTGCGGCGAAGCGCTCCCCTGGGCAGCGGCGAAGCGCACCCGCGGGGCGCAGCGGACTTCCCCCGTGGAGGGCGGCGACGGCGTCCGGGCCGGCGGCTCAGCCGTCCTCGCACCAGGATTCCGGGACGTGGCGGAAGGGCAGCGCGCGCAGGTCCAGCGTGGCGGGGCCCGGCGTGTCGCAGGCCACCATGGCCGAGCAGAGCGCCGCGAAGTTGTTGCGGAACTGCCCCTTGCCCTTCACCGCCAGCAGCCGCAGCTCGCCCGGCGCAATCCCGTGCAGTTCCAGGAAGGCCGGGTCCAGCGTGGCCGCCCGGCGGCTCGTGACCACGACGCGCAGTTGCCCCGCCCGCAGCAGGGCGGTGTTGCCCAGCTCCACCGTGGCGCCCCGCTCGAAGGAGCCGGTGTTGGTGAAGCGCCCGTCGGTCAGCCGCTCCACGGTCGCGCACAGCGGCACGGGGGGGCCGTAGGCGGGTGAGAGCCGGGCGCCGAAGCCGCGCTCCACCACCCCGCCTACCCCCGCCGCCTGCGCCGCCGCCACCGCGTTCGGGTCATGCAGGAAGGCGAAGAGGCTGGGAACCTCCGGCTGCACCTCGGCCAGGGCCCGCAGCAGCCCGGGCGTGTCCGCGCCGCCGCCAGAGCCGGGATTGTCCGAGGGCTCCAACACCGCCACCAATCCGGGTGGCCCGGCCAGCGCCTGCCGCAGCGCCTCCTGCGGGCCGGGCAGCCGCTCGGTGAAGCGGGTGCGGCGATCGGCGATCAGGCCGGCGAGGTGGTCGGCCCATTCCTCCGCCAGCGCCCGCCGTTCCGCCCAGACCATGGCGCCCGGCCCGGCATGCGGGCTGTCGCACCAGGGAAAGCCCCCCAGCACGGAAGCGTCCAGCAGCCCGTCCCGGCGCAGCGTCCGCGCCTCGGCCCAGACTTCCGCCATGGGGCCGGAATCGCTCTGCATGTGCAGGCTGCGCAGCAGGAAGGGCAGCTTGGTCAGCACCCCGTGCGGCCGCGGCATGCCCATCAGCCGCCGTTCCAGCATCTGCAGGGCGCGGTGCGCGGTTTCCGCGAGGTCGGTGTGCAGGTAGGCGCGGCAGGCGCTGGCCCCGTCCAGCAGCGCCATCGCATCCTCGCCGAGGTTGGCGTGCAGGTCGAAGCTCGCCACGATCGGCACGTCGGGCCCCACCGCCTCGCGCAGCTCGCGCAGGATGGTCAGCTCCACCGCCGGGTCGGACACACTGGTGCAGGCGCCGTGCAGCGCCGCGTAGACGCCGTCCCAGCCGCCGCTGCGCAGCCCCGGTAGCACGTCGGCGAACCAGGCGTGCAGCACCTCGTCCCCCAGCGGCCCGCCAGCCAGGGCCGAGGCGCAGCGCAGCACCCCTGCCTGCCAGTCCGGCCGGTAGCGCAGGAACTGCACCAGCCCGCCGAGCTCCGTGGCACGCCCGGCGGCCCGCGCCAGCGCGTCGCGCCCTTCGCACCATTCGCGCGCCCGGAACGCGTCCAGCCCGACCGGACCGGCCGCGAAGCTGTTGGTCTCGTACCAGAAGCGAACAACGGCGACGCGGGGCATGGTTCCGGGCCCTAGGGTGGGGAAGTCGAGGGCACCAGGGCCGGCAATCCTTGCGGCCAGGGTGCGTCGTCCCGCGTCGCGCGGGTGGATGGGGCCGGGCTACGGCGCGCCCCGGTGCTTCGCGTGGCTCAGGGCTGCTGCACCCCGAAGGTGTCGCAGCTCTGCACCGTGCCGCCCTGGAAGCCGCGGCGGAACCAGCGTGCCCGCTGGGCTGAGGAGCCGTGGGTGAAGCTTTCCGGCTGCACCGTGCCGCGCGACTGCCGCTGCAGGCGGTCGTCGCCCACGGCGGCGGCGGCGTTCAGCCCTTCCTCCAGGTCGCCCTCCTCCAGGATGCGACGGGCGCGGTCGGCCTGGTTGGCCCAGACGCCGGCGAAGCAGTCCGCCTGCAACTCGATCCGTACCTGCACCTGGTTGGCTTCCACGCCGTCGCCGTAGCGCTGCTGGATCTGGTTGGCACGCTGCAGGATGCCGAGCTCGTTCTGCACGTGGTGCCCGACCTCGTGCGCGATGATGTAGGCCGCGGCGAAGTCGCCCTGCGCGCCCAGCCGGCGCTGCAGCTGCGCCATGAAGTCCAGGTCGATGTAAACGCGCTGGTCGTTGGGGCAGTAGAAGGGGCCGGTCTGCGCCTGCGCCGCACCGCAGCCCGAGCGCGTGGCGCCGGAAAACAGCACCAGCGTCGGCTCGTGGTAGGTGCGGCCGGCACGGGAAAACTGTTCGCGCCAGACCTGCTCGGTTTCGCCCAGCACCTGGCCCACGAAGCGGCGCCCGGCATCCTCCTGCCCGGCGTTCTGCCCGGCATCCTGTCCCGGCGCCTGGCTGCGCGGCACGCCGGGGTCGACCCGCCGTTCCCGCGGCGCCGGCTGCACGCCGGGATCATCGCCGCCGCCCACCAGCCCGGTGAGGTCCACGCCGAAGAACAGGCCGAGCAGCACGATCACCACGCCGCCGATGCCGAGCCCGCCACCGGGCACGCGGAAGCCGCCGCCCCCGCCGCCGAAGCCGCCCCCGAAGCCGCCGCCCTGGCCGCGGCGATCCTCGACGTTCTGACTTTCGGGCCCGTCCAGGCGCATCCACCATCTCCCCAACGCGATCCGGCAACGTGCCGACACCCTGGGGGGTTGCCGCCGGCCGCCCGCCCCCATTCGCGCTGCCGCGAGGATCGCGGCCGTGGGCACGAGGACCGCTGCCGAAGCCTTGCGGACCTCTGCCGGACCGCATGATCGCCTCCGGGGTCGCGCGGCCCCGGGGCAGGGGTCCGCAAGGATCGCCGCTCCCGGGAGGCGGCGCTAACCTCGTCGCATGCCCAACCTGTTCCTGCTCATCGCCATCCTGGCGGAGGTCGCCGCCACCACAGCCCTGAAGCTGTCGGACGGGTTTTCCCGCCCCCTGCCCGCGGCCGTCACCGTGGCCGGCTACGCGGTGGCCTTCTTTTTCCTGTCGCTCTGCCTGCGCAGCATGCCGGTGGGCGTGGCCTACGCGATCTGGAGTGGGGTGGGCATCGTGCTGGTGTCGCTGATCGGGCTGTTCTGGTTCGAACAGCGGCTGGATGGGCCGGCGGTGCTGGGCATGGCGCTGATCGTAGCGGGGGTGGCCGTCATGAACCTGTTTTCCCGCAGCACCGGCGGCTGACCCCGCCCGGCGCGCCCCGCGGCGCCATCCGTCGCGCGAAGCCCTCCGGCGCCAGCCTGTGGCCCGGTCAGCCCTTTCCCAGGAACGGAAACTCCCCCGCCGCTTCCCACGGCCCGCCGCGGTAGCGCCACAGCAGCAGCCCCTCGCCGCGCATCTCCCAGGGCGTGAAGCCGCTCTCCAGCGCCGCCAGCAGGGCGCGCGCCTCGGCCGGGTCGACCTTGTTCTGCACCGTGACGTGCGGCCGGAAGCCCTGGCGGTCCTGCGGGGTCAGCCAGCCGTGCCAGGCATCGGCCAGCATCCCGCGCAGCTTGGGCAGCGCCGCGCCCTCCACCACGAAGGCCACGCCGCGCCCCAGCGAGCGCAACCCGGCCACCCGCAGCGGCATCGGCGCGGTGCCGGCGCAGAGCGTGCCGAGGTTGGCCGCCACCTCCGCTTCCGCATCGCCGGGCAGGGCGTGAAACAGCGTCAGGTGGGCGGAAAGATGGTTGCGCTCCGGCGGGAAATGCGCCCGCCGGAGCGCATCCAGCCGCGCGAAGCTGTTGGTGTCCATTCGCAGCGTCAGGATCAGCGGCGCCGGGCCTCGGCCCTCGTCCATGGGTCGGCGCTCACTTGCCGCCGTTCACGTTCAGCACCTCGCCGCTGATCCAGTCCGCCAGGGGACCTGCGAAGAACAGCACGGCCTTGCCGATATCCTCCGCCGTGCCGAGGCGGCGCAGCGCGATGCCTTCCACCAGCCGCGCCTTGCCGTCCTCGCCGTAGGATTCCAGCTGCGCGATCGAGGACGGGTTGGTGGGCGCGAAGCCCGGCGCCACGGAGTTCACCGTGATGCCGTAGGGTCCCAGCTCGTGCGCCAGCTGCCGCGTCAGCCCGACCAGCCCGTGCTTGGAGGCGCAATAGGCCTGGATCCCCGTGAGGGATCGTTGCAGCCCGGCGCCGCTGCTGACCGTGACGATGCGCCCGCGCCCCGCCCGCTTCATCCCCGGCGCCGCCGCCACGCACAGGTTGAAGGCGGCGTGCAGGTTGATGTCGAACAGCGCGTGCCAGTCTTCCTCCGGCACGTCCTCCACCGGGCGCATCACCTGGCCGCGCACGCCGCCGGCATTGCACACCAGCACGCCGATCGGCCCGCCGCTCGCGGCCTCCACGCGGCCGATCCAGCCGCGCGCCGCACCGGGGGCGCAAAGGTCGAAGGCTTCGGCCGTGATGCCGGTTCCCTCGGCCGTTTCCGCCAGTTCCGCCGCCGACAGGTCGCAGCCGAAGACGCGCGCGCCCAGTTCGTCGAAGGCGCGGGCGATCCAGCGGCCGAAGCCGTGCCCCGCGCCGGTCACCGCCACCGTGACGCCATCGAAGCGCAGATTCATCGGGAAAGCTCCAGCAGGTTGTTGTCCGACATCGGGCGGCGCCCGTCCTCGCATTCATGCACCATGGCCACCAGGGCCGTCACCGCCGGGCAGGCAATGCCGTGCTGCGCGCCGAAGCTCGCGATGGGGGCGATCTGCACGTCCACCTCCGTGCGGCGGTGCCGCACCCAGAGGTCGCGCCACACGCCCGAATGCGTCTTGGCGTTGGGACGGTTGAACGCCACCATCGCCGCCACGCTGTTTCGCGCTGCTTCCTCCGAGGCGCCGGGGGCGAAAGCCGCCGGGTCGAAGCCGTTGAAGCCCATCGGCCGCACGCCCTGGGCCTGCGCCACCGCCACGGCCTCGCCGCCCAGGCGGCGCCACAGCGGCAGCAGTTCCGGCCGCGCCAGGCAGTCGGCGATGCCGGCCTCGCCCAGCGCCTGGGCAAACAGCATCGCGCCGTAGCCCAGCTTGCCCCACAGGTAGCCCCAGATTTCCGGTGTGGTGATCGCCCCCGGCTCGAACTCGCTGAGGATCGCGTGCAGTTCGCGCAACCGCGGCGTGACCGCGCCGTCCAGCTCGCCCAGCACCATGGCGCCGCGGCCGCCATAGAGGATCAGCCCCGGCTCGATCCAGTCGGCGGAGAAGTTCACGAAGGCGCCCACCGTGCGCGCGCGGCCCACCACGCCTTCCAGGATGGTCTCGCACAGCCCGTTCTGCAGCGACAGCACGAAGCCGTCCTCGGCCAGATGCGGCAGCAGCGCGCGGGCTGCGGCTTCCGTGTGGTGGCCCTTGACGCACAGGAAGACCCGGCGGAAGCGGCCGCGCAGCGTGTCCGGCGTGTCGGCCGGCGCGTGCACGGTGAAGTTCTCGATCGGCCCCTCGATGCGCAAGCCACGCGCCGGGTCGGCAATGGCGGCGACGTGCGCGGCCTCGATGTCCACGAAATGCACGGGATGGCCGGCGCGCCGCAGCGCGGCGCCCACCGTGCCGCCGATCGCCCCCGCGCCCCAGATCAGGATCGGCTCGCTGTCCGCCATCATGCTCCCTTCCATTCCCAGCCACGGCAAGTGCCGTGGCGACCGCGGCGCTTGCCGTGGCGGCCCGGGCCACCGATGCTGCCGGCCGATGCAACGCTGGGGCCAGCCGGGGAATGACGTCAATGCGCGCCGCGGGCACGGCGCCCACCGAGCCGGAGGCGGCGCGGCGGCGCGGCAACCTGCGCGGCGCGCTGCTGATGTGCGCCGGCGCCCTGGCCTTCGCGATGGAAGCGCTGTTCGTGCGCTGGATGAACGCGCGCGGCATTCCCACCGCCACGCAGGTGCTGGCGCGTGCCACGGGGCAGCTGGTCTGGGTGGTGCCGGCGTTGATCGCGGCGGGGCCGGCGGTGTTCCGCACGCGGCGGCCGTTGCTGCACCTGTTCCGCGGCATCTCCTCCATGTGCACCTGGGGCCTGTACTACATCAGCATGGGGCTGCTCGACCTCGCCACGGCGACGGTGCTGTCCTTCACCAACGTGCTCTTCTCCACCAGCCTCGCCGGTCCGCTGCTGGGCGAGAAGGTGGGCGCCGCGCGCTGGGCCGGGGTGGTCGCGGGGCTGGTCGGGGTGGCGGTCATGCTGCGGCCCTGGGAAGGGGCGGAGAGCGGCATCCCGCCGCTGGGCGCCGCGGTGGCGCTGCTGGGGGCACTGACCTGGTGCAGCATCAGCCTGTCCTCGCGCACGCTGACGCGCACGGAACCCACCGTGACCATCGTGGCCTGGGTCGGGCTGGTCACCACGCTGGGCTCCCTGCCCTTCGCGATCTGGAGCTGGGAGCCGCTGGCCCTGGGAGATTGGGGGGTTCTGCTGGCCTTCACCGTGCTGACGCCCAGCCTGCTCTGGCTGCTGACGGAGTCCTACCGCTACGGCGAGGCCAGCGCGGTGGCGCCCTTCCAGTACCTGCGCCTGCCCGTGCTGGCGCTGGCGGGCTGGTGGCTGTTCGGCGAGGTGCCGGACGCCTGGGGCTGGGCCGGCTCCGCGGTGATCCTGTGCAGCGCCTTGCTGGTCACGGTGGCCGAGTTGCGGCGGCGCGGATAACGGTCCACCCGAAATGAGCAACCGCGACGCCCGCCGCCACCTCGCGGCCGATCCCGTGCTGGGCCCGGTGGTCAGGCAGGTCGGCCCCTGCCGCCTGAAGCCCGCCCCCGGCCGCGAGCCCTACGAGGCGCTGATCCGCGCCATCGGCCACCAGCAGGTGCATGGCCGCGCCGCGGAGGCCATGCTGAACCGGCTGATCGCCCAGACCCCGCACCACCCCTTCCCGCCACCCGAGGCGGTGCTGGCCCTGCCGGAGGGCGCGCTCCGTGCCTGCGGCTTCTCGGGCGCCAAGCAGGCGGCGATCCTGGATATCGCGCACAAGGCGGCCGCCGGCTGGGTGCCGACGCGCCGCGCCGCCGCGCGCATGACGGACACGGCGCTGATCGAGCGGCTGGTGGCGCTGCGCGGCGTCGGGCGCTGGACGGTGGAGATGCTGCTGATCTTCACCCTCGGCCGCCCCGACATCCTGCCGGTGGATGATTTCGGCGTGCGCGAAGGCTATCGCCTCGCCGCGGGGCTGCCGGCCCAGCCGAAGCCCAGGGAACTGGCCGCGATCGGGGAAGCCTGGGCACCGTTCCGCTCGGCGGCGGCGTGGTACCTGTGGCGCGCCGCCGACCTGTCCAAGGAAGGGAAGTTCCGGGCGCCGCAGGCGATTTGAGCCGGGCGGCGGCAGGTCTGTAGTGACGGTTCGCCTTACTTCCTTACTTCCGCTCGTAAACCCAAGGCGATACGGTCTGAAGCTGAGAAGGCCCAAGCCGAGCGTTTCATAGAGGCTGCTCGGCTAGTTGGTGTTGACCAAACCGAAGAAGCGTTTGAGCAAGCCTTCCGCAGAGTGACTGCGTCTCCTACGGAAGGGTCGGTGCCTCCGATAAGCGGGAAGAAAGGTGGTTCATAAATGTGCGGACGTGCTCGAGGACGCTGCGTGCCTGATAGGCGTCGTATTGCGCGCGGTTGTGGGAGACGTGGTTCCGCCAGCCATCCTTGAAGTAGGCGAACTCCTTGGCTGCTTGTGCAAGGAACTCTAGACGCTCGTTCTTCAGCGCCCCCTTGGGCAGGGTAGCCGCCTCCTTCTTTATGGCGCTCTCGATCTCGTTGATGATGTTATACCACTGCTGAAATTCGAAGGTCAGGCCAAGATCATCTGCAACGGTCCTAATGCCGTGTTCAAGAACCCGCATTAGGTGGAACACCGCCGCAGTCGGGTGGTGTAGCGCCCAAAGATCCACCGCAGCCTTGATCTCATGCTCGGCCGATGGGAAAGCCCGCACCGTGGGCGCCCATTCATCTGTCCACGCGAGTAGGACGGCGCCCTGTTCTTTCGGGTAGCGATAGATCAGGTGCCCCGACATTTCCGACTTGATGGTTTCCAGAAGCACGCGCGCCTCAGTCGCGAAGTCGCGCTGTGTAAATCGGTGATTGAGACGCTTGCGTATAACGGCGATGCGGGCCGGGACCGCCGACCACTCGAAAGGCCTGCCGATGCTCTCCGCGATACCCAGCCAGCCAAGCAGCTTCTCTCGCTCTACCGCCGTTATCTCCCCCTCAAGTTCGTCCAGGCTAATTGGGGCCACTCGCGCACGCACGACACTCTCAAGCATCAACTGCGCACACAACTCGCATAGACCGGAAAGCGACCCGTTGATCACGTCGGCAAGGCTCCACAACCAACCCAACTGAAATTCGCGCGACACAGCATCGAACATTGGCCCGCCCGTCTTATCCCTCCCTACGCGACTGCGCTACGGCAAGTGCAGTATTAGGAAGATAGTCTTAAAACAAGGCGTTGCTAGTCAAGGCGGCGCATGTGGCAGCCTCTGGGCTCCCTGACACACCCGGCCGGAAGTGCCACGGATGATCGACGGGATTCCGCGTCGCGGCGGCTGTCGGACCGCCACGGACACGCGGCGCGGATTCGCGACCCGAGCGCCCGTTGGGCCAGCGCCAACTCCCGAAAGAAGATGATGGTGGGAGGTCCGGAGGGAGGAAGAATTCCTTCTTCCTTCCTCCGGGCAGGACGGGCCACCGGCGGGCGTCAGCCCTCGTCCAGGAAATCCTGCACCAGTGCCTGGAACCCCGCCGGGTCCTCCACGTGCACCCAGTGCCCCGCCTTTTCCAGCACGGCGAAGCGTGCCTGCGGAAACAGCGCGCGGAACGCCGCCTCGTGCTCCGGCCGGATGTAGT
The DNA here is from genome assembly GCF_047690175.1 of Roseomonas sp. BN140053. Classification (NCBI taxonomy): domain Bacteria; kingdom Pseudomonadati; phylum Pseudomonadota; class Alphaproteobacteria; order Acetobacterales; family Roseomonadaceae; genus Roseomonas; species Roseomonas sp. BN140053. The sequence goes on along the minus strand of NZ_JBLLEB010000014.1, from coordinate 93,380 downwards.
CGCTGCGGCCGCCGCGGACCACCAGCACGGGGCCGTCGTATCGGGTGCCGGCCGGCAGCGGCGCCCAGTTCTCGATGTCGGGCAGGGCGGCAGCGATTTCCTCCAGCCCGATGCGCCAGCGCGGCGGTTCGGCGTCCAGCCGCAGGCTCTGCAGCAGGAAGCCGCGCAGCATCGGGTCGGGCACCGCGGCGGCCAGGGCGGCGTCCGCCTCGCGCCGGGACAGGCCGGGGCGCAGCGGTACGCCGCGCATGGCGTCGATGTAGTCGCGGAAGATCGTGGGCGGGTTGGGCACGGGCGCGATGTCGGCCACCAGCAGCCGCGACACCGCCCCCGGATCGGTCAGCGCCAAGCGCATCGCGATCTTGCCGCCCATGGAATGCCCCACCAGCGCCGCCGGCCGGGCGCCCAGGCCCCGCAGCGTTTCCGCGGCATCCGCGGCCATGGTGTCGAAATCCATCCCCGCGTCGTGCGGGCTGTCGCCGTGGTTGCGCGCGTCCATCGCCAGCACGCGGTGCCGCGCCGACAGTGCCCGCGACAGGGCGCCGAAATTGCGCGCCTGGCCGAACAACCCGTGCAGCAGCGCCACCGGCGGCCCTTCGCCGCCCTCCAGCACGTTCAGGCGCATCGCGTCCTCCTCATCCCCGCAGGGCCACCACCATGCTGAGCAGGATCAGCACCGCGCCGGCCGCGATGTCCCAGCCCAGCGGCTCCCCCAGCCATAGCGCCGAGGCCGCCAGCCCCACCGCCGGCACCAGCAGGAAACCCACCGCCGCCACCACGCTGGGCAGGCGCCGTCCGGCCTCCACCACCGCCCAGGTGCCGATCGGCGCGGCGAAGAGCCCCACGAAACCCGCCGAAACCCAGGCGCCCGGCCCGATGCCGCCCGCCGGTTCCCGCCACGCCGCCAGCGCCGCGACCAGCACCCCGCCGAGCCCGAAGGCGAAGGGGATCAGTTCCAGCATCGGGCGGCGCGGCGGCCGGGCGCGCACCGCCAGGATCGCCAGGCTCCAGCACAGTGCCGCGCCCAGCAGCAGCAGGTTGCCCGCCACCTGCGCGCCGTCGCGCCAGTTCACTGCCCAGGGGCCCAGCATCGCCAGCGCCCCCGCCAGCCCCAGCCCCGCCGCGAACCAGCGCTGCCGCGACACGCGCTCGCCCAGGATCAGCACCGATAGCGGCACCAGCCAGAATACCGTCAGGTTGCTCAGCACCGCCGTGCGCCCGGCCGTGACCAGCGACAGCGCGAGGTGGCTCAGCGCGAAGAAGGCGCCCAGCTGCAGCCCGCCCAGCGCCAGCACCGCCGGCCAGTCGCCCCGTTCCGGCCAGCGCAGCCGCCCGCGCCAGGCCACCAGCAGCCCCGTCACCACTGCCGCGAGGCCGGAGCGCGAGGCGGCGAACCACAGCGGCGTGGCATCCGCCAGCGCCACCTTGGTGATCGGCCACACACCGCCGAACAGCACCACCGCCAGCAGCAGCAGCCGCAGGTCGGCCCAGCGCAGCGCCGGGGCGTCAGCCGGCAGAACGGCCGTCCCGCCCGCACGCGGTTCCCGCCCCCGGCCGGACCCTGGCGGGCGCCACCCTGCCGAGGGGGCCGGGCCGGGCGGCGGTGCGCGTCATTCCGCCACCGTCAGCACGATCTTGCCGATATGCGTGCTGCTTTCCATCAGCGCATGCGCCTCGGCCGCGCGGGACAGCGGGAAGGTGGCGTGCACCGGCGGCAGGCAGCGGCCCTGCCTCAGCAACGGCCAGACCTGCTCTTCCAGGGCGCGGGCGATCTCGCCCTTCTGCGCGGTGGTGCGCGGCCGCATGGTGCTGCCGGTGACGGTGATCCGCCGCACCATGATCGGGCGCAGGTCGACCTTTTCCGCGGTGGTGCCGCCCAGGAAGGCGATCATCACCAGCCGCCCGTCCAGGCCCAGGCATTGCAGGTTGCGGGCGAAATAGGGCGCGCCGACCATGTCCAGCACCACGTCCAGCCCGCGCCCGCCGGTGAAGTTCTTCACCTCCGCCACGAAGTCCTGCTCGCGGTAGTTGAAGGCCGCCTTGGCGCCGAAGCGGCGGCAGGCTTCCACCTTGTCGGCCGACCCAGCGGTGGCCAGCACCGTGGCGCCGAAAGCTTCCGCCAGCTGGATCGCCGTGACCCCGATGCCGGAGGTGCCGCCATGCACCAGCACGGTCTCACCCGCGCGCAGCCGGCCGTGGCCGAACAGGTTGGCCCAGACGGTGAAATAGGTTTCCGGCAGCGCCGCCGCGCGCAGGGTGTCCAGCCCTTCGGGGATCGGCAGGCACTGCGCTTCCGGCGCCACGCAGTATTCCGCGTAGCCGCCGCCATTGGCCAGGGCGCAGACCCGCTCGCCGACGCGGAAGCGGCCGGTGCCGGCGCCGCAGGCCACCACCTCACCCGCCACTTCCAGCCCCAGCACCGGGCTGGCGCCGGGGGGCGGCGGGTAGCTGCCGCCGCGCTGCGCCACGTCCGGGCGGTTCACCCCGGCAGCCAGGACGCGGATCAGCAGCTCGTCCGCCTTGGGCTCCGGCACCGGGCCGCGGGCCAGGGCCAGCACCTCCGGCCCGCCGCCCGCGCCGTGCGCCACGTAGCTCATCTCCTGCGGCAGCGTCGCCATGGCCGGTTCCCTTTCCCCGAAGCGGCGGCAAGGTCGGCGGCGCGCCCGGGGGCGTCAAGGCGAGCCGCCCTGGCACACCGCCGCCCGCCCCGCCGGCGGGACCCCGCGGCGCCGTGCCGCCGGCGCATGGCCGCGCCCGCCCCCCCCCGCGCGGACAGGCTTGCACGGGGCCCGCGCTTCCGCTTGCATCCGCCCCGCCATGGAGGCCCGCGCGGGCCGGGGAGAACCGGCCATGCATCCCGTCGCGCGCCGTCCGCTCCTCCTCGCCGCCGCCCTGGGCGCCCTGTGCCCGGACCTCGCCGCGGCGCAGGGTGGCGGCGACGGCCGCGCGGAATGGCGCCTGGGTGCCCTGTTCCCGTTTTCCGGCCCGCTCTCCCTGCTGGGCGACGAGAGCTTCCGCGGCCTGGAACTGGCCATCGAGGAGCGCAACGCCGCCGGCGGGCTGCTGGGCCGGCCGATCCGCCTGCTCAAGGGCGACGCGGCCGACCCCACCCAGGCCGTGGCGGAGGTGCGCCGCCTGACCGGGGCGGAGCGCGCCTCGGCGGTGTTCGGCACCTTTGGCAGCGCGCTGGCGGCCGCTGCCTCGCAGGTCGCGGATGCCGGGGGCGTGCCCTACCTGGAGCTGGGCGCGGTGGCGGACGAGCTGTCCACCCGCGGCTATCGCTGGTTCTTCCGCTCCTGCCCGCGCGCGGCGGAGATCGGGCGGCTGGCCGCCGATGCCGTGCCGGAGGTGCTGGCGCCGGGCTGGGGCGTGCCGCCGGCCTCCCTGCGCGTGGTGCTGCTGCACGAGGACGCCCCCTTCGGCGCCAGCGTGGCGGAGGCGCAGAACGCCCGGTTGCGCGAGCGCGGCCTGCCGGCGGTGGAAAAGGTCGCCTATGCCCCGCGCTCCTCCGACCTGTCGCCGCTGGTGCAGCGCCTGCGCTCCCTGGGCGCGGAGGTCGTGCTGCACACCGGCTATCCCAACGAGGTCGTGCTGCTGTTCCGCGCCTTTCGCGAGGCCGGCTGGCGGCCGCGGGTGGTGGTGGGCGCCGGCGCCGGCTACAGCCTGGCCGACACCGCCCATGCCGTGGGCCCGGAATTCGAGGGCACGCTGAACGCCGCCTTCACCCAGTTCGAGGTGAACGAGGCCGCCGCCCCCGGGGCCCGGCCCTTCGTGGACACCTACAAGCGCCGCTACGGCGCCGAGCCGCGTTCCGGCCACAGCCTGGCCAACTACGCCGGCGCGGGGATCTTCCTGGATGCCATGACCCGTGCCGGCGGCACGGACAAGGACCGGCTGCGCGCGGCGATCCTGGCCACGGACATCGCCCCCGCCGACACCGCCACCGGCTGGGGCGCCCGCTTCGACGAGCGCGGGCAGAACACCCGCGGCCGCCCCTTCCTGTGCCAGTGGCAGAACGGCCGACAGGTCACGGTGTTTCCCGCCGCCGCCGCGGTGGCACCGCTGCGGCTGCGATAGCGCGTCACCCCTGGCGCGTGGCCCCTGGCAGGGGCGCTCCGCGCCGCTGGGCCGCGGGGTTCACTCCGCCTTGATGCCGGCCGCGCGGATGATCGGCTCCCATTTGTTCAGCTCGCTGTCCAGCCACTGCTGCGCCGTGGCCGGGGTGGTGTCGGACCGCGTGGTCATCGCCAGGTCGGACAGGCGCTGCTTCACGCTGTCCTGCGCCATGACGCGGTTCACCGCCTCGTTCACCGAGCGCACCACCGCCTCCGGCGTGCCGGAAGGCGCGAACACCATGTGCCAGGTATAGGCCTCGAAGCCCGGCACCCCGGCTTCCCCCACGGTGGGCAGGTCCGGCAACTGCGGCAGGCGCTGGGTGGCGGTGACCGCCAGCCCCTTCACCTCGCCGCGCGTCACGAAGGGCAGCGCGTTGTTGGCGATGGAGATCATCATCGCCACCGTGCCGTTCAGCAGGTCCGGCATGGCCGCGGATTCACCGCGATACGGGACGTGGTTCACCTTCAGGTCGCCGGCCTGCCGCAGGAACAACTCGGTGGCCAGGTGCAGCGCGGCGCCGTTGCCGGTGGAGGCGTAGTCGTACTTGCCCGGATTCGCCTTGAACAGCGCGATCAACTCCTGAAGGGAGTTCACCGGCAGGTCCTTGTTCACCATCACCAGCATCGGGATCACGCCGGTCAGCGCCACGGGGGTGAAATCCGCGATCGGATCGAAGGGCAGGCGCGGGAAGATGGCGCGCAGCGTGGAATGGGCGATGGTGGTGTAGAGCAGCGTCTGACCGTCCTTGGGCGCCTTGGCCACGAGGTCGGAGCCCACCACCACGCCGGCGCCGGTGCGGTTCTCCACGATCACGCGCTGCGGCAGGACCTTGCTCAGTTCGTCCGCCAGCAGCCGGGCGGGGATGTCGGTCGGGCCGCCGGCGGCAAAGGGCACCACCAGCCGCACCGGCTGCGTCGGCCAGGGCGCGCCCTGCGCCCGTGCGATCCGCGGCAGAACCAGGGACGAGGCGGCGGTGGCCAGCAGGGTGCGACGGTTCATGCAGGGATCTCCGCCCGGGAACGGTTCCGGGAAGGAAAATTACTGGACTTCCATTATCCCGGCGTCAACGGAAGGCGGCTGTGCCCCGTGCCGGACGCGTGCCGCGGCCGGCGCGGGCCATCGCAGCCCCCTGTTGCCGCCCACCTCGATGCCGCCCGCCCCGTCCCGCCGCACTGGTTCCGCTGCGCCCGCTCCCACGGCACGCATTCCCGCCGCGCCCGGCTTTGGCCCTGCCCCGGCTTCGCCGTCCTGACACGGCCCTGACATCGAAGCTGCACAGTTCGCCGCTAGGTTGCGCCGCCATGATCCGATACCGAATGCTTCCCCGTCCTTCGGCGCAGCGGCCGCGGGTGATCGGTGGCCAGACCTACTGGGTGCAGCCGGCCGGGGAAGCCGCCGCCCCCTGGCCCGGCCCGGCGCCGGGCCGCCCCAAACGGGCCGCCGCCAGTCGGCGCGAGCGGCCCCCGCCCGCCACGGCAGGCGCCGCCCCGCCCGCCCCCCTCGACCCGGTGCGGCCATGACGGCGAGCGCCTTCGGCTGGACGGTGGGTCAGGACCCCGGCGCCGGCTCGTGCTTGCGGCAGAAGGCAGCGATGTCGAGGTGGCGGAAGTCGTGCAGGGCTTCACGCAGCCGGTCGTGCGGCCAGTTCCACCAGGCGATGCGGTTCAGGGCGGCGATCTGCTCGGGCGCGAAGCGGAAGCGCAGCACGCGGGCCGGCACGCCCACGGCGATGGCGAAGTCCGGCACGGGTTTGGTGACCACGCTGCCGGCGCCGATCGCCGCGCCGTTGCCGATCGTGACGCCGGGCAGCACCACCACCCCGTGCCCGATCCAGACATCGTGCCCGAGCGTGACGTGGTGGTCGCGCCGCCAGTCGAAGAAGCCCAGGTCGTCGTCGCCCAGCCCGTAGGCGGAGGAGCGGTAGGTGAAGTGGTTCAGCGCCACCCGTTCCAGCGGGTGGTTGCCGGGGTTGATCCGCACCTGCGCCGCGATCGAGCAGAAGCGGCCGAGCGTGCTGTAGATGATGTCGCTGTCGTTGCCGACGTAGCTGTAGTCGCCGAAGCTGCTCTCCGCGACCTTGGTGCGCGGGCCGACCTCGCAGTAGCGGCCGAACCGGCTGTCGCGCACCTGCGCCGTGGGATGGATGGCGGGCTCGAAGCCCAGCTGCTTGTTCGCGGTGGCCGGATCGGCGCGGGGCGGCAGGAGGTCGGTCATCGGGTTCAGCCCCAGTTGCGCGCGGTGAAGTCCATGGCGAAGGACTGCGACGGCTTCCAGCGCAGGTCGCGGCGCATGCCCGTCAGATTGGCGGTCTGGTGCAGCACGGTGTAGGCGGGGTCCTCGCGCTCGCAGATCTCCAGCATCCGGCGCAGCGCCGCGCGGCGGCGGTCCGCGTCGGTGGAGGATTGCAGCGCGTCCAGCACGGTGGCCGCCTCGTCGTTGCGCCATTCGCCGCTGGCCCATTGCTGGCCGCTCGGCCCGAAGGCGGCCATGGCGCCCACGGGGTCGTTGAAGAAGGCGGTGTTGGAGTTGTCGCGCACGCCGCGCCCTTCGCCGGGCGCCAGGATCTGGCTCCAGTTCTCCTGCATGGCGATCTGCACGTTCAGCCCGACGGACTTCCAGCCTTCCGCCAGGATCTGCGCCGTGGGCGTCTGGTTCGCGTAGTAGTTGTTCAGCAGCCGGTAGGGGATCGCGTCGCCCTTGTAGTTGGCCTCGCGCAGCAGGCGGCGCGCTTCCTCGGGCTCGAAGCGCGGCACGTCCCAGTCGGCCAGCAGCAGCGGGCCGTAGAACTCGAACTGCATGCCCTTGGGCACGGCGGTGCGGCCGTCCCACAGGCTGTCCACGATGGCCTGCCGGTCGATCGCGTGCGTCATGGCGCGGCGCACGCGCGGGTCGCGCAGCACGGCGTGCGTCTTGTCGAAGGCCGTCACGCGGTGGTTGGCGATGCGCGCGCCGGCCACGAGGTGCCGCCCGTCGCGCTCGATGCCGGCGATCTGGTCGGGCGGGATATCGCAGGCGAAGTCCACCTCGCCGGCCAGCAGCGCGTTGACGCGCGACGCCACCTCGGGAACCTGCACGAAGCGGACGGAGCGCAGCGGCGGCCGTCCGGCCCGATGCTCGTCGAAGGCTTCCAGCAGCAGGAAGGAATCCGGCCGGTACTCGGCGATGCGGTAGGGGCCGGTGCCGACCGGGCGGCGCGCCCAGGAAAGCCAGTCCGGCGCCGCCGCGAAGGCGCGCTGCGACACGATGGAGCCGGCCGGGCGTGCCAGCCGCCCTTCCAGCGTCACGTCCGGCACGCGGTTCACCAGCCGCACGGTGCGGCGGTCCACGATCTCCATGCGCTCGAAGCCGGGAAAGGCGAGCTTCGCGATGGCGGGCACTTCGGCCGGCGGTTCCCGGGTGCCGCTGCCGGCGGTGCGCGACACGAACATGCCGCCGGCGGGGGCGGCGGTCTCGCCCGTGCCCCACATGTGTTCCGGCCCGAAGGAGAAGGCCACGTCCTCCGCGGTCACCGGCGCGCCGTCGTGGAAGCGGGCTTCGCGCAGCCGCAGCTCCAGCGTGCGCTCGTCCACCCGGCGCCAGCTTTCCGCCAGGGCCGGGCGCAGCCGCATGTCGCCGATCCAGTCCAGGTCGATCAGCGGCTCCAGGAAGCTGGCCACCACGCGGGTCATGACGTTGGACTGTTCGCGCAGCGGCTCCAGCGTGTTGGAGGTGCTGATCGACTGCACCGCCACCGTCACCGCCGGCCGCGCATCGGCCTGGGCCACCGCGAAGCGCGGCAGGGCACCCAGGGCGGCACCCAGGGGCAGGCCGAGGGCCAGCCGGCCCAGGCCGCGGCGCGACGGGCCGGCGGCACGGCGGGGCAGGTGGAGGCGGGGGGTGGTCATGGCGGCAGCGGCTCCCGGCGGCGACGGGGCACGACCCTAGCCCGGGGCGGCGGGCAGCGCGGATTGCAATCGGATGAATTCTCGCCGTCCGGCCCCGATCAGACGGAGCCCTCGACATTCATCCGAATGTCATGCCAGTTTGTCCGGATGATTGTATCCTCCCTCCCCGTCGGATCGGCATGGCCATGAAGCAGAACACCCGGTCCTCCTGGCGAAAGGTCGAAACGGTGCTGGACGCGGATATCCGGGACGGGAGGCTGGAAGCGGGCCAGCGCCTGCCGCCGGAGCCCAAGCTGATGGAGCGCTTCGGCGTCGGCCGGCACAGCGTCCGCCGCGCGGTGGCAGAGCTGGAAGCGCGCGGGCTGCTGCGCGTGCAGCAGGGCAGCGGCACCTTCGTGCGCGACGCCGGGATGCTGGACTACCGCCTGAGCGAGCGCACGCGCTTCTCGCAGAACCTGCTCGACCAGGGGCGCGAGCCTTCCGGCATCACGCTGGAGGAGGAGGAGATCGTGGCGCCGCCCGAGGTGGCCGAGGCGCTGCGCCTCGCCCCGGGCGAGCTGGTGTACCGCTCGCTGCGGCTGGGCCTGGCCGACGAGGTGCCGGTCAACATCTCCAACGCCTATTACCCCGTGCGCCGCTTCCCCGGCATCCTGGAAGCCCGCCGCGGCCGCCGCAGCCTCGGTGCCATTCTCGGCGCCTACGGCGTGGGCGACTACGTGCGCCTGCGCTCGGCCATCACCACGCGGCTGCCCACGGCGGAGGAAGCCCGCCACCTCGACCAGCCGCGCACGCAGCCGGTGCTGGTGGTGCGCAAGGTGGATGCCGACCTCGACGGCATTCCCGTCACCTGCTCCGAATCCGTCTGGGCCGGCGAGCGGGTGCAGCTTTCCGTGGACAACGCCCCGCCGCGGCCCCGGCGCGACGCCGCGCCGCGTGCCGAGGGGGCCGAACCGCATCCCGCCGCGGCGCAGGACGCCGCCGGCGCGCGCCCCGGCACCGTCGCGGCCGATGCCGCGCCGCAGGCCGGCACGGCCGGGAACGCTGCCGGGCGGCGCCGCGGCACGGCGGGGGAGGAGGCCGGGCGGCGGCCCGGCGCGCCCCAGGACAACCGCCGGTGACGGCATCTTCCAGCAGGCAGGACCCCATGTGGCTCACCGATTTCCAGCTCGTTCTGCCGGACCGGGTGATCCCGCGCGGCGCCCTGCGGATCGAGGACGGCCACATCGCCGCGGTGGTGGAAGGCACGGCGCCGGAGCCCGGACTGAACGGCGGCGGGCTGCTGCTGATCCCCGGCCTCGTGGACCTGCACGGCGACATGATCGAGAAGGAGGTGGAGCCGCGGCCCAACGCCGCCTTCCCGCTCGACGTCGCGATCCATGAGCTGGACAAGCGCCTCGCCGCCTCCGGCGTCACCACCGCCTATGCCGGCGTGTCCTTCGCGCAGGCCAAGACGCTCGGCCACCTGCGTTCGGAGGAGCGCGCCCGCGGCATCATCGAGGCGGTGGACCGGCTGCGCGCCGAGCTGCTGGTGGAGCTGCGCGTGCATGCCCGCTTCGAGGTCACCAACGACCGCGCCGGGCCGGTGCTGCGCGACCTGATCGCCCGGGACATGGTGCACCTGGTGTCGCTGACCGACCACACGCCGGGCCAGGGCCAGTACCGCCACATCGAGCAGTACGTCGCCTACCAGGTCGCCGCCTACGGCCGCGACGTGGCGGAGGTGGAGGCCCATACCCGCGCCCGCATGGCGGAACGCGAAGCGGCGCCGCTGAGCTGGGAGATCGCGCGCGACGTGACGGAACTGGCACGCCGGCGCGGGCTGGTGATCGCCTCGCACGACGACGACACGCCCGACAAGGTGCGGGTGATGCACGCGCTGGGCGCCACGGTCAGCGAGTTCCCCGTCACCGTGGCCGCAGCGGCCGAGGCGCGCCGCCTGGGGCTGAGCACGGTGATGGGCGCGCCCAACGCGCTGCGCGGCGGTTCCATGACCGGCAACATCGGCGCCCGTACCCTGGCGGAGGCCGGGCTGCTGGACGCGCTGGCCGCCGACTACCACCAGGGCGCCATGCTGCCGGCGGTGTTCAACTTCCACCACGACGGGCTGCTGCCGCTGCACGAGGCGGTGGCGCTGGTGACGCACAACCCGGCGCGCGCCGCGGGGCTGGAGGATCGCGGTGCGCTGGCGGTGGGGCAGCGCGCCGACCTGGTGATGGTGCAGCCGCCGGCGGGCGCGGGCGGCGCGCCGCGGGTACGCGCCACGCTGCGCGACGGGCGGCTGGTCTTCTCGGACGGCACGCGCCCCGCCGCCCGGCTCGCGGCCTGAGGAGGTGAAGGGCATGACGGCGGAAACCTCGACGGCGGAGGGCGCGGGCGGCATCGCGGCGCGCCAGCGCTGGATGGCGGTGCTGGCGCGCGCCGGCGGCGCGGCGCTGGCGGCGCGGCTGGAGCGGCTGCCGGCGCTGCCGCCGCACGCGCGGCTGCGCGGGCCGGAGATCGGGCTGGTGATGGTGCGCGGCCGCGCCGGCGGCGACGGCGCCGCCTTCAACCTGGGCGAGATGACGGTGACGCGCTGCACCGTGCGCGCCGCCGACGGCACCCTGGGCCACGCCACCGTGGCCGGGCGCGACCTGCAACAGGCGGAGCTGGCGGCGGCGCTGGACGCCGCGCTGCAGGACCCCGAACACCGCCCCGCCCTGCTGCGCGAGGTGGTAGAACCCCTGGCCGCCGCCCAGGCGGAGGCGGCGGAGCGGGAGCGCCGCAAGGCCGCGGCCACCCGGGTGCAGTTCTTCACCATGGCGAACATGCGATGAGCGGCCTCGACACCCCCGCCGGCCTGCTGCCCGGCTTCGCCGACCCGGTGCTGGATGCCCAGGGCTGCTTCCGCGCCGTGCTGGAGGCCATGTCGCGGCCCGGCCGCGTCGCGCGCCTTGCCGCGCCGCCGGCGCCGCCCGCCCCGCTGGGCGCCGCGGCCGGCGCCGTGCTGCTGTGCCTGGCCGATGCCGACACGCCGCTGTGGTGCGACGCCGGGGCGGCGGCAGAGAACTGGCTGCGCTTCCACTGCGGCGCGCCGCTCACCGCCGCCCCCGGCGCGGCCGCCTTCCTGCTGGCCTGCGGCGTGCCGCCGCCGCTGGCCGCCCTGGACCCCGGCACGGACGAGGACCCGCAGCGTTCCGCCACGCTGGTGCTGCAGGTGGCCGACCTGCGGGAGGGCGCGGGCTGGCACCTGCGCGGCCCGGGGGTCGAGCACGAGCACCGGCTGCAGGTGTCCGGCGCGCCGGCGGATTTCGTGCAGCAGTGGGCCGCCAACGCGGCGCGCTTCCCGCGCGGCGTGGACGTGATCCTCTGCGCCGGCGACCGGCTCGCCGCCCTGCCCCGCACCACCCGAATCGAGGAAGGCTGAACGCCATGGCCTATGTCGCCGTGAAGGGCGGGGAGCGCGCCATCGCCAACGCCCATGCCTGGCTGGCTGAGCTCCGGCGGGGCGATCCCGCCGTGCCGGAACTCGGCGTCGCGCAGGTGGAGGAGCAGCTGTCCCTCGCCGTGGACCGGGTCATGGCGGAGGGGTCGTGCTACGACCGCGGCCTCGCGGCGCTGGCGATCAAGCAGGCGCGCGGCGACCTGATCGAGGCGGTGTTCCTGCTGCGCGCCTACCGCACCACCCTGCCGCGCCTCGGCGCCACGACGCCGGTGGACACGGGGGCGATGCTGCTGCGCCGGCGCATCTCCGCCACCTTCAAGGACCTGCCGGGCGGGCAGATGCTGGGCCCGACCTTCGACTACACGCACCGGCTGCTGGATTTCTGCCTGGCCGCCGAGGGCGCCCCGCCGCCGCCCGCGCCGGAGGAGGCCGCGGCGGAGGATGGCTGCCCGCGCGTGTCCGGCCTGCTGGAAGCCGACGGGTTGATGCGCCCCGAGCCGGAGGGCGCCGCCGAACCGGCCGACCTGACGCGCGACCCGCTTGAATACCCCGCCGACCGGCCGCTGCGGCTGCAGAACCTGGCGCGCGGCGACGAGGGCTTCCTGCTCGGCCTCGGCTACTCGACGCAGCGCGGCTACGGCAACGGCCACCCCTTCGTGGGCGAGCTGCGGCAGGGCGAGGTCGCGGTGGAGTTCACCCCGCCGGAGCTGGGCTTCCCCGTGGAGATCGGCACGGTCGCCGTGACGGAATGCCAGATGGTCAACGAGTTCTCCGGCTCCCGGCACGAGCCGCCGCAGTTCACCCGCGGCTACGGCCTGGTGTTCGGCGCCGGCGAGCGGCGCGCCATGAGCATGGCGCTGGTGGACCGCGCCCTGCGCGCCCGCGAGCTGGGCGAGGACGTCGCGGCCCCGGCGCAGGACGAGGAATTCGTGCTGAGCCATTCCGACAATGTCCAGGCCACCGGCTTCGTGGAGCACCTGAAGCTGCCGCACTACGTGGACTTCCAGAGCCTGCTGGAAACCGTGCGCGCGGTACGCCGCACCGCCTTCGCCGCGTCTGCCGCCGCAGCCGCCCCGGCCGACGACGCCGCCCCCATCGCCCTGCAGGAAGCCGCGGAATGAGCGCCACCACCGCCGAGAGCCGCGCGGGCGGTTACAACTTCGCCTACCTGGACGAGAACACCAAGCGCATGCTGCGCCGCGCCATCCTCAAGGCGGTGGCGGTGCCGGGCTTCCAGGTGCCCTTCGGCTCGCGCGAGATGCCGCTGCCCTACGGCTGGGGCACCGGCGGCATCCAGGTGACGGCCAGCATCATCGGCCCGGACGACGTGCTGAAGGTGATCGACCAGGGGGCCGACGACACCACCAACGCCGTATCCATCCGCCGCTTCTTCAACGGCGTCGCGGGCGTCGCCACCACCGAGCGCACGGCGGAGGCCACGATCATCCAAACCCGCCACCGCATCCCCGAAACGCCGCTGCGCGAGGGCCAGGTGCTGGTGTACCAGGTGCCGATGCCGGAGCCGCTGTTCAAGCTGGAGCCACGCGTGGCGGAAAGCCGCCGGCTGCACGCCACCGCCGATTACGGGCTGATGCAGGTCAGCCTCTACGAGGACGTGACGAAGCACGGCCGCGTCGGCAGCGGCTACAGCCACCCGGTGATGGTGAACGGGCGCTACCTGATGTCGCCCAGCCCGATCCCCTCCTTCGACAATCCCAAGATGCACCGCTCGCCCGCGCTGCAGCTGTTCGGCGCGGGGCGCGAGAAGCGGCTCTACGCCGTGCCGCCGTGGACGGCGGTGCGCTCGCTGGACTTCGACGACCAGCCCTTCGTGCCGCTGCGCGCCGACGGCACCTGCGCGCTGTGCGGCAGCACGGACAGCTACCTGGACGAGGTGCTGACCGACGACCGCGGCGGCCGCCGCTTCATCTGTTCCGACACGGATTACTGCGCCGCGCGGCAGGACGCCGCCGGGGCAGCGGGGAACGCCACCACGCGGGAGGACGCCGTGACGGCACCGGAAGACGCCGTGACGGCGTCGGGGGACGCCATGACGGCGTCGGGAGATGCCGGCCGGGCATCGGGCAAGGCCGCGCCGGAGCAGGCGGCATGAGCGGCCCCATCCTCTCCGCCCGCGACCTGCGGCTGTTCTTCGGCCCGGTGCCGGCGCTGGACGGCGTGTCGCTCGACATCTGGCCGGGCGAGGTGCTGGCCATCGTGGGCGAATCCGGCTCCGGCAAGTCCACGCTGCTGCGCGCCCTGGCCGGCCAGGTTCGGCCCGAGAGCGGCCAGGTGCTGTACCGCGACGCGGCGGGCGAGCTGGCCGACGTGCACGGCATGGGCGAGGCGGCGCTGCGCCGCCTGACCCGCACGGAATGGGGCTTCGTGCACCAGAACCCGCGCGACGGCCTGCGGCTGACCGTGTCCGCCGGCGGCAACGTGGGCGAGCGGCTGATGGCCGTGGGCGCCCGCCACTACGGCGAGATCCGCGCCGAGGCGATCCGCTGGCTGCGCCGCGTGGAGATCGACCCGGCACGGGTGGACGACCTGCCGCGCACCTTCTCCGGCGGCATGCAGCAGCGCCTGCAGATCGCCCGCACCCTGGTGACGCAGCCGCGGCTGGTGTTCATGGACGAGCCCACCGGCGGGCTGGACGTGTCCGTGCAGGCCAAGCTGCTGGACCTGCTGCGCGCGCTGGCGGCCGATCTCGGCCTGGCCGTGGTGCTGGTGACGCACGACATCGCCGCCGCCCGGCTGCTGGCGCACCGGCTGATCGTGATGCGGCGTGGCCGGGTGGTGGAGCACGGCCTGACCGACCGCGTGCTGGACGACCCGCAGCACGCCTACACGCAACTCCTGGTTTCCTCGGTGCTGGCGGCATGAGCGACGATCGCGATTGGGCGCTGCGCGTCCAGGGGCTGGGCAAGCAGTTCCGGCTGCACCTGCAGGGCGGGCTGCGCATTCCCGTGCTGGGTGGCGTGTCGCTGGACGTGCGGCCCGGCGAATGCGTGGCGCTGTCCGGACCGTCGGGGGCCGGCAAGTCCACGCTGATGCGCTGCCTCTACGGCAATTACGGCGCCGGCGAGGGCAGCATCCTGCTGCGCCACGGCGGCGAGACCGTGGACCTCGCGGCGGCCGACGCGCGCACGGTCACCGCCGTGCGGCGCGACACGCTGGGCCATGTCAGCCAGTTCCTGCGCGTGATCCCGCGCGTGCCGGCGCTGGAGGTGGTGGCGCAGCCGCTGCTCGCCCGCGGCATGGCGCAGGAGGAGGCGCTGGGCCGCGCCGGGGCGCTGCTGCACCGGCTCAACCTGCCGGAACGGCTGCACGGGCTGCCGCCCGCCACCTTCTCGGGCGGTGAGCAGCAGCGGGTGAACCTCGCCCGCGGCTTCGTCGCCGACTACCCCGTGCTGCTGCTGGACGAGCCCACCGCCAGCCTGGACGCCGCCAACCGCGCGGTGGTGATCGCGCTGATCGCCGAGGCCAAGGCGCGCGGCGCCGCCATCGTCGGGATATTCCACGATGCCGAGGTGCGCGACCGCGTGGCCGACCGGCTGTTCGAGGTGGCCCCGATCCGCGAGGCGGCGTGAGCGCGCGGCCCGGCAGCGCGGCGCCCACCCTGGCAGAGGTGGCCCGCGACGCGCGCCGCGGCGCCGCCAGCCGCGCGGAACCGGCCGGCGGCCCCGCACCGGATGCCGCGGCGCCGGCACCGCGCGGCTGCCTCGTCGCGGTGGTCGGCCCTTCGGGCGCCGGCAAGGACACGCTGTTGTCCGCCGCCCGCGATGCCCTGGCCGGCGACCCGCGCTTCCTGTTCCTGCGCCGGTGCATCACCCGCCCGGCCGAGGCGGGCGGCGAGGAGCACCAGCCGCTGTCGCGCGAGGCCTTTCTCGCCGCGCGCGAGGCCGGGCAGTTCGCCCTGTGGTGGGAGGCGCACGGGCTGTTCTACGGCATTCCCCGCGCGATGGAGGCCGAGTTGGCCGCTGGCCGCGTGACCGTGGCCAACCTGTCCCGCCGCGTCCTGGCCGAGGCCGCCACGCGCCTGCCGCTGCACGTGCTGGACATCACCGCCCCGCCGGACCTCCTCGCTGCCCGGCTGCGCGGCCGCGGGCGCGAGGACGCGGCCGACATCGCCCGCCGCCTGGCCCGCGAAGCGCCGCTGCCGGCCGGCCTGCCGGTCACCCGCGTGCTGAACAACGGCAGCCCGGCCGAAGGCGCCGCCCGCGTGCTGGCCGCCCTGCGTGAGGCCGCCGACCGCCTGGCCGCACCGGCCTGATCCGGGGGGCCACGGTTCCTCGCTTCCGGCCGGCGCGGCTGGTTCCTCGGTGTTCAAGCGTTGGCCAGGGGCGCTGCCCCTGGTGCCCCACCGGACCTGCGACGCCGCTCAGAACACCCGCGCACCCCCGCGCCAGACCTGCCGCACCACGGGCATGTCGCCGGCCAGGCGGACGCGGACGAGGTCGGCGCGGCGGCCGGGGGCGATCTCGCCGCGGTCGTGCAGGCCCGCGGCCCGGGCCGGGGCGCGGGTGACGGTGGCGACGGCCTGCGGCAGGGTCATGCCCGGCACCTGCTCCGGCAGGCCGAAGGCGGCCAGCAGCAGGCTGCCGGGCACGTAGTCGGAGGACAGGATGTCCAGCATCCCCTCCGGCGCCAGATCCGCCGCCGCGACGTTGCCGGAATGGGATCCGCCGCGGATCAGGTTGGGGGCGCCCATCATCACCTGGATGCCGGCGTCGCGGCAGGCCGCGGCCGCTTCGGCGGTGGTGGGAAATTCCGCGAGCGCGACGCCTTCGGCGACGGACTGCGCCACGTCGTCCAGCGTGGTGTCGTCGTGGCTGGCCAGCGCGACGCCGCTGTTGCGGGCGAAGTCCAGCAGCGCCGGGCGGTTGGTGGCGGACCAGGCGCTGCCCTCGGCGATCTTGCGCGCCGCCAGGGCGCCGATCTCCGCCGGCGGCCGGCCGGAACGGCGGGTGTAATAGGCGTGGTACTTGTCGAGGTCGCGGAACTGCCGCTGCCCGGGCGTGTGGTCCATCAGCGACAGCAGGTGAACCGGGAAGCGCGCGGCGAAGCCCCGCAGAACGGGCACCACGTCCGGGGCCGGGACCTCGCAGCGCAGGTGCAAGCGGTGCTCGCAGCGGAACAGCCCGGCCTCCCGCGCCTGCGCCAGGGCTTCGGCCAGCCGCAGCAGCTCCGCCCCGGCACCGCCGCCGTCGCTGTCGGACCCGGCGCGCAGGGAGTCGAACACGGTGGTGATGCCCGAGGCCGCGATCTGCGCGTCATAGGCCAGCACGGCGGCCAGCGCGTGCCAGCGCACCCCGGGGCGCGGCGTGTGGTGGCTTTCCAGATGGTCGGTGTGCAGCTCCACCAGCCCCGGGAGGAGGAAGTCGCCCTCCAGGTCGAGGCCGCGCTCGGGCGGGCGTCCCTCGCCCAGTTCGGCGATGGCGCCGTCGCGGAGCGCGACCCAGCCGCGATGCACGCGGTCGGGCAGGATCACGGCGGCGTTGCTGAGCAGGCTGGGCTGGTCGGGCATGGTGTTCCCTGGGGTGGCGCCGGTCGCGGCGCATTCGGGTGGCGGAGGATGCGACAGCTGCCGCCGCGCGGCAGCGCCGGCGGGTCGCGGGGCTGACGGAGCGGCACCGGGGGCGGCGCGATGGCGCCCGGAGGCCGTCTCCCAGGGGGCGACGTTGGCGCGTCCCGCTCTCAGGAACCGGGTGCGGCGGCACCGTGGATGATCGCCGCCCGCAGCCGCGTGGACAGGGCGTCGATCGCCACCACCGTAGCCAGGATCAGCAGCACGATGGAGCTCACCGTCGGCCATTCCAGGGTGCGGATCATCTCCGACAGGTAGAGGCCGATGCCGCCCGCGCCGACGATGCCGATGATGGTGGAGGAGCGCGTGTTGGACTCGAACTGGTACAGCACCTGCCCGGCCATGATCGGCAGCACCTGCGGCAGCACGCCGAAGCGCACGCGGTGCAACCCGCCGCCGCCGGCGGAGGTCACGCCCTCCACCGCACGGCGGTCGGCGGCCTCGATGGCCTCGGAATACAGCTTGCCCAGGGTGCCGATGTCGGAACAGGTGATCGCCAGCACGCCGGCAAAGGGGCCGAGGCCGACGACGCTGATCCAGATCAGCGCCCAGATCAGCGCGTCCACGCCGCGCATCCCGTCCAGCGCCCGCCGCGACAGGAAGTGCACCACCCCGTGCAGCGTGGTGTTGCGCGCCGCCAGCAGCCCCAGCGGCAGGGCGATCACCGCCGCCACCAGCGTGCCCAGGAAGGCGATCGCCACGGTTTCCGCCAAGCCGTGCAGGATCAGCCCGGCCCGCGCCCAGGAGCCGGGGTCGGGCGGCAGCATCAGGGTCAGGAAGTGCAGCAGGTGCCCGAAGCCGCCGATCAGCCGCGCCGGCGACACCTCCAGCCGCCAGAAGCCGAAACCCAGCAGCGCCAGCCCGGCCAGCAGCGCCGCGCTCCCCGGCAGCCCGCCCAGCGGCGCGGCGCGGAAGCCCTGGGGATGCCGGGCGCGCAGGCCGGGAAGGTCGGCCAGGGCGGCGGCGCGCAAACGGCCGCTCATCGCCCCGCCTCCGCGCCGATCAGGCGATGGCGCAGCTGCTCGGTGACGAGGTCGATCGCCACCACGGTCAGGATGAT
Organism: Roseomonas sp. BN140053; assembly: GCF_047690175.1. Lineage (NCBI taxonomy): Bacteria > Pseudomonadati > Pseudomonadota > Alphaproteobacteria > Acetobacterales > Roseomonadaceae > Roseomonas > Roseomonas sp. BN140053. The sequence goes on along the minus strand of NZ_JBLLEB010000014.1, from coordinate 75,312 downwards.
GATCAGCAGCAGGGCGGACACGTCGTTGTAGTAGAATTTGCGGATCGCCTCGAGCAGGTCCTGCCCGATGCCGCCGGCGCCCACGAAGCCCATCACCGAGGCCTGGCGGACGTTGATCTCGAAGCGCAGCAGCACGTAGGAGCAGAAGTTCGGCAGCACCTGCGGCAGCGCCGCGAAGCGCACGATGGCCAGCCAGGAGGCGCCGGCGGCCGCGGCGGCTTCCAATGGGCGGGGGTCGACGTTCTCCACCGCCTCGGAGAACAGCTTGCCCAGCGCGCCGAAGGTGTGCAGCGCGATGGCCAGCACGCCCGGCAGCGGCCCCAGCCCGAAGGCGATCACGAACACCAGCGCGAACACGATATCCGGCACGGTGCGGCAGAATTCCAGCAGCCGGCGCGCGGCCCCCCGCAGCCAGGGGTCGGGCACCAGGTTGCGCGCCGCGGCGAAGCCCAGCAGCGCCGCGCCCACTGCCCCCAGCACCGTGCCGAGATAGGCGATCAGCAGCGTGTCGGCGAGCAGCAGGCCCCACTTCTTCAGGCCCCAGAGCCACTCGGCCGGGTCGGTCCAGACGCGCTGGCCGGGAGCGTTCTCCAACGTGGTGATGCGATCGAAATAGCCGAAGAAGCCGCCGATGTGCTGGAGGAGGCGCGACGGGTCCACCTCCGCCACGCGGGCGCTGAGGATCGCCAGCGCGAGGATGGCCAGCGCCACGAGCAGCGCGCGGCGCTGGCGGCCGCGCACCGCCGCGCCGTAATGGCCCGACAGCGCCGCCAGGCGGTGCTTCGGGGCGCTCGGCAGGGAAAGGGCCATGCGGGGGATGCCTGAAACAGGGCCGCCCGGGACGCGCGCGTCCCGGGCGGCAGCCAAGACGTTACTGGCGGCGCAGGCTGTCCACGAAGCGGTTCAGCTCGATGATCGGGTCGTAGGCCTTGTTGTCCACGGCCTGCAGCGGGCCCTGCTTGCCCTCGTAGATCGCGTTGAACACGTCCGGGGCGCGCTGCGGCATGTCCAGCACGGCGGTGCGGATGGCGGTGCGCAGCTCCTCCGGCAGGCTGTCCAGATAGGCCATGGGCGAGTTCACGATCTGGTCGGACTTGAAGATGATGCGGAAGTCCTCGGCGCGGACCATGCTCTTGCGCGCCATGCGCAAAAGGTTGCTCTCGTTCTCGTCGTTCCACCAGTTGGCGGCGATGTCCACCGTGCCCTGGTTCAGCGCGATGATCGCGTTCTCGTGGGAGCCGGTGTAGACCACGCGGCCGAAGAACTCGTCCGGCTTGATGCCCATCTTGTTGAGCGCGAAGCGCGGCACGTTGTTGCCGGAGGTGGAGTTCGGGTCCACCAGCCCGAGATTCTTGCCGCGCAGGTCCTGCACCTGCTGATAGGGCGCGTCCTTCTTCACGTAGAAGACGGAGAAGTAGCCCTTGGTGCCGTCCAGGTTGGTCTCGATGGCGAAGGCGGTGATCTTGGCCCCCGTCATCAGCGCCCGCGCGAAGGAGGAGGGGCCGTAGGAGGCGATGTGGATGTTCTCCGCGCGCTGTCCCTCGATCACCGCGGCGTAGTCGTTGGCGATGCGCAGCGTCACCTTGGTGCCGAGGCGCTCGCTCATGTAGCGGGTGAAGGGCGTGTAGCGGTCGGTGACGCCCGAAGCGTTCTCCGACGGGATGATGGCGAAGACCAGCTCCGGATAGCGCGACGCCCAGCTGTTCTGCGCCCGGACCACGGCCGGGGTGGCGAGCAGGACGGTGGCGCCGAGGAGCGCGCGACGGTGCAGGATCATGGTGGTTCCCTGTGTGGGGTGTGGGGTCAGTGCAGCAGGCCGGCGGGCGCCAGGCCGCCCAGCGGCGGGACGGCCGGGCGCGCGGCGGCAGCGGCAGCCGCGCCGACCACCTCCTCCGCTTCCAGCCCGTAGAGGCGGCGCGCCTCGGCCTCGCCGAGTTCCGCGGGCGTGCCGTCGAACACCAGCCGTCCGGCGGCGAGGCCCACCACGCGGTCGCAGTACTGCCGCGCCAGATCGAGCGAATGGAGGTTGCACAGCACGGTGATGCCGTAGTCGCGGTTGATGCGCGCCAGCGCGTCCATCACGATGCGGGTGTTGCGCGGGTCCAGCGAAGCCACCGGCTCGTCCGCCAGGATGAGCTCGGGCTCCTGCACCAGGGCGCGGGCGATGGCCACGCGCTGCTGCTGCCCACCCGAGAGCTGGTCGGCGCGCTGCGCAGCCAGCCCGGCGATGTCGAACTGTTCCAGCGCGGACAGCGCCACGGCGCGGTCGGCCTCCGGCCAAAGGCCCAGCAGGGAACGGTGCAGCGGCACGGTGTTCAGCCGGCCCATCAGCACGTTGGTCAGCACGTCCAGCCGGCCGGCCAGGTTGAACTGCTGGAACACCATGGCGCAGCGGGCGCGCCACTGCCGCAGCTCGCGACCGCGCAGGCCCCTCACCTCCGTGCCGTTCCACAGCACGCGGCCGGCGCTGGGTTCCACCAGCCGGTTGAGCATGCGCAGCAGCGTGGACTTGCCGGCGCCGGAACGGCCGATCACGCCCACGAAGGCGCCGGGCGCCACGGCCAGCGATACGTCATCCACCGCCGCGCGGCCGGAAAAGCGCCGCGACAAGCCCTCGATCTGCAGCATGTGCGCCCCGCGCCGTTCGACCTCCCCTTAGCGGCAGGGGCTGACGGATCGGTGACGCGCGCGTGACAGGTTGGAGACACCGGCGGCCGGCACGGGAAGGCGCGACGGTGCGGGCATCGGCAGGCCGATGCTCAGGCGCTCGCGCGCCGGAGCTCAGCCGGCGTCGGTGACGCCTTCCGTGCCGAAGAGCAGCACGCGGCTGCCCCCATCCAGTTCCAGCGCGGCCCGCGCGGCGGGATCGCGCGCGGCCAGCAGCAGCCCGGCCATCCCCGCCACCGCGCTCTCGCCCGCCAGCACCGGCGGCTGCCGACCGGCCAGCGCGTCGCGGCACCACAGGGCCGCCGCGTCCGGCACCGCCAGGAAGGCATGCGCCGCGCGTTCCAGCTCGGCCCAGGCCAGCAGCGAGGGCTCGCCGCAGGCCAGCCCGGCCATGACGGTGTCCAGCGCCCCGCCCACCGTCACGGGCGCCCCGGCGACCGCGCTGTCCAGCAGGCAGGCGGCGGCCTCCGGCTCCACCACCGCCAGCCGCGCCGCGCCGGCGCCCAGCATCCGCCGCGCCTGTACCGACACCGCCGCGGCGGCACCGCCCACGCCGCCAGGCACGAAGAGGTGGCTGGGCGGGGCCGGCATCGCCGCGATCGCCTCCTCCGCCATCAGCCGGTAGCCCTGCATCACGTCGCGCGGCACTTCCGTGTAGCCGGGCCAGGAGGTGTCGGAGACCACGAACCAGCCTTCCCGCTCCGCCACCTCCGCCGCCGCGCGCACGGCGGCGTCGTAGTTGCCGGGCACCTCCCGCACCTCGGCGCCCCAGCGGGCAATGGCGGCGCGGCGGGCCGGCAGCACGCCCGGATGCACGACGATGACGCAGCCGCAGCGGAAGCGATGCGCGCCCCAGGCCACGGAACGGCCGTGATTGCCGTCGGTGGCGCAGCACACCGTCAGCGCCCGCGTCGCCTCCTCGTGCGCGCCGCTTTCCAGCGCCGCCGACCCGGCCGCGCGCGCCACGCCCCGCCGCGCCAGCTCCGCCCCCAGCACCCGCGCCACGGCATAGGCGCCGCCCAGCGCCTTGAAGGAGCCCAGGCCGAAGCGCCCGCCCTCGTCCTTGTAGTGCACGCTGGCTACCCCAGCCGCGGCGGCGACCTCCGGCAGTTCCACCAGCGGCGTCGGGGCGTAGCCGGGCCAGGCCGTGATCTCCTCCCGCGCGCGGCGATAGCCGCCTTCCGGCAGCACCACGGTGCCGGGCACGCCGGGCTGCGGGTTGCGGTGCCAGCGGAACGGCCAGTGGACTGAGTGGACTGAAAGGTCGGGGATCATGCCGGCGGCGTATTGCACCGCGCCGCGCCCCCCGCCACACCCCTGGCGACGGTGTTTCGCGGGGACGGCGCAGGGCATGCAAGTTTCCATCCTGGGCGGGGGCGGCTTTCTCGGCCGCAAGCTGGCGGCGCGGCTGGCGCGCGACGGCGCGATCGGCGGGCGCCCCGTCACCGCCCTGCATCTTTTCGACCTGCACCCGCCGCCGGTGCCGGACGCCGCACCCTTTCCCGTCCGCGCCCTGGCCGGCGACCTCCTGGACCCGGCGGCGCTGGCGGCGGCGATGCCGCCGGGCACGGGGGTGGTGTTCCACCTCGCGGCCGTGGTGTCGGCCGCGGCGGAGGCGGATTTCGACCTGGGCATGCGGGTGAACCTGGACGGCACCCGCGCCGTGCTGGACCGCTGCCGCGCCCTGGTCGCCACCGGCGAAGCCCCGCCACGGGTGGTCTTCACCTCCTCCGTGGCCTCCTTCTCCGGCGGGCAGGATGGCGTGATCCCCGCCGATGGCCGGCAGCTGCCCGCCAATTCCTACGGCGTGCAGAAGGCGATGGGCGAGCTGCTGCTCGGCGACGCGTCCCGACGCGGCTTCCTGGATGCCGTGTGCCTGCGCCTGCCCACCGTGCTGGTGCGCCCGGGGCGGCCCAACCGCGCCGCCTCCTCCTTCGTGTCGGCCATCCTGCGCGAGCCGCTGCTGGACCTGCCCGCCACCCTGCCGGTGCCGGAGGATTTCGCCCTCTGGCTCTGCTCGCCCCGCCGCGCGATGGACTGGCTGCTGCACGCGGCCGCGCTGGACAGCGCGTCGCTGGGCCTCGACCGCGGGGTGAACCCGCCCGGGCTGACCGCCCGCGTGTCAGACATGCTGGGGGCGTTGGAACGCGTCGCCGGCCCCGCCGCCCGCGCCCGGGTGCAGCCGGCCCCCGACCCGGCGGTGGCCGCCATCGTGTCCGGCTGGCCCGCCGCCTTCGACCCTGCCCGCGCCCTGTCCCTGGGCTTTGCCCCGCAGGAGCCGCTGGAGGAAATCCTGCGCGCCTTCGTGGCCGACGACCTGGACGCGACGCGGGCGGAACGGGCCGCCGACCGCCCGCCTGCCGGCTGACGGCAACAGGCATTCACAGCCCGCCGGGTGACGCGGACGTGTAACAACCCTTCGCGATCTCGCTTGCTGCGCGTGGCCCCGGCGGCCCATATTGCACTGCACCATAATAATGCCCCCGCGGAACTGCGGGAAAGCAGAACCGGGAGACCAGCCGCCGTGGACCAGCCGCTTGATCGAGACCTGAGCGGCCCAGCCCGGGCCGCCGCGGCGCCGCCCCTGCCCGGAGCCGTGCCGGAAAACGGCGGCACCGTGCGCTGGCAGCCCGACCGCAGCGTCCCGCCCAACGCGCCCGACCCGTTGCCGCCCTTCTTCACCGCCCTCGGCCGCGGTGCGATGAACCGCTGCCCAGTTTGCGGCGTGGGCAAGGTCTTCGCCGGCTACCTGCGCGTGGTTCCCGCCTGTTCCCATTGCGGCACCCCGCTGGGCGAGCTGCGGGCGGACGACGCCCCGCCCTATTTCACCATTTTCATCGTCGGCCACCTGCTGCTGCCGCCCGTCTTCTGGGTGGAAGCCGCCTATGAGCCGCCGATGTGGGTGCACATGGCCATCTGGCTGCCGCTCTTTGCGGCCGCCTGTACCCTGCTGCTGCGGCCGGTGAAGGGCGCCACGGTGGGGCTGATGCTGAAGCTCGGCTTCGGTGGCGGCGAAAAGGTGAAGGCCGAGCTGGAAGCCGGCGAAACCGGCCCGCTGCGCGAGCCCCCGCCCCGTGGCTGAGGCCGGCCTGGCCAGGGCAGAGATGGCGACCGCGGAGATGGCGACCACGGACGGTGCCCCGCAAGGCGCGGCCAAGCAGGGCGCGGTTGCGGCCGGGCAGCGGCTCGACCGCATCCTGCTGCCCCCCAACCTGGTGCCGCACAGCCCCTATGCCGAGGCCGACCGTTCCCAGGCCGTGGCCGACCTGCTGGCCGAGAACAGCTTCGACCCGCCCGGCCTGCCGCCCGGCCCCTATGTCCTGCACCTGGACATCCGCGAGAACCGGCTGTGGCTGGACATCCGCGACAGCGCCGACGCCGCGCTGCACGCCTTTGCCCTGGCGCTCAGCCCCTTCCGGGGGCTGATCAAGGACTACCTGATGGTGGTGGAAAGCCACGAACTGGCCGTCACCCAGGACAGCCACGACAGCCGCATCCAGGCCATCGACATGGGCCGCCGCGGCCTGCACGACGAAGGCGCGGAACTGCTGCGCGAGCGCCTCGCCGGCCGCGTGTCCCTGGACTTCGGCACCGCCCGCCGCCTCTTCACCCTGGTCTGCGCCCTGCACAGCCGCGCCTGATCCGGGTGGCGTCGGCAGTGGTCCGGGGCGCGGGTGGCGCGGGTCGGGCCTGAATGTTCGTGCTTGGGCCAGAGGGGCGCCGCCCCTCTGGACACCCCGCGAGGAGCTTAGGCTCCTCGTGTCTCATGAGTGCCTCCGGCGGGGCGGGCCGGACACCGTTGTCCCCCATGACTACCGTCAGCCATCCCGCCCCCGCCGGAGGCACTCAACGTGGGGTCCGGGGAGTTCGTAACTCCCCGGCGGGGTCCAGGGGCAGCGCCCCTGGCCACGGTCGAACAATCTAGGCCCAACCACCCACCTGCTTCCGGAACCGCGACACCGCCCTGACCGGGCGGCACGGCGGCCTGGACGGCGGCGCATATCTCGCGGGGGCGTGATGGGCCATATGCACGGGCATGAAGATCGCCGGCATCCCCTATCGCAGCGTCTGGGTCGACGAGGCCGACGGCTGGAGCGTCCACGTCTTCGACCAGACCAAGCTACCCTGGTCGCTGGACATCCTGACCCTCACGGATGAGGCGCAGGTGGCCGAGGCCATTCGCTCCATGCAGGTGCGCGGCGCGCCGCTGATCGGCGCCGTGGCGGCCTATGGCCTGGCGCTGGCGATGCGGCGCGATCCCTCGACCGAGGCGCTGGAAGCCGTGGCGGCCGCCCTGGGCGAAACCCGCCCCACCGCGATCAACCTGCGTTGGGCGCTGGACCGCATGCTGGACGCGCTACGCAACCACCCGCCGGAGCGCCGCGCGGCGGCGGCCTATGCCGAAGCCGCGGCCATCGCCGACGACGACGCCGAAACCTGCCGCCGCATCGGCCAGCACGGCCTGCCGCTGCTGCAGGAGATCGCCGCCCGCAAGAAGCCGGGCGAGCGGATCAACGTGCTGACCCACTGCAACGCCGGCTGGCTGGCCACGGTGGATTACGGCACCGCCCTGTCGCCGATCTACCAGGCGCACGACGCCGGCCTGCCCGTGCATGTCTGGGTGGACGAGACCCGGCCGCGCAACCAGGGCGCCGCGCTGACCGCCTTCGAGCTGGGCGCGCACGGCGTGCCGCACACGGTGGTGTCGGACAATGCCGGCGGCCACCTGATGCAGCACGGGCAGGTGGACATCGTGATCGTCGGCACCGACCGGGTGACCCGCAACGGCGACGTCGCCAACAAGATCGGCACCTACCTGAAGGCGCTGGCGGCGCGCGACAACGGCGTGCCCTTCTGGGTGGCCATGCCGCATTCCACCTTCGACCCCGCGGTGGGCGACGGCGTGGCCGAGATCCCGATCGAGGAGCGCGCCCCCGAGGAGGTGACGGAAATGACCGGCCGCCTGCCCGACGGTAGGGTCGCGACCCTGCGCGTGGTGGCCGAGGGCAGCACCGCCGCCAACCCCGCCTTCGACGTGACGCCCGCGCGCCTGGTCACCGGGCTGGTCACGGAACGCGGCCGCTGCGAGGCCAGCGAAGCCGGGCTGGCCGCCCTTTACCCGCCGAAGTGACGGCGCGCTGCCCCGCCGCATGAGACGGCGGGACGGCACCTCTGCCAGGCGGCACAACGCGAACGGCCGGCCGTCCCTTCGGACCGCCGGCCTCGAACCCTGTATCTCGGAATGGCTGCGCCGGGCTGCCCGGCGGGAACACAATGCGGCGGCGCTGGATGGTGGCGCCCGGGATGCCCGGGCGCCGGGGCGCCGCGCTCAGGCCCCGCGCTGCGGGGCCCGCGGCCGCATTCAGGCCGTCAGGTAGGGACGGCTGACGTCCTGGGCGCGCCGCTCCAGCAGCACCAGCCCACCCACCAGGGACGCGCAGGCGGCCAGGGCGCCCAGGGCGGATGCGAAGGCGAGGCTCTCATCGGCGACGGAGCCGCCGAGCATGGACCCCACCAGGGCCAGGATCAGGCTGAAGCCGAGAACGACGAGAAGAATGGCGAAACGATTCATGCTGGCCTCCTGGTGGCCGGAAGCGCCGCGACACCGCGGCCTTGGCAGCATGAAGCTCCCCACTCGCGGCGCTGTGAGGACGGATTTGTGGCACGAATGGGGCTTTCCCTCGTGCCTGCTTTTTTCCGTCCGGCCCTGCCTCAGCCGCCGGAAGTGGCTGCCCCGGCTCCCTCCGGCGAGCGGCGTTCCTGCCCGGTCGGGCACAGGTCCAGCAGCACGCAGCGGCCGCATTGCGGGTTGCGGAAGAAGCAGCAGCGCTGCCCGTGCAGCATCAGCACCTCGTGGTTGTCGTAGACCTGCTGCGCGTCCCATTCCTCCGGCAGCATGGCTTCCAGCACGCGATGCGACGGCCCCACCGCCAGGGAGGCCGGGATCAGCCCCAGCCGCGTCGCCACCCGGTGGTGGTGGCTGTCCACCGGCAGGGCCCGCCGACGCAGGCCGCTGAAGGACAGCACGGCGGCGCTGGTCTTGGGGCCCACGCCCGGCAGCGCTTCCAGCCAGGCGCGGGCTTCCGCCACCGGCATCCCGGCCAGTTGGTCCAGCGCCAGCTTGCCGCAGCGCTCCGTCACCGCGCGCAGGGTGCGCTGCAGCGCGGGCGCCTTGGCTTCCGGCCAGGTGCAGGGGGCCAGCGCCTCCTGAACCGACTCCACCGGGGCGTCACGCACGCTTTCCCAGTCCGGGAAGCGCTCCCGCAGGTTGCGGAAGGCGCGGGCTCTATCCGCTTTCCGTCCCGTGCGGCTCCACGGGGACCCAAAAGCCTTGATGGCGCCTCGCGTTTCGGCCATTCGGTTGTCCCATCCGGACCCGCCGGACCCGGGTACAACCCACGGCGCGCCGGGTATTTTCCCGGGTACGACAGCGGAGAGAGGACAGCATGCTGACCGACAAGCAGATCCGCGCCGCCACGCCGCGGGAGAAGCCCTACCGGCTGGCCGATGGCCAGGGGCTGCACCTGCAGGTGATGCCAGGCGGGTCGAAGCTCTGGCGCTACCGCTACGAGATCGCGGGCCGGGAGAAGATGCTCGCGCTGGGGAAGTACCCGGCCGTGAGCCTCGCCGCGGCGCGCCAGGCCCGCGCCGACGCGCGCGCGACGCTGGACGCCAGCCGCGACCCCGCGGTGGAGCGGCGCGTGGAGCGGGCCGGGCTGGCTGGCCAGGGCGCGACCACCTTCGAGACGGTGGCGCGCGCCTGGCACACCCAGCAGGCGCCACGCTGGGTGCCGAAGCACGGCGCCATCGCGCTAGCCAGCTTGGAGAACGACGCCTTCCCCTCCCTCGGCCGGCTGCCGCTGGCGAAGATCACGCCGCCCCTGGTGCTGTCGACATTGCGCGCGGTGGAGAAGCGGGGCGCCAACGACAGCGCCCACCGGCTGCGCCAGCGGATCAGCGCCGTGTTCGTCTACGCCATCGCCTCGGGGCTGGCCGAGAACGACCCGGCCGCGGTGGTCACCAAGGCGCTGGCGCCCATCGAGAAGGGGCGCCGGCCGGCGGTGGGCAGCCTCAAGGATGCCCGGGAAGTCCTCACCGCCACCGAGGAGCAGGACGCCTTCCCGGTGACCCGGCTGGCGCACCGCTTCCTGGCCATGACCTCCGTGCGGCCGGGCGAGCTGCACGGCGCGGCCTGGGGGGAGCTGGAGGGCATGGACGGGCCCGAGCCGCTGTGGCGCATCCCGGCCGAGCGGATGAAGATGAAGAAGGAGCACTTGGTCCCGCTGACCCGCCAGGCGGTAGAGCTGATCGGCGTCCTGCGACCGCTGACCGGCCGCTTCCCCTTCATGTTCCCGCACGCCTGGGATGGCGCGAAGCCCATGGGGGCGGACGCCCTGACGCGGCTGCTGCACCGCGCCGGCCTCCGGGACACCCACGTCGCGCACGGCTGGCGCGCGGCCTTCTCCACGGTGATGAACGAGCGCTTCCCGGCCGACCAGCCGATTATCGAGCTGATGCTGGCGCACTCGAAGCGGGACAAGGTGGCCGCGGCCTACGACCGGGCGCTGCACATGCCGCGGCGGCGGGAACTGGCGCAGGCCTGGACTGACCTGCTGTTGGAAGGGCTGCCGGGGCCGGAAACGCTGCTGGCCGACCGGCAGGTGGTGCACGGGGAGACGGTGGAGCGCTTGCACGCTCCGCCGTCAGTTATGCTCCGGGTGCCGCTTCGGATGCGGTCGCCGGTGCGGAAGAATGCGGTGCTGCGGCGCAGTTAGTGCGTTACAGATCTACCCTGCATCTACCTGCACCTTGATTGCGGCCTCCCAAACACCGGCCGACCTCTGCCGGGAACGCGGCGCCTCGTACAGGGGCGCCGTGTCGGCTCGCTCAGGCGCCTAGCCAAACCCAAGCATCGTGGGTGGCGTCAGCGGTGTTGAGGCGGTTCTCCGGGCTTTCGGAGAAGCCTATCAGCACGGTCTCGCGCGTCACCCCCTGGTTGAGCAGATCTACGTAGTACTTCAGCTCCGTCACTATCGGATCACGGCCGAGCACGTTCTCGTAGAGCAGGTCCACGAACTTGGCGCTGTCGAGGGCACCGTAGCGACCAGTAAACTCGGGCGAAGTGGTGAAGCTGCGGGCGATCTCCTGCAAGCTTTCGCCCGCCTGGAGGCGACTGACGTAGAAGCCCACGCCGCCCGCCTCTGGTGTCCGGTTCAACGCCGCCTCGTACAGCCGGTAGGCGCGTCCATAGTCGAGATCGCCGGCGGTACCGAGGTTGCGCTCGATATACTCGGGGCTGTCAGCAAAGTTGAGCAGCACATCGCCGCGGGTTGCGCCGCCGGCCAACTGGGCGAGGTAGTAGTTGGTTTCGATGACCGAGGGCGCACGATCGAGCACGTTGAGGTAGAGCTGCCGGACGAAGCTGGGATCGCCGAGCTGGCCGTAGTTGGCAAGGAATTCCGGTGAATTGGTGAAGTTCTGGGCCACTTCGTGCATCGTGCTGGTACCGCCATCGAGGCGATCGACGTAGAAGTCCAGCCCCGCCGCTTCGGGACCGCGGTCCAGGGCGGCGTGGTACAGCCGCGTCACGTCCTGGGCGACGCCCGAGGCGTCGAAACGAGCGACACCGTTGGAAAATAGCACGTAGGTTGCATCGAGGAAGGCGCTAGCGCCATCGCGGCCGCCCACCGTATCCTGCAGAAAGAGTGAGCCCTGCGGCGTGATTGAGATCTGGTACTCGTCGCGCGTGCCGACGGTGAAGACGTCGCTGGACAACCCGCCACCGTTGCCCAGGCCAACGCCGACGCTGAAGCCCCCCTGCCCGTCGCTCTGGAAACCGAGTGCGGTGCCGTTAGCAAAGGCGTCGGTGGACACGCCTACCGAAGCAACGACCTGGCCCCCGTTCAGCAGCTGGACGCTGTTATTCTGAAAGCGTGCGGACGTAGCAGCGTCGACGCCTTGGAAGGTGATAACGTCGTCGTTGTCGAAGCCGGCGATGCCCGACAGGAAGTTCGCCCCCGGCGTGGTCCCATGCCCCAGTTCCTCACCCACCACCAGTCGGCCACCCGTGCCGGTGAAATTGATGTCGAGGATGAGGTGCGTGCCGAGGGTGTCAGAGATCTCCAGAATGCCCTTATCGCCGATTTCCAGACGCACCGGCAGCGACTGCGAAGCGGTGCCGTCGAGGTCGAGGTAGGCATTGCGGACGATGGTGATCCCGGACAGGCCCAACGCAGCGCTTTCGAGCTGCACCGTGACCGGATCGTCCGCCGCAGTGCCAGCGTTGCGCTCGACGATGAGGATGCCGAGCGCACCACTGCCAATGGGGAAGATCCCGGAGCCGTTCTGCACCGTGGTGCCGGAAGAACTGAGCCGCAGCTCGGACAAGCTCGGCACCAAGAGGCTCGACGGACCGCCGATGGCTACGAGGTCGCCTACCACCCGCACGCCCGAGGTGCCGTCGCGCAGCTCCCCGGTAACAAGGTCGCGCACGAGGCCGGTGGCAGGATCGGTGAGGGTATTGGCGCCCGCGTCGAGCACCCGCCCAGCAGGGAGAGCGAACTGGCCTGTCGTGGGATTGCCGAGAGCGGTCAACAGGTTGGTAAAGGTGCCGAGCAGGCTTCCGGGGTCGTTGAGCAGGTTGGTGCCAGGCTGGATCAACCCACCGGCCGGGTGGAGCACGTACCCGGTGATCGGGCCGAGCAGGCCGTTCACTCCCGCGTTGCTCGGCACCACCGGCAGCAGCAGGCCGGTCACGGGATCAAGCAGGCCGGACACCGGCGTACCCGCGGGTAGTGAAGCAAGTGGCGTAATGACGCCCGTGACATCGACGATCCCAGTGATCAACCCGACCACGCCCGTGGCGGGGTTCAGGATGTTGCGGAGTGGCGCGGCAACCGTGCCGATTGTTCCTGACATAAGACGACCTTCTCTCGGCCGACGCGCAGCCGGGACATGCCGACAAAGCCTCGGATTGGGACGAGCTGACGATGCAGAGCATGACGGACGGGCACTTTGACGACCCGGTGGACGCCGCCTCCCGCCGGGCTAAAGCCGTTGCGAAACGACGGTTCGGAGCTGTATCGGCTTCGTTATGCAACGTCTAGTAGTAAAATTAACTTCTTTACCCGTCGTGATATACCCATGCTGTTACTTAGCAACTACGCACGATTGCTGCAGTGCGAGCGGTAATCCCTCTTGCCAGCGGGTCACCTCGGATTGTGGCCAGCGCACCTGCCCTGCCCCAAGGGCGCGCGGTGCAGGGAACGTCCCCTCCTTGATCCGCCGATAGATCGAGGACCGGGTCAGCCCGGACTGCTTTTCGACCTCGGCGATGCGCAGGAGGTAGTCGACCTCAGCTTTGGCCATCCTTCCCCTCCCCCTTCCGTTCCGCGTGCTGTCGCTCAAGATCGGCCAGCCGCGCCTGCTGTTCCGGTGTCGGGTTCTGGATGTGGCGGTAGTAGCCCAGCAGCAGGCCCGCCCCCAGGGCGTCAGGCTCCATGGCCGCCCTCCAAACTCTTCGCGAGAAGTCCGAGGTGAGCCAATCTGCCGAGGCTCAAACTAGGGAGAGTGCGTTGCGAAGGTCTATCATGGGAGTTCTGGCGGCCGGACTGGCTGGCTGTGTCGCTCAGCCACCCAGTCAGCAAGGGACAACTGCCGCGGTCACATCGCCAACGAGGTCTGATTTTGTGACCGAGCGAGGACAGCTGACGCCGGTGCTGCGAGCCATGGACGGGCGCAGCCAGGAGTGGGTCACAACAACCCGAGTTATTTACTTTGCGACGGCCTGCGACCTTCGCACACAAGCATGGAGTACCGCTGCAATCAGCGGGCTCACCGACCAAGTAGCCGCCGTAGCCGTTCGGGCTGGCGCAGGTGATACACAGCTCATCAAAGAAGCCTTCCGCTACGGCATGGGCATAGTGATGGGCGCCCATCAAACCATGATGCTCGAGTACCCTTCTCGCGATGAACGCGCTTGCCTCGACACGGGCAGATCTGCGTTGCTCCGCACGATCGACACTGCCCTCGGAGTGCCGGGAGCCGGTCCGCGCACTTAGCTCAACTTTCACGCCGCCACCGCCTGGGCGCGCAGCTGCGCCTGCACCTTGCGACCCATCTCCGTGAGGCGGCAGCGCGCCGGCTGAAGCTTGCCGCGCACGTAGCCGGAGAGCTGCACCTCCTCCACCAGTTCCACCGTCACGCCCGCCTGCAGCTTCACGGCTCGCATGCAGGAGGCCGATACCTGCGGGCGAAAGCCGGAAACCTCGCCCGGGCTGCCGTCCCCGGGCAGCGCCAGCAGCACCTGGCGCTGCAGCGGCGGCAGACGCTTGATCACCAGCCGGGCCAGATGCGCGTCGAAGTCGGCAGCCTTCATGCGGGGCTCAGGCATGGCCACGCAGCTGCTGCAGCAGTTCCCGGGCAGTGGTGAAGCAGGGGCAGTCCAGCACGTCGCCCTTGCAGCCACTCTGGCAGCCGCTCTGCGCCTGGATGACCTGCAGGGCGCCCTGCCCGTGGGCGTCGTCCAGTTCCTGGGTCGGCGTCGCGTGCGGGACGAACACCATGCTCTGGTGCCCGAGCCGTGACACCAGGTAGAGCCAGCCACCCGGGACCGGGGCGCGCCAGCCTTCCCCTGCTCTGTCCGGGCCTTTGCCAAGGCTCTGCCAGTCCAAGCGATCACTCATATCCGCCCTCCCGGCGCTTGCGCAGCTCATCCAGCAGTCGGTCCATGGTCTGCCAGAGCGGCTCATCGCCCTGCTTCTCGCGGTGGACCAAGGCGGCGGCCTCGCGAGTGACGTTCAACGTCGCCCGCGTACGCTCCGGCCGCGGGGTGCGCAGCGCCAGCAGGGCACGGTCCACCGCCGCCACCGGCAGGGACAGGGTCGCAGCGATCTGCGCCGGCTCCTGACCCTTCTTTCGCTCGCGGCGGATGGCGGCGACCACCTCCTCGGCCAGACCCAGGTCGGGGCGCAGGCGGATGGTGCGGTGGGACGTGTCGCCGGCGTGGTGCCCGGGCGGCGTGCTGGTGAAGGTGTCAGGCATCAGTGCATCTCCCGCTTCGAGGGCATGACGGGGTGCGCCCCGCCGGGCGGCGGGATCAGGTTCACCACTGGCAGGCGCGGCCGCAGCTTGACCACCAGGGCCAGCCACGCGGCGTGGTGCCGGTACTCGCACTCGATCACCAGGACGCGCGACTTCATCTGCGCGGCCATGACCATCATCTCGTAGTGGAATGGCTGTCCGCCGGTGGCATGGATGAAGACGTGCTCCGCCCAGCGGATCAGCTTGCGGGCCTGGGGCCAGCCGTCCGGGCCGCGGTCGGTCGGCGTGTCGCCGGCCAGCAGCGCGACCACCGGGCGACGCGTGTCTTTGAGGTAGCGCATCAGCATGGGCTCGCCGTCGGTGGCGGCGACCAGGCTGACGATCTTCTGGCGCGCCGCCTGGAACAGCGGGATGCGGTAGGTCTCGCCGGCGGCCTGCAGCTTGGCGATCAGATCGGCCATCACAGCGTCGCCAGTCAGCTCCACAGCGTTGCCGAAGATCCGGGAGCCCGGCACGGTCTCAACCATTCGAGGTCTCCTTCGGGTTCCAGTCGGCCGGCGGCTCCGGCTTCGGGTCGATCGGGCCGAGCCAGGTCACGCTGTCGGGCAGTCCGTGGAAGGCACGCCAGCGGGCGGCGCGGCGCTCGCGCTCCTCGGGTGTCATGCTGGGCGGCAGGGGCCTGGTCGGCTTGCGCGGCCAGTGGCGGGGCGTGCAGGCGGAGCTCACGGCCGCACCTTCCGGTGCAGGCCCAGCACCACGCGCTCGATCACCTCCCCGAGCGGCTGAAACGGTTCCGGCGCCTTCCAGTCCGGGCAGAGCGTCAGCGGCTGCGCGCTGAACTCCGCGTCGTCTTCCTCGTCGGGCTCGGGCTCCAGGTCCTCCGCCCCGGCGTCCAGCGCGTCGAGGCGGTCGATCAGGCGCTCGATCTGCGCCTCCAGGCGGGCACGGCGGCGCGCCAACTCCATGGACATGCGCATCAGGCGCCTGCCAGCCCGTCGCGGTGGCTTTCGTCCACCGGCACACCCAGCACGGCGTTCACATCAATGCCGTGCAGCCCTGCTAGAAAGCGCACGGACCGAAGCAAGCCGCGCATGGCATTCAGCCACCGTGTCTGGACCCCTGGGTCAGCTTCGAAAGCGTCGAGCAGGTCCAGTTCCTGCAGCGCTTGGCACGCGATGGCGACCGCCTCGGTAGCGTTCGTCGGAACCGCCTGCACGAACTCCATCTCGGCGGCCCACATGGCCTGCTGCGTGGCGAGGGTGCTGTCCTTGCCGCCTTCCCGCTCGCGCCGTTCCTCCTGGTGCAGGCGGACCAGGTCGGCCAGCATCTGGCCGGCGGGCGATGGTTTCAGAGCGGCCGGCAGCGCGATCGCAGGCACCGCTTCGCTGGCCAGGCGCAGCAGGTCGTTGACCAGGTCCCAGGCCCAGTACTCGGCCGGGGTGTTGTCCGGGTTCTCGTCCCCGCGCAGCCCCCGCGCCTCGGCCTTGGCCGCCCGCGCTTTGGCCAGCATGCCCGCCAGGGTCTGCGGCACGGCGGCATGGATGGCGTCGCGGGTCCGCTCGTAGGCCTGCCACAGCGGATCGACCTCGTATTCGAGGATGCCGCCGTCGCGGTTGTAGTTGTCCATGTTGGTGATGTGCTGCGCGCAGAGCGCGACCAGCTCGGCGTCGGCGTCGGCCGGCGCAGGCGGCTTGAGCTGCGCGACGAGCTCGCGTTCCACGCGCCGCAGCACGGCCAGGATCCGCGTCGGATGGGGGTAGCCGTTGCCCCGCACACCATGGTCGTCGCCGACGAGGCGCAGCATGCGCTGCATGTCGCGCGGCGACAGGTCCGGCGCCTTGGCCAGCTTGCGCAGCAGCCGCGCCTCGATGTCGTTCCAGCGGTCGGCGGCGGCGTCGGCGGCCTCGTTCGACGGGTAGTCGTTGCAGGACGGGTCGGGGCCGATGAAGGCCGCCAGCTCGTCGAAGCAGGCCCAGATCTCGGCCGCCGTGGTGGCGTGGCGGGACGCCTTGTCCACCGCCCGTAGCCGCGGCAGCGGGTCCCACTGCTTGGCCTTCCGGCGCTTCGGCAGCAGGTGCGCGACGCCGGACTGGCGGATGGCCTGCTGGCCGTCGGTGCCGACCGGGGCGAAGCGCTCCACGATGGCCTGGACCACCGCCTTCTTCGCCTCGCCCACCCGGTTTGCGACCCCGAGCTCGACGTCCTCGCCGCCGAGGGTGACGCCGTAGTGCGCCTCGTCGAAGGTCGGGCTGCGGACCCAGGCGGCGTAGCCCGCGACCGCGGCGCGCGTGGCGTCCGTGGCGTCGAGCCGCGACCAGGCGCGCTCGGGGATGACGGGGAGCGGCTGGGCGGGTGCCGGGTCCAGCGCCGCGCATTCCTTCTCGAACAGGGCGCCGGCCGCGTCCGGCGCCATGCCGCCGGCGACGCGCTCGGCCAAGTTGGCGAGCGCGTGGACCTGATCGGCCGACATGGTGCGCGCCAGGCTGAGCAGCTGCTCGCGGCGCGTGGCGAGGTCGGGGGTGGGGGCGAGGCCCGCCGCTACGGGGACCGGCGGGGGCGGAGTGAAGGCGGCGGTCGGGGTGGTGAGGACGGTTGACACAGGTGGCTCCCTGGGGTGGGTGCCACCTCATAACCGTGAATTGCGGCTAGTTCAACCGCTATTACCGGTTAGAAAATCATGCTCGAGCCTTTTGATGAGGTTTGACAGGCGATCCCGTTCACGCCGGACCAGTCTGTCGATCGTTGAGGAAATCTCGTGTGCAGGGATGTCAACCGTGATCTCCCTGAGCAACTGCATGCCTACAGTAGTGAGTACTGGCACTGGTAGTCGTACTCCCTCCCTAAACGACGCAGAGTAAAGTCGCACAACGAGTTTATAAAGTATGCTGTCGGTCGCAACGACTTGCTGAAGCGCCTCGAGATCTTTAGTCGCGAACTCTGGGTAGTCACCAACATCAAGATTAGGCGATGGCCTTCCGAACACGATGTCTGCTGGATGCACAGACAGTACTTCAGCAATTTTCCTCACAACATCGAACGTGGGCTCGGATCTACCGGTCTCATAGTCTGCTATCGCTGACTGCGACACACCTGCGGCATCCGCAAGTTGAGCTTGTGACAGCTTGGCTTCGGTTCTCAGGTTAGCCAAACGGATAGACCATTCCGGTCTTGGCCCCCGAGTGGTTCGCCTACTTTCTTTGGATACACTCATCTACCTTGCCTAACCGGCAAAGGCGGTTGACGTCCAACGGCGTATCGCGGTAACGATCAACCGTGATGTCCCATGAACGAACAGCTGTGTCGGCAATCATTGCCGCGTTTGGCGGCCAGAATGCCTTGGCACGCCAACTTGGCCGGCGACAGTCGGTGGTCTGGGGTTGGGCCAAGAATGGCCGAGTGCCCTCGAAGCGCATTCCCGAGATCATCGCTGCTGGGCTCTCTCTCAACCCGCCAGTTCAACTTACCCCCTCCGACTTCTTCGACCTTCGGGGAGTAGAGGTTCCGCAACAGCCGTGAGCGCCTCGCACACCACGTTGGTGGCTCTTGCACCCACCCATCCCGCTCCCGGGTGCATCACCGCGAGCATCACGCCCTCGCCGTCGCGCTGCACGTGCCACCCCGTCCCCACCGCGATCCGGCTACCGTCGAACATCACCGGCAGCCGCCGCGGCACCATTGCGGCTCGGCAGGCGGCGAGGTCCCAGATCAGCGCCTCCACCTCGGCCGCGTCGAGCCGCACGCCGGCGACGCTGGCGCAGGTCCCGTCGCGGCTGACGAGGCAGGGGATGGCTCTGGAGGCCATCTACCCCTCCCCGTCCCGCTCGCGCGGCCCGTCCAGTGCTCTCGCCAGCGCCGTCACCATCTCCAACGCCAGCTCCTGGGCCAGCGGATCGGGGTGCATCGGCGGCTCGGTGCGCAGCAGGTCCGCCACCTCGCCCGCGTCCACCACGTCGGCGTCGTCCAGCACCAGCACCAGCGCCGCCATGGCCAGCGTCACCGCCAGCGGCAGCGCCGTGTACGCCTCCGCCAGCAGCGGCACCCGGTTCAGGTTGCGCAGCACGCGCAGCCTTCCCTGCCTAGGCCGCGGCACGACGGCGCACCTCCACCCCCGGTGCCACCCGGGAGCAGAGGCGTGCCGTGCCAGGGTCCGTTCCGTCTCCTCCGCATCCGTTCGTCACGTGTCCGGTCCTCACACCCGGAACAGTGGCGAGGGGATCGTTCGAGGTGTCGAACAAGTCGTTTCAGAGGTCAGACATGTCGTGTTCAGCCGCGCATGAGATGCACGAGCTGGTGCACGAGGCCGCCCGGCCTGCCGTGCCCGGGGAGCGCGTCGGCGCGGCCATCGCCCGGGCCGCCAAGGTGCTCGGCCTGCCCTACGCGCGGGCCCGGGCGCACTGGTACCGCCTGGCGCGGCAGGTCACGGCCGAGGAGGCCGACACGCTGCGCGCGCGGCGGCGGCAGCTGATGATCGAACGCGCCCAACAGCTCGAACACGAGGCCGCGGCGCTGCGCGCCCGGTACAGCCAGCAGGATGCTGCATGAAGGCATGGATCGGCTTCGCGCTGGAGCGCGCCTGCGACTGGATCGGCCAGCGGCGGGCCGCCCGCAGCCAGCAGGACGCGCGGGAAGCGCAGGCCTGGTTCCGGCGCGCCGAGCGCTGGCGCCAGTGGCGCAAGGGCGGCTGAACCATGACCGGGCGTGACGACCTCAGCACGGCCATCCGGCTGCGGGTGCTGGAGAACGGCTACACGCCCATCCCCATCACGGCGCCGGATTACCAGCACCCCAAGGTGAGGAGCCCGGGGAAGCAGCCGTTTTTCCAGAAGTGGACGGAGGTCAGCCGCGAGACGGTGACGCCGGAGGTGGTGCGCGCCTGGCCGAGGGTGATCCACAACCATCCCAACACCGGCCTGCTCTGCGGCGAGATGATCGGCGTGGACATCGACGCCCTGGTGCCGGCGCTCTCGGCCGAGCTGCAGGCGCTGGCCGTGGGCATGCTGGGGACGACGCCCATGCGCCGGATCGGCAAGGCGCCCAAGGCGCTGTTCGCCTATCGCGTGGCCGCGCCGATGACCAAGAAGGAAACGCCGGAGCTGGTCCTGCCGGACGGCACGGTGGCCCAGGTCGAGGTGCTGGCGAAGGGGCAGCAGTTCGTCGCCTACGGCGTCCACCCCGACACCGGGCTGGAGTACGAGTGGCCCAACACCGGGCCCGACGTTCTGCCGCTGCGCGACCTGCCGGTCACCGACGAGGAGCGCATCGGCACCTTCCTGATCGCGGCCGAGGCGGTGATCCGTCGTGCCGGCGGGCGAACCAGGAAGGAGATCGAAGCGGCCCAGGCGCCCGCTCAGCCGGCGGCGGCACCGCGCCCCGCCACCATCGGGAACAGTCGCCCAGGCGGCTCCGGCAACGAGTTCTTCCTGGCGGTCAATGCCCGCGCCGCGGCGGATATCGGCCGGTGGATGACGGCGATCTTCGGCGCGAAGGCCAGGGAGCAGGCCGGCACCGGCGCCTGGCGCGTGTCCTCCGCCGACCTCAACCGCGGGCTGGAGGAGGACCTGTCCTACCACCCCACGGAAGGCGGCATGGACTGGGGCACGCGGGAAAGCTGCAGCCCGATCGACATCGCCATGCAGCACGGCGGCGCGCCGGATCCGGCCGCGGCTGCCCTGTGGCTCTGCGAGCAGCTGGGCGTGGCACCCGAGAGCCTGGGCTGGCGGGGGCGGCAGGGCAGCCGGCCGGCACCCGGCGCCGAGGAGGCCGAGGAGGCCGAGGAGGGCTTCACGGCCCCGCCGCCGGGCGAGGAACAGGCCGGGCGGGTTCAGGGGCGCCGGCCGGCTGCCGGCTCCGGGCCGAGCTGGCAGGCGCCGATCGACTTCCTGGCCGAGGACGAGATCACCGGCCCCCCTCACCTGCGCCAGGAGCACATCCCGGCCGCCCTGTGGGGCTTCGTGAAGGACACGGCCGAGCGCATGGGCGTGGACCCGGCCTCGGTGGCCCTGGTGGCCATTGTCACCTGTTCCGCCGCGGTCACGGATGACTGGGAGGTGCAGCCCAAGCGCCACGACACCCAGTGGACCGAGCAGCCCCGGCTCTGGGGCGGGATCGTCGGCTCCCCCTCCGTGCTCAAGACGCCGGTCCTGCGGGCGTGCACCGGTCCGCTGGACAAGGCGGAGATGCTGGCCCGCGAGATCTTCGAAGGGGCGATGGCCCGGTACAAGGCCGACCACAAGGCGTGGAAGGATGCCAAGGGCGAGACCGTCGACGAGCCGAAGCGGCCGCGGGCCACGCGGTGGGTGGTCGAAGGCACCACCGTGGAGGCGCTGAGCGAGGTGCTGCGCACGGACGGCGAGGCCAAGTACGCGGCACCGGCCAAGAAGGTGCTGGTGCGTGCCGACGAACTGGCCGAGCTGATCGGCAGCTTCGACAAGTACAAGGGCGGCGGCAGCGGCAGCTCCGACCGCGGCGCCTACCTCCGGCTCTACAACGGCGGTCGGTACAACATCGACCGCGTGATGCGCGGCTCCTTCCCGATCCCGAACTGGTCGGCCTGTATCGTCGGCGGGATCCAGCCGGACCTGTTCCGGTCCGTGGTGAAGGAGGCCAAGGAAGACGGCCTGATGCAGCGGTTCATGTTCTGCGTGCCCGGCGACACCGGCACCGGCGTGGACCGCGTGCCCGACGCCGGGGCGCTGCAGCGCTACGCGGAGCTGATCAAGGCCCTGACCGCGCTGACGCCCGCGCGGACGCAGCTGGGCAGCGTCACGGGCCCCGTGGTGCTGCACGGCGACGCGCACCAGCACCGGGAGGGGTTCAACGACCTGACCCGGGCGCTGAGCGGCATGCCGGACACGCCGGGCCGGCTGGTGGCCGCCTACGGCAAGTGGACGGGCCTGTGGGCACGCCTGGCGCTCACCTTTCACCTGATTGAGGCGGCCGACGTGATCGCACGCACCGGTGAGCGGCCGCCGATGCAGGTGCTGAGCGAGGCGACGGCCAGGATGGCTTCCAACTACATGGAGGACATCCTGCTGCCGCACCTGCTGCGGGCGGATGCGCTCCTGTACGTCACGGAACAGAGCGGCCACGCGCACTGGATCGCGAAGTTCATCATGGCCCAGGGCAAGCCGCGGGTCACGGCCCGCGACGTGGTGCGCGCCTACGGAGCACTGCGGGCACCGGAGCAGCGCCGCGAGCTCGGCGAGGTCATGACCGGCCTCGTCACCTTCGGCTGGCTGTTACCGGAGCATCCCGACCTGCCGGCCCGCGAGGAAACCGCCTGGCTGGTCAATCCCATGGTGCTGGAGCGGTTCGCCGCGCGCGGTGCCGCGGAGCGGGAGCGGCGGCAGCGGACCCGCGAGGAGATGGGCGAGCTGATCAGGAAGCGACAGGAGAAGCGGCGATGATGTCGCAAGTGTCGCAGGGGGGTTCGCGACAAATCCGACAGGAGGGAGCCGCAAAAATGGCGGATATCCGCCAACCAGCTTTCGTTTGCCCCGCGATGTCGCAAATGACGCCTCGTTGCGTAGAGAACAGAAGCATTTCTCCTCCTCCTCTCTCTTATTTTTCCTGTTTTTATATGCGGAGCCCGTTTCCTAACGACAGTTGCGACATGGTTGGCGAGGGCTCGCTGTGAGCGGGCCGTCTCGGGCGTGGCGGCTCAAGCGTGAGGCTGCTATCGCGGCTGCCTTGCCGCGCATCTGGCAGGTGGCCGCTGTCGGCTCTCTCAAAGGTCGCGGTGCAGCCGTGCAGGCGAAGGTCATCGCCGCTCTCCTGGAGAACGGCCATCCCAAGGCGCGCTCATACAGGGTGGCATCCGTACTCATCAGCCAAGTGCGCGCCGATGCCCGCGCCGGCAAGCCTGCCCCACAACCCAGCCCGCAGCTGGTCAGCCGAAAGGACGTGACATGACCCTGACCCTCCTGGGCCAGCAGGTGCCGCTTGCCGACATCCAGGCCAACGCCCTGGCCATCATCGAGCGCCATCGGGACGAGGAGCCGATGCTCTATTGGGGCGGGCTCTACGACATGCGGGAGAACCGCCAGCGGGCGTGCCGTGACGGCCTGACAGCGGAGGAGCGGCTGGCGAAGCTGCGGGCCGAGATGACCGAGGCCTGGCCGGTTGCTCAATTGATCCGAGCCGCCGAGTTCATCGCGCAGGCCCCGCGCATCGCCAGCATGAACCGCAAGCGCGGCTCCTACGGCTGGAAGCATGTGGCGGAGCGCTTTCACAAGGCGCGGGACCGCAGTGCGGACTACTACGTCGGCGAGGGCATGTTCATCATCGCCGCCAAGGCGATGGGGCTGCGGATGGAGCAGCCGATCGGCCACCAGCACTTCCGCTTCAACCTCAGCGAACGGTCGGTCACCAGCATTCCGGAGGTGCGGTACGGGTGATGGTGGAACTGGAAAAGCCGGAAAGCCGAGTTATCGCCTCTGTCCTGGCGCCGGAGTTCCGGGCGGCGCGGGTGGAACGCGAGGCGGCAGCCATCGAACGCGCTCGCCGTGTTGCTCCGCTGGAAGGCCACCCTGAGCATAAGATCGAGGAGCTGCGCCGCGGCGACCAGGGCCCGGTGCACCAGCGGAACCGCAGAAGGCTTGAAGTGGTTGACGCCACCGACCCCGTGGCCGGAGTGCCGATCCGCCGCGCCAGGCTGCGGGACCCGATGCGGCGCCTCGTGCTCCGCGACCACTGGCCGTACCGCCTCTACGTGGCGGCCGCGACCTTCCGCGACGACTGTGAGGTGGCGGCTGGCGGCGGCGCTGGCAGTCTGGCCGATGCCCTGGACAAGGCGCGCCTCGGGCTGCCGATCGTCACCACCTCGCTGCCCTGGCAGCGCAGTAACGCCGAGGCGCCTGGACAGATCGCAGCCCAACAGCGGTTGAAGGAGGCGTGGCGCGTGGTCGGCATCGTTGCTGGCGGCGTGTTCTCCTGGGTGGTCGTGAGCAACGGGTCGCTGGCCGACTACGACGAGTGCAAAGGGCTGAGGAAGGGCGAGGGCGGAAAGACACTGAAGGCCGCGCTGGAGCGGCTGGCGGATTTCTACGACGTGGGTGATGTGGAGATGCCCCCGAAATGGGATTGACCGCCGGGGTCATACTGTGCCAGGAAACGTCATCCTGTGTAGTTGCGCCCCGGCGGCTTCGGCTTCCGGGGCGCGGTGCGTTTTGGGGGTGTAGGCGCTAATTCGCTCGGTCGGGGCCGTATGCAGCGATCAGTTTCGCGCTGTCCCAGTAGGACCGATGGAGGCGGATCAGCCCCTCCTCGATCCTGAAAATCGTGCATCCTTCCAGGCCGACGGGATCCTGCCATTCGATGGCGGCCCACTGTCCCATGTAGATTTCATTGCGGATCAGGAGAGACATGCCGAGGGTGGCGAACGTCTTCGCGAGGCGGCTTCGAATTTCGTTCACGCCGAAGCTGGTGCCACCCGGAGCCAGTTCCATAACGGCGTCCGGGGAGTAAAGGTGCATGATCTCCCCTAAATCCCGCCTGTTATAGGCCTGTACCCAGAGGCGCACGGTTGTAGTGGCGGCCACGAGCAGCGTCCGATCGCGCGGGCTTGGCTGAGCAGGATGCGCTGTCCCGCGCCCTGGCGGGCAGTGTGACAGTTACGGTGCAGGACCGATTAGGTTGCAGGCGCAGGGTAAGCGGGCCGAGGCGGAGCCCAGGAGTGACTTATGCCGAAGCCCAAGGCTGCGAAGCTGAGCTTCCTGGCGCCGCGGCTCACCGCCATCGACACCCGCACCGCGCAGCCCGCACCCAAGGTCGCCGACCCGCACTACGCCACCCCTGAGCACCAGGCATGGCGCGCCGCCGTGATCCGGCGCGCGGGCGGCATGTGCCAGGCGCCCGGCTGTGGCCGCACTGGAGTGCGCCTCTTCGCCGACCACGTCCGCGAGCTGCGGGATGGCGGCGATCCCCTCGACCCCGCCAACGGCCAAGCGCTTTGCGGGGCGCATCACACGGCCAAGACGGCGTCCGAGCGGGCGCGACGGCAGGGCGAGCGGTATCACCGCCCCCGACCCGCCTGAGCCCCCCCCCGGGGGGGGGTATCGAAAGTCTGGCGGCCGAGGGGGTCCCTAACCGCACCGGGGGTCACGCAGAGAATTTTTCCCCTGCACATGGA
Source organism: Roseomonas sp. BN140053 (assembly GCF_047690175.1). Lineage (NCBI taxonomy): Bacteria > Pseudomonadati > Pseudomonadota > Alphaproteobacteria > Acetobacterales > Roseomonadaceae > Roseomonas > Roseomonas sp. BN140053. The sequence goes on along the minus strand of NZ_JBLLEB010000014.1, from coordinate 50,474 downwards.
TTTCGGGTGCGAACCAGCGGTTCGCGGGAGCCACCGATGACCGACCGCGCCGAGACCGACTGGGAGGCGGTCGAAGCCGAATACCGGGCTGGCCAGCGGGCTATCCGTCAGATCGCCCGGCGGCACGGCCTGTCCGACACGGCCATCCGCAAGCGGGCCAAGGCTGGCGGATGGGTTCGCGACACTGCGAACCTGCCTGTCGAGGCCGAGCAGGAGCATATCCCGGCGAGGGCTGCGGTGGCATTCCAGCCCCCGGCGCCGCGCTCTGCCGTCTCCTTGGACGGCGGCGGCGATGAGGCACTTGCCCTTGGCGCGGATTTGGCTCTCCGGCTGCTGAGCGAGCTCGATCTGGCGACCTCGTGCCAGGACGAAATCGAGGACGCGATCAACGACGAGACGCGTAACGACAAGGACGGCCAGCGCCGCGCCTTGATGATGAAGGCGGTCAGCCTTCCTGCGCGGGTCATGACGCTTAAGACGCTGGCGCAGGTGGTGGCCGTCCTTAGGGACGCCGGCCAGGGCGCCGAGAAGGGCAAGAAGCAGCAGCGGCAGGAGAATGCCCAGAAGGCAGCCTCCGGCCGCTTCGCGCCGCCCGCCCCGCCTAAGCTGGTGGTGAACAACGGTTCATGACGCGGCCGACCTGGACCACGTCCTGCCCGGACTGGCCAAAACGCATCGTCGCCGGCCGCTCGCTTATCCCTTTCGCGCCCCTGAACAAGGCCGAGGCGGACGCGGCATTGGACGTATTCAGGTCGCTCCGCGTGGTGGACGTGGCGGGCTCCCCGACCTTTGGCGAGATCGCCGACCAGTGGGTCCTAGACTTCGTGGCCGCCATCTTCGGCGCGGTGGACGAGAGCGGACTGCGGCTCATCCGCGAGTTCCTACTGTGCATTTCGAAGAAGAACGGCAAGAGCACCCTGGCTGCCGGCATCATGCTGACGGCGCTGATCCGAAACTGGCGCCTGTCGAACGAGCTGTTGATCCTGGCCCCGACCATCGAAGCCGCGCAGAACAGCTTCAAACCGGCAGCCGACATGATCCGGCACGACCCGGAACTACACGCGGCGGACGGCGGGTTCCTGCACATCCAGGACCACATTCGCACCATCACGCACCTGACGACCAAAGCGACCCTGAAGGTGGTAGCGGCGGACGGCGCGACGGTAGTGGGCAAGAAGGCCGGCTTCGTGCTGCTGGACGAGCTCTGGGAGTTCGGAAAGAAGGCGCACGCTGACGGGATGCTGCGCGAGGCGACGGGCGGGCTGATCTCGCGGCCCGAGGGCTTTGTGATTTCGATCACGACCCACTCTGACGAGGCGCCGGCCGGGGTGTGGAAGGACAAGCTGACCTACGCCCGGAAGGTCCGGGATGGGGAAGTGAAGGACCCGAAGTTTCTTCCGGTCCTGTACGAGTTCCCGCCAGCGATGCTCAAGGCCGAGGCCTACCTGGACCCGACCAATTTCTACGTCACGAACCCGAATATCGGCAGTTCGGTCAGCCAGGAGTGGCTGGAGGATGAGCTTCGCAAGGAGATGGAGAAGGGGCCGGACACCCGGAACACCTTCCTCGCGAAGCACCTGAACATCGAAATCGGCGTCAAGCATGCCTCGGACGGCTGGGCTGGCGCGCGGGTTTGGACCCGCGGCGAAGGCGGGCCACGGACGCTGGAAGAGCTGGTCGAGCGTAGCGAGGTCGTAGCGCTTGGCGCCGACGGCGGTGGCCTTGATGACCTTTTCGGCTTCGGCGCCGTCGGGCGTGAGAAGGGCACTCGCCGCTGGCTTGGCTGGGCACACGCGCTGATCTCGCCCGAGGGATGGGAAATCCGCAAAGCGAACCGCCCACACTACGAAGACTTCGTACGTGAGGGCAGTCTGACCCGAGTGGATGGTCTGCCCGACGACCTGAACTGGATCGTGGCGCAGGTCGAGATGGTCAAGGACGCAGGCGTGCTGACGATGCTGGGCGTAGACCCGGCCGGCATTGGCGGCTTGGTCGAAGCCTTGGCTGAAATCGGCGTAACCGAGGAAGCCGGCACCTTGGTGGGCATCGCGCAAGGTTTCCGGCTGATGAATGCGGTGAAGACCGTCGAGCGAAAGCTGGCCGATCGAACGCTCGTGCACTCTGGGTCGAGCCTGCTCGCTTGGTGCGCGGGCAACGCGAAGGTGAGGCAGACCTCGACGGCGATGCTCATCGAGAGGGCGGCGTCCGGGTACGGGAAGATTGACCCGCTCATGGCGCTTTTCGATGCCGCGGCGATCATGAGCAAGAACCCGGAAGCGGCCCCACCCCTCGATATGGCGGCCATGGTCGTCTGATCGGAGCTTCAATGCAGCACCGCACATCGGTTTCGGACGGCGCGGGACTGGATTTCGTCATCTCCGACGGCAGCCGCGACCGGCACGGAACGCGGATAAACCCAGCCGGCTGGGAACTGACCAACTTTCAGCGCAACCCGATCGCCCTTTTCGGGCACTCCAGCGGGTTCCCGATCGGGCGCTGGGAGAACATCCGCATGGAAGGCGGCAAGCTGCTCGGCCGGCTGGTGCTGGCGTCCAAGGGCACGAGCGCCCGGATCGATGAGCTGGTGAGCCTGGTCGAGCAGGGCATCCTGCGCGCCGTCTCGGTGGGTTTCTCGGTCCTGGAATACGGCGTCCCGGGCAAGAGCCCATACGACTACATGAAGCAGGAACTCGCAGAGGTCTCGCTGGTGTCGGTCCCGTCCAACACCAATGCGCTCGCCAGGGCGCGCGGCCTGAACATCTCACCCGAAACGCTGTCCCTGGCCTTTGGCGAGCATGCCGATGCCGGCCTGGGACGCTCTGCTGACGGCGGGCACGCCGAACTCGAAACCGCGGACCGGAAGCGTGCCCGAGCGGGCCTTCCGCCGCTGCCGAAGGCACCCACGATGAACACCATCTCCCAGCGCGTTGAAGAGGCGCAGCTGCGCCTTGTCGCGCTCCGCGACCAGCTCACCGACCACCTCGGCTCCATCGGCGGCGAGCCCGACGACGCGGCCATGACGGTCACCGAGGACCTGAACGGCCGCATCGCCGCGCAGGAGCGGACCCTGGCCTCGTTCAAGGAGGCCGAGGCGCGCCTGGCTGCCACGAGCGAGATCACGACCCGCGAGAACGAGCCGCGCCGCCCCTTCGCCGCCCCCGCCGCCCCCAAGGTGCCGCCCAAGAGCTACGCCTATCGCGCCGCCACCCTGCGGGTCCTGGCACATGTGACGCGCCGCCCGATCGATGAGCTGCGGCAGGAGCGGTACGGCGACGATGAGCCGACCAAGATCATCACCGACGTACTGACCCGTGCGGCCAGCGCGCCGGCCACCACCGCCACCTCGGGCTGGGCCTCGCAGCTGGTGACGACGGTGAACGCCGACTTCATGCAGGACCTGATGCCGGCCTCCGTCTACCCGGGCCTGTCCGCCCGTGGCCTGCGCCTGAACTTCGGCCGCGCGGGCGTGGTCAACATCCCCTCCCGCAGTGCGACGCCGACCGTCGCCGGGTCCTTCGTGGGCGAGGGCTCTGCGATCCCGGTGCGCCAGGGTGCCTTCAGCTCGCAGAGCCTGACGCCGAAGAAGATGGCGGTGATTTCGACCTTCACCCGCGAGATCGCCGAGCACTCGACCCCGGCCATCGAGGGCCTGATCCGCGATGCGATGCAGGAGGACACGGCGGTCGCCATCGACACCGTGCTGCTGGACGCGACCGCGGCTTCCACGATCCGCCCGGCCGGCATGCGCAACGGGGTGACTGCCATCACGGCCATGACCGGCGGCGGTTTCACGGCGCTGGTGGCCGATGTGAAGGCGCTGATCGGCGCCCTGATCACCGCCACGAACGGCAACGTCCGCGCGCCGGTGTGGATCATGAACCCGGTGCAGGCCGTGTCCATCAGCCTGACGCAGAATGCCGGCGGCGACTTCCCCTTCCAGGCGGAGCTCTCCAACGGCCTGCTGCAGGGCTACCCCGTGATCCAGTCGCCGACCGTGGCGGCCGGCATGGTGCTGCTGGTGGACGCGGCGGACTTCGTCAGCGTCACGGGCGACGAGCCGCGCTTCGACGTGTCGGATCAGGCGACCCTGCACATGGAAGACACCACGCCGCTGGCGATCAGCGCGACCGGCACCCCGAACACGGTGGCCGCGCCGATCCGGTCGCTGTTCCAGACCGACACGCTGGCCGTCCGCATGATCCTGCCGATGAACTGGACCCTGCGGCGCGCCGGCGTCGTGGCTTGGACCCAGAGCGTCAGCTGGTAGCCGACGCGGGAGGCGGGGCTTCGGCCTCGCCTCCCTGATCTCCCGCACCCCTGAATGGAGGCTCAGACCATGCTGGACGAACCCGAAGACCTCACCCCGACCCCGACGCAGGCGGAGAACGATCGCGCCAAGCTCGCCGGGCGCGATCCTGCTGCGGCCATGGAGCCGCCCAAGGCCGATCAGGACAAGCCCAAGGCGGAGACCGGCGCGAAGGCCAGCCGCGAAGCCAAGGCCGAAGGCGGCGCGAAGTACGAGACCCGCTAAATGGCCGGCTGGCTGACGCGGGCGGTCCAGTCGCTGACGCGGTCGGGGGAGGGCGCCTCTCGCCCGGGCCCGTACCTGCTGAAGGATGGCTGGCTGTCCGCGACGGCCGGGCGGTACCTCAACTTCTGGCAGACCGGCTACTCCGTCCAGCCCTATGGCGAGGGCGGTGCCATGGTGGAGGCCTGCGTCTCTGCTTATGCGCAGACGGTAGCGATGTGTCCGGGCGACCACTGGCGCAAGCTGGAGAATGGCGGCCGCGAGCGCGTCGCCGGTTCCGCGCTGAGCCGTGTCGTCCGCCGGCCAAACGACTATCAGTCGATCTCCGACTTCCTGCTGAACCTGACACGGCGCCTCTACGCCCAGGGCGAGGCCTTTGCGCTGGGCGTGCGGAACGAGCGGGGCGAGATCGCCGAACTGCACTTGATGCGGCAGGGCACCGCACTGGTGGCCGAAGATGGGTCGGTCTTCTATTCCCTGAGCGGCAACGAGGTGGCGGAGCGCCGCTTCGACCTCTCGGCGCCAGTCCCTGCCCGGGATGTCCTGCACGTCCGGCTGCATACGCCGCGGCACACACTGAAAGGCGTCAGCCCCATCCTGGCGACCGCCCTGGACCAGCAACTGGCCGGAGCGGCGCTGAGCCAGCAGGTCGCCTTCTACCTCAACCAGGCGCGGCCCAGCTTCATGCTGGAAACCGACGAGAAGCTGACCCGGGAGCAGGCGCGCGACCTGCGCGCCGGCTGGGATGAGCAGACCAAGGGCGAGAATGCGGGCGGTACCCCGATCCTTTCCTGGGGCCTCAAGGCCAAGGCAGTCACGACTTCGGCGAAGGATGGTGAGCTCGCCGAGATACTCAGGATGAGCGAGCAGAACGTCGCCCTGGCTTTCCGCATGCCTCTGCAAGTCCTGGGGCTCGGTGGGACGACCTTCGCCTCGACCGAGCTGCTCATGCAGTCCTGGATCGCCTCCGGCCTGGGCTTCGCGCTGAACCACATCGAGGAGGCGTTTGGCCTCCTGTTCCGCCTGCGTGGCATGCCGGACGAGTATCTGGAGTTCGACACACGCGCGCTGCTCCGCAGCGCCTACCGGGACCGGATCGAGGCTCTCTCTCGCGGCGTGCTGAGCAGCATCTACAGCCCCGACGAAGCCCGGGCCTCCGAAGACCTTCCGGCCGTCCCTGGCGGCCACGGCGCCATGCCGCGCGTGCAGCAGCAGGTCGTCCCCCTGAGCTACGGCACCGACATGCGCCCACCGCAACCCGCATCGGCCCCGCCGACGCCTTCCGACGAGGATGCCGATGCAGCAGGCCGCGACTTCGGCGGGCTCGACCGCAGCCTCGCCGCCGAGCTTCTTACCGCGGCAGACGAGGCAGATCGACGTGTCACTGCCTGATGCGCTGCGGGACGCTCTCGGGCAGGTCATCGCGAACGAGCGCCGCGAGTGGCGCCGCGAGCGCGACCTGATCGAGGCGCAGGCGCGGGCCGCCATCGCGGAACTGCGGGCTGAGACGGTGGCGCTGCGTGCGCAGGTGGAAGAGATGGTTTCCGCACGCCTCGCGACCCTGCGGGACGGCAAGGATGGCGCCGACGGCCGGGACGGCAAAGACGGCCGGAATGGTGTGGACGGCAAGGACGGGCAGGACGGTCCTCCGGGTCGCGATGGTGCGGACGGGCGCGATGGCGCAGATGGGCCGCCGGGCGAGCCTGGTCAGCCCGGCGCTCCCGGTGAACCGGGAAGAGACGGCATCGATGGCAAGGATGGCCGCGACGGTGTTGACGGTGATCGCGGTCCACCAGGAGAGCCTGGTATCGCCGGTGAGCAGGGCCCGCGTGGTGAGGACGGGGCGCCGGGCCGAGATGGCGCTAGTGGCGAGCCTGGCCCCAAGGGGGAGCCCGGCGAACGCGGCCAGCCCGGCGAGCGAGGCGAAGCGGGCCAAGAAGGCGCACCGGGTCGGGACGGGGTCGATGGCCGCGATGGCCAGGACGGCGCCCAGGGTGAGCGCGGCGCTCCTGGCCCGATAGGCAAGCTGCCAACCGTCCGCGCATGGCGCGATGCCGTGCACTACGAGGGTGACGTGGTGACCCTGGGAGGCTCGGTCTATCAGGCGCAGCGGGACACCGGCCGCGAGCCGCCGCACGAGGACTGGCTCTGCATTGCGGCGGCCGGCCGCGATGGTGCGGATGGCCGCACCTTCACCATCCGCGGCACCTGGGCCGAGAGCGAAGCCTATCGGCACCTCGACGTGGTGGCGCTCAACGGTGCCTCTTTCGCGGCGCGCCGTGACGATCCCGGGCCGTGCCCTGGCGAGGGCTGGCAGATGATCGCAGCGCAGGGCAAGCGCGGGCAGTCAGGCGAACCGGGCCGCGCCGCGCGTGGAGAGCCCGGCCCGCCCGGCCCGCCGGTGGTCGCACTGGACGTGGACGCCGAGGGCATGCTGACCTTGACCAACGCGGACGGGTCGGTCGCGTCCCTCGACCTCTATCCTCTGCTCAGCAAACTGGCCGGCTGATGCTCACCATCGTCACCCCCGCCAGCAACCGCAAGCTGACGACGGCCAGCACTCTCGCTGACGAACTTGGTAGCGTCAGCGTGGTCGAGTTCGTGCGGATGGATCGCCTGATCGAGCGCGCTTCGGCCATGATTTCCCGCTACTGCGACCGCGGTTTCGCTCGCGAGGTGCTGCGGCAGGAGTTTCGGCAGCCGCTTCCGAACAGCATCCGCCTCGCCAGAAACCCGGCTGCGGTGACGGCCGTGGCCATTGATGGCGTGGCTCTGGCATCCAGCGACTGGCGTTTGGATGCTGATGCGCAGGTGCTCTACCGCGTCTCGCCGCAAGGCGCCGAGGTCAACTGGTGCGGCTGGCGGACGGTGGTGGATTACACGGCTGGCTATGTCCTACCTGGCGATCCCGGGTACGCCGCCGCTCCGCCCGACGAACGCCTGCCGGCCGATGTGGAGCACGCCTGCATCATGCTCTGCACTGCGCTTCGCTCCAGCGCTGGCCGTGATCCCATGCTCAGGTCCGAGAGCACCGAAGGGGTGGGCTCCACTTCCTGGATCGCGACCGCCGAGATGGGCGCGTTGCCGCCGCAGGTCGCAGACATGCTGGCGCCGTACCGACGCCTGACGGTCGGCTGACCATGAGCCACCACCTTGAAGCCCGCCGGCGGACGATCCTCACCCGCGGTCGGCCCATGACGCTGCGCCGCGAGCGCGCCGGGCAGGCTGCCCTCGTGGTGGAGGTGACCGGCTTCGCCCGCGCCTACCGCCCCGAGGAATTCCAGGGCGGTGTGCAGGCCAACGACCAGCAGGTGGAGATCCTGAACGACGAGATCGCGGCCGCGGGCTGGCCAGCACCGCCGGGCAATCCCGACCGGCTGGTGATGGACGGCCGCACCAGCACGGTGAAGGGCGCCCGCCCGGTCTACGCCGGCGCCGAGCTGATCGGCTGGTCGCTGTGGGTGAACGGGTGATGGGTGACGCGCACGCCATGGACGATGCGGCTATGCGAGAGCAGGCCGGCGCACCGATCACCGAAATCCGCGACCTCTACGATGTAGCCACCTACCTACGGGAGGAGGCGATGCTGGAATTGAACAACTGGCCCATTTCGACCGACGAATGGTCGCGCAAGAAGCGGGCGGCGGCGCTCCTGGCGATGCTGGGTGTGGTTGAGGCGGCAATCGACCGATGAGCAGCCCCGAGGTCTGGGCCGATGCTCGCGTGCTGATCACGGCCGGCGCCGCGGCGCTGAGCCTGCCCGTGGCCTGGCCGAACGAAACCTTCTCGCCCCCCGAGCCGCTCGGCCCCTTCCTGGCGGTGGAGGTGTCCGGCGACGGCGCCGAGCCGCTGGAACTGGGCGGCGGCGTCTGGGTCGAGGATGGCGCGATCCACCTGCACGTCATGGTGCCGACCGGCTGGGGCATCACGCAGGGCCTGCAGCTGCGCAAGGCGCTGGCCGACGGGTTCCGCGGCCTGCCGCCCCGGGCGGTGGTCTACGACCGCTTCACCCTGGACCCCGGCGGCATGGACGAGGACGGCAACTGGTTCCGCCTCAGCCTGCGCGTCGCCTACCGCTACCAGGACATCGGCATTCCAGCCTGACGGAGGGCCCCATGGCCAACAAGCGCACCACCGACACCCCCGCCGAAACCCCCGCCCCCGAGCCAGCGCCCCCGGTCACTTTCGCCATCTACGAGGGCGACAAGAAGGTCGGCGAGCAGACCCTCGACGCGGCCTTCGCACCGGTCCTGCTGGCCGGGCAGCGCGCCGAACTGGTCGAGCCCAAGGCGGCCGACTGATCCCGGGGCCGCCGGCCTCATCCCCCACCACCAGGGCGCTTCGGCGCCCTTTTTCATGAGGGCATGCCGCCATGGTGGCCACCACCTCCTACCAGGCGGGCGTCGAAACGTCGCTCGTCCAGATGGCTTACGTGCAGGAAGCCGCCTGGGGCGTCACGCCCACGGCCAAGCTCCAGCAGATACGCTTCACCGGCGAGAGCCTGCGGGGGCAGAAGACCCGCCAGCGTCCGGACGAGATCAACCCGTCCCGCGTGCAGTCGGCTCCGGTCACCACCGAGGAAAGTGCCTCCGGCGGCATCAACTTCGCCCTTAGCTACGGCACCTACGATGACCTCCTGGCCGGCCTGCTGTGCAACGATTGGGCGACCAACGTCCTGACCAATGGGCTGCTGTTCAAGTCCTTCCTGATCGAGAAGAGGTTCTCGGCGACGCAGCTGCTGCAATACAGCGGCGCGATGGTGGGTAGCGGCACGCTGGACATCCGCCGCGGCGCCTTCGTCTCCGGCTCGCTGAACGTGATGGCCAAGGAAGAGAAGAAGGCCATCACCTCCGCCTCCACCGGCGGGACCTACACCGCGGCCACCACCGGCCGCGTGGTGGACCCGGTGGGCGGCATCCGCGACGTGCAGATCGACGCTTCCGCGATCCAGGCCGTGTGCAACAGCATCTCGCTGAACATCACCAACGACGGCGCTGCCGCCGACTACGGCCTGGGTTCGGCCGCGGCTCAGGGTATGCGCATGGGCACCTTCGGCGTGAGCGGGTCGGTGGAGTTCTACTTCCGCGACTTCACCCTCTACGACCGCTTCAAGGCCGAGACCGCAGGCGTGTTCTCCTGGCGGACGCTGGACGCCGCCGGCAACGCCTACAAGTGGGAACTGCCCGTCGCGACCATGATGAACCCGACGGTGAATGCCGGCGGGCCGAACCAAGCGGTGATGGCGCGCTACGACCTGGAAGGCTCTGCCGACACCAACGGTGTGGCCCTGCGCATCACCCGCACGCCGATCACCTGATCGCTGCCCGGGCGCCGCGGCGCCCGTATGGCGTAGGGGCCGGCGATGCCTGCGGGGGCTCGCCGGCCCCGCCTCCCCGCATTCCCCGCACCTTCCCGCAGAGGATTTCCACCATGGCCACCCTTGCCAGCCTCACGGCCGCCGAAACCGCTGATCCGGAAGGCGACTGGATCGCCCCCGGCGGCGATGCCGACGACATCGAGGTGCGTACCGTCGGCTTCTCCGACGCCTACACCGATGCCCAGGCCCGCCGCCACCGCCGCCTGGCGCAGGCCTATGGCGGCGATGTCACGGCCGTGCCGGTCGCGCTGATGCGCAAGGCCAATCTGGACTGCCTGCTGCAGCACAGCGTGTTCGGCCTGCGCAACCTCAAGGGCGAGGACGGCCAGGACCTGCCGTTCGAAGAGGTGAAGCGCATGGTCTACGAGCCGCGCTTCCGGCCGCTAGCCGACGCCATGTTCGCCGCGGCCCGGCTCGCCACCGCGCGCCGCAAGGCGGATATCGAGGACGCGGAGGGAAACTCCGAACGGCTCTCCGGGAACACCTCGAATGGAGCCAGTACGCCGACCTGATCGGCGAACTGGAGGAGGACGAGCGGCCGGCCCTCACGGAGGTCGAGGGCTGGCTCGCCTGGGTGTGGCGGGCCTGGCACGCGCTGCACGATGAGCGATCAACCACGGTGAGCGGCGTTGCGGCGCCGATGGGCGGAATGATCCTGAAATCCCGCCCGGGACGCATTCCCTGGTCGGCGGTGGACCGCTGGTGCCGGCGGCAGGGCTACGGCCGCGAGGACCAGGACCTGCTGTGGCGCCTGCTGCGCGTCATGGACAGCGAGTTCCTGGCCTGGTGGACGGCGCGGGAGAGCAAGGTGTGAGCGGTTCGGTGTTCCGGCGGCAGGTCAGCGTGTTCGTGGACCGCAGCCTGACCCCGGCGGCGCAGTCCGCGCGCCTCGCCGCGGTGGCGATCGAGGGCCGGGAAGAGCTGATCCGCTCCGGCCGGGCCTCGCCCTCCTACAGCACCACCGTGGACGGCCGCGAGGGCGCCCCGGAGGCGCAGGTGCGGCCGGACGGGCGGATCGTCTACCGCTTCAACCTGCTGGGCGAGGCGGCGGTGTTCGCCATGAGCTTTCTGCGCTCCCGGGCGCCGTCGCGCTCGGGCCGGTTCAAGGACAGCTTCGTCTACGCGGTGGGAGAGGGCTTCACCGGCGGGCCGGCGCGGGGCACTTGGCACAACGGCGCCAAAGTGGCGGCCAGCTACGGTACGGCCCGGATCATCCGGACGGAGAGCTTCGACCCGCAGCGGCTCGATGCGGCGGAGGTGCTGCTGTTCAACCAGCAGCCTTACAGCCGCAAGGTGGACGTGCAGATGGCAGGCAGCAGGCGGCTCCGCTTTGAGGTGCCGCCGGGGATGTTCGATGACGCGGCGGCCGCGGTGCGGCGCCGGTTCCCGACGATCGACGCGCGCCGCATCTACACGGTGCTCTTCCCGGGCGGCTGGCGGCTGAAGACGGGCCAGAACGCTGGGAAGCAGGTGCAGAGCCCGGCGCTGGTGATCAGCACGCGGGGGTAGGGACGCGAGCGGCTTCCGAGGCTGGTGGCGCAGGCGATGGTGCGGGAGGGTTAGGTGGGCGGGTCATAAGAAGCAGGGCCGGGCGGCCTGTGCCCAGGGAGTTAAGGCTGGCGGCATAGGGTCGTTCCTTGCCTAGGCGTCTCAAAACCAGCAGCATCGAGTTAACTTGCTGGTCAACGGAGGCGTCACCATAGTGCGCGCGACAGACAGGGGGAGCCATGGCCGACACCAAGCCTCGCTCCGGCAAGAAGGTGCCTCAAACGATCCAGGAAGAACTGCTGGACGTCCTCGCCGAGGTGCCGGCCGCATTGCGGGAAGCGCACGACCGATCCAAGGCTGCCCGCGAGCAGCACGCGAAGCGTGTGGAGGAAAGTCGTGAGTGGATCAGAGGAGGCTCAAGGCCCCTCAAGGGCCGTTTCCGCTTATGATTTTCTCTATCACGACGCGAGGCGCGTAGGTTCGTTTCTCGCACAGTTCTCTGACGAAGGCGTTCTTCAGCAGGCTAAGATGATGCGGAGTAATGCCACCACCACAGGAAACAAGCGTACCGGTGGCGGCAAATTTTCGGTCAAGGTTATCTCCGGCTCTGGAGGTTTCGAGGACGTCGAGGGGTCTGAGGAGAGGGAAAGTGCTGAGCGGGTTTATGATCCGCTTTGGGCAAATGCGCTCACATTACTAGAATTTTTAACTGACAAAGGGTTTATGCGCAGAGGTCTGATTGACGCAAAAATCGGCGATGTAGTTCTGGTCACAGGTCAGCTAATTGTAGCTGATATGGCGCTGGTCAAAACTTTGTACGCGATACCGGAAGTGCGTGAAAATTTCATTAAAAGCACCCTCGCTTCAACGCCGGCGGAGGCGGCTGGAGACGACCCGCAGCGAAACGCCGAGGTGGTTTTTAAGATAGTATCCCAACTGCCCTACGGAACTCAGGCGCGAGTTATTACAGTTGACAGACAAGTTGTGTGGGCGCCGTTGCGGAGCGAGGCTCTGGTAACGAGCGCTACAGATCTTGCTCTGTCACATGGGCTTCGAGTGGCTGGCACTTGGGCAATGCTGGGCATTTTGGATGCTCTTCCCGAACACGAGACGCCCTTCGAAGCTGAGGCTCCGCAGCCTGATGCGATTACCGAGTATGGCCTGCTTGGCGGCCCGCAAATTAGGGATCTCTTGTTGATATCGCCAAATTTGCGTTCGCTTGGCCGGCCATTTCACGCGTACGGAATGACACCGATCCTGATCTTTCGAGAAGTTCAACCAGTGTCCGCTTGATACAAGGACAGGGAATACCGGGCGGAGAGTTAAGGCGCCGGCCTGCTCTGTAGGTAAGCGTTGATGCAGTTCTGACGCGCTTGCGCACCGGCGACGGAAGCTTCCAGGTTTAGGATCGACCGAGGATTATAGTAGGCCGCCTCGATCTGCGCTCCCTGCGCGCGGCACATGGCCTCAGCCTGCACGTCTCGTTGCCGCTGCCCCTCGCGCGCTTGGTTGGCCAACTGCCCTCTGCGCCGGGTCTCCACAGCTTGGGAGAGCCGAGCCTCCTCCGCCGCGATCTGTTCCTCGGTGGGCCTCCGTGTCGCGCTCGTTCGGCGCCCCGGGGCGGGTTAGGGGCGTGGTGGTTAGTCGCAGCGGAGTGGGACGGGAAAGCCTGCCCTGCTCAGAATACCCACCAGATGACAGCGCCGATCATGACCCACAGCAGCACCGAGATAGGCAGCGCGTAAGCAAGACCCCGGGTTAAGGACCCGGCGGGTTCAGCTTTCTGCTCAGCGGGCGTGCAGCTTTGAGGGAGAGCATCGGGGCGCGATGGTTCGCCGAGCGTGCTGCTGACCGGCGACGGCATCCTGGCACTCTCGCTCTGTTCCCTGTTCCTTTGAAATTAGTTGTGCTGCGTGGCTGTCAATGCAACCCGAAACGGTGTCGCGCTACCCGTGGCTCATCGTGGTGCTGGTCTGAGGCGCGGGTGCAGTGGGGTGGGTTAGGGACCGAGGTGCGCCATTATTCGTCCCACGCTTCCGGCCTCGGTGCCGGCCGCTCTCGGGGAAGAGTTGGATCTCGACGCTGGACAGGCTCGGCGCTGGGAGTGGTGACTTCGTAAGGGGCCGCTGAAGCGGCGCGACGAGTTAGGTTGGCCGGCCTGGAAGGTTGGTCAGTTCCGGCACTCAGACCTATGGCCCGAAGGTCCAGCAGAAGATCAAGGACCGCCATGAGCCCGAACAGAGCTGCGGCGGTGGCAGCTGCATAAATGCCCGCCACCAGAGAGGGGATGTTCCACTCGCGCCAGGCGGCAGAGCCTTCGCGGATCGACTGTACCAGCCCGGCTGGCGCTGCGGCGTAGAACTGCATTCCGGCGTAAACAGCGAGGGCGAGTGCCGTGAGCAGCAGCAGCCAGTAGGCCAGAGGTCTGGGGATGGTCACGTGGTGCTCGCTTGCTGGAGGGGTGGCGGGGTCGGTTAGGGGCGGTCAACTAGCCCGGCGGGAACGCAGCGACATTCGACCCAGGTTGGTCTGCCGAACCGTTGCCGCCGGCGGAGGGATACCCCCTCTGGACCACCTCCAGAATGTACGAACCGTGCTCCCTGGCTTCCTCGGGAAGCAGGCTGTTGGCGAGATGGAAAACCTGCTCGATGTCGCCGGCCGACAGGACGCCTCTTTCCTGCAGCGTGCCGGTCAGGACGCCCAGGTAGGAGGTCAGCGCCACGAGCTGCTGGGTCTGCTGAGACCATTCGGACATCGGGCGGGCTCCGGGGTAGGGGGGCTGGGGCTAGGGGCGGAGGTCGGCTCAAGGTGAGTTATTCTTTGTCGCCGATGCGACTGGCTGCGATTGCAGTCCTCTAAGGTCCGAGTAAGCCAGCATTTCTGTTGTGATTAAGGTCTCTGCATCTTTATAGAATGCAGCTAAAGAATATTCTTCTTCGGGTATTTCCTTGGCTTTGCCGCGGAAATAACGCCTGCGAAGAGCCCGAAGTCGCAGAAACGCGCTCCTGTTATGACGCCACACTGAGGCCGGCCGAAAATAACTGTCGCAGGTGGTAAGGATGGCGACAGCCGTTGCAACGATGGTTGTGACCGCAGTCCACTTGCCTGGCAAAGAACTAGCCGTTAATGCCGGCACGATAGCGCTCAAGATAATTAGAGCAAGTCGCAGGATAGTATCTGTCTTTCGGTGCTTTGATGCTGCCTTGTCAAAGAAATTTATATAATCATCTACGAATGCGAGAACCTCAGCTTCCCCCATCGGTTTCGCTTCCGGAGCTACAGCCATCGTTAAGTTTCCTTCGTCTGGTTGTGCCTGATAGCGCCGTCTGAGGGAGGCGGGGTCGGGTGGGTTAGGCTAGGGGCGATGCGTCTCGACCTGCCGGGTGTCTCGGTGACCGCATCGCTCGCAAACGATAGTGTGGACCTTGGTTCCGAAGATGCCGAATGTCGGGTCATCTTTGACCTCAATCACCCGCATTGGCGAGCCGCATAGCGGGCAGTGATCTGGTGGCGACTTCCGCCCTTCGAGGGTAGCAACCTTCGCTTCCAGTTCCGCGACGCGGCTCCGCAAACGCAGCAATTCCGCCCACTCGGGCAACTCCTGAAGGGCCTTCCGAATGTCCGAAGCTGAGACCACAGCACTCGCACCTCATCGTTGGTTCGTGGGAGAGAATGGCCTGACCTGCTGGCGGGCGGAAATGACCCGCATCGAGGTGGTCAGGACGGCTGAGGGTAAGACGTTGCGGCTGCTGCGCGATGGTGACGTGCTGGCCAGCGCGCAGCTCACCGTGGAGGGGGCCAGGGCGCTCGCTAGGCTGCTGGCGGACTAGGTGGGCGGGGGCTGCTCGGCTTTGCGGGCTTTCAGTTGGCCAGGCAGGGTGAAGGCGTAGGTCAGGAACACTTCGGTGAAGGCTTGGAGGGCTTTGGCCTCGGCTTCGGTGAACTCTGTTTCCTCGTGTGCGGCGTCGTTGCCAAGGGACCGAATTTCATCGGCCCACTCGCGCATCGTTGGTGTTACGCCAGTCTCAATCGGTAGGTTTTCAATCCTCCTCTGAAGGGTGCCTTTCCCTTCAGGGTGAAGGAGTTTAAGGCCGTTTTCGAGAGATTTTCTGAACATGATGCCGGCGGCTTCCCAGTGACGGCGCAGAATATTGTCTTGGGCTTGCGCGAAAGCGCGCTTCACATTTTCTGGTAAAAACTTTGGCAAACTGGGCTCTTCCGGCTCAGGCCAATACCGAACGAGCCGAGCATCACTCTTGTGGCTGTTAGCGCCTATCCAATTCAAAATGCTTGCGCCCTGAACTAGCGCAACCACTCCTGCATCACAGTTTCCGCAAACCATTAGGGCATTGAAGATGTTGTGGCCTTTCTCCTTCTGCTTCGCCGCGACAACGTTGAAGCCGGAGGCTTCAGTCCCGCAAAATGGGCAGTGCGCGCTGAAGGTGGCCGGCATGGATCGTCCTTGCGATAGGGCGTAGCAGGGTGGGGTGGGCTAGGGGCGGGCTAGAGTGCCGGCCTGCTCTGTATGTAAGCGTTGATGCAGTTCTGACGTGCTTGCGCACCAGCGACGGAAGCTTCCAGGTTCAGGATCGACCGAGGATTATAATAGGCCGCCTCAATCTGCGCCCCCTGCGCGCGGCACATGGCCTCAGCCTGAACGTCTCGCTGCCGCTGCCCCTCGCGCGCTTGGTTGGCCAGTTGCCCTCTACGTCGGGTCTCCACAGCTTGGGAAAGCCGGGCCTCCTCCGCCCCGATCTGTTCCTCGGTGGGCCTCCGCGTCGCGGTCGTTCGGCGCCCCGGGGCGGGTGGAGGCATCTCCGCCTCGATGTTGGCCACGGCGGCGCGACGCACGGCAGCGGTGTAATCGGGCGATCCAGTGAGGGCTCGCTCTAGCAGTTCGTTCTCACGGGCCGCTTTGGCGGCTTCCCGCTCCCGACGGGCGCGCTCTTCGGGGGTATTCGCCCGCTCTGCCGCCTCTGCCTCTCGCTGACGACGCGCGTCAGTTTCCGCCCGAAGTGCCGCCACTTGCTCCGCAGTCATAACGTACAGAGGCGGCTGTGCTTGGGGCGCGCACGCTACAACGGCGACGCACACCACAGTGACGCTCAACAGTTTTCGCACCTTCGCCTCCATCCCGGAGACGAGACGCTACTGCGAGTGAAGGTTGTGTGCGAGGCGCTAGCGTTCGCTTCGAAAGGGCTTGCCGTCCTTGCGAAGCAAAATTCGGGGTCCCGGTTTCTTTGGGGTGACTGCTGGGTCAGGAGAGCCGGGAGGCTTAGGCGGCGGTGGAGCGTCAGCTTCGGCAGGCTGCCCCAGCTTCATTCGCACTTGGTCAGACGGCTCGCGATCCTCACTGTGGCTGATGAGACGCGACATACGATCTTCGAAGTTTCTGATCTCCTGCTCTGCGAGTTGCTTAACGAGCCGCCACTTTCGTAGATCTTCTGGGTTAGTCATCAAGCGTTCTAGCGTTTGCGTCGCCTCAATGAGGTGGCCGGCCAGATACAAAAGGCCGTTTTGCTGCGTCATTATTAGGGTTCGTTGGATCTCGATCATCTCTCCGGGGGCAAAGGAAGCCTCTAGTCGCGCCACTACCTCAGCATTGAGTGTTCTGGCTTCCACTGAAGCTTGGCCGAGCAAGCGTTCATGCAGCTCTCGTGGGAGGCGAAACGTAACTCGGTGTTGGCGGTCGTCGCTCTCGCTCATGCAGCAGACCTACGTCACATTGCTGTCGATTTCTATTGTGTGAGCCCTGCTGTCGATGTAGCGTCCGAATGACAGCAAACGGCTGTCAGAAGAGGAGGCCATGCAGCAGGACCGTCACCGACTACAGCTTCGGGTCCCGCCCCATCTTCAAGAGTGGATCGCGGGGCAGGCGGCTCGAAATTTCCGAAGCGTCAATCAGGAGGTTGTCGCCCGCCTTGAACGAGAGCGGGAGCAGGACGCTCAAGCTACCCGCCCCGAAACGGGCGGTCAGTCGGCGGCAGGGCAAGCTTCGCGGGCGTAGCCCGCCGCCGACTTCCACACTCTGCCCACACCGTGTCTCACCGCGGTGTTGGGCCTCACATCGAAAGGGATCTTCGACATGAGTTCAGCGGAACATAGGGGCCTTGTCCCCGTGATGGAACAGGTGATCGGGGGAGCCCGCGTCCAGACGGTGGACGCCCGAGACCTTCACAGCGCCCTGGGGGTGCGGAAGCGCTTCACAGACTGGGCGAAGCAGCAGATCAATCGTCTGAGGCTTCACCCGGATCGCGACTATCGAGGTGAGGTCAGTCCCCTGGAGGGGATTAATTCGGGGCGCGGCCGCCCCGAGGCGACCTACTGGTTCACCCTCGACGCGGCGAAGCACGTTGCCATGATGGCTAACACCGAGAAAGGCTTCGAGGTCCGAGAGTACTTCATCGAGTGTGAGCGGCGTGTCCACGGCGAGGCGATCATTCCGCCAGCGCAGGCGGTGGTGGACCCTCTACCCAGCGCCATCGCACAGGACCCGGCTTGGGCTGCGTGGCTCTCGCTGCCGAAGGATGAGCGGACCTGCCGTCAGCAGGATGTGAAGCTTTACCGCCAGATGGGTGGCCCCGCTCTGATGCGCTGGGCGGCCTGGAACTGCGGCCTTCCGATCCCGCCCCACTACCTCCTGGGCGTGCGAGAGCAGTTCGAGATGG
This sequence comes from Roseomonas sp. BN140053, assembly GCF_047690175.1. NCBI lineage: Bacteria > Pseudomonadati > Pseudomonadota > Alphaproteobacteria > Acetobacterales > Roseomonadaceae > Roseomonas > Roseomonas sp. BN140053. The sequence goes on along the minus strand of NZ_JBLLEB010000014.1, from coordinate 32,413 downwards.
AGTTGCAGCGTCGCGCTGGCGGGCAGGGGAGTTCCATCCTGATCTCGGTGAACCAGGGTGGGGGGAACGCCTGATGGCCCCGGACCCGAAGCTTCAGTCCCATCAGCGGCCGGACGGCATTGTGCCGTGTGCGCTGCAGGCGGCTAGCGCGCCGCCGAAGACAACGGAGCCCTCGAAGGAGCCGACGCTGCCGCCTGTGCCACAGCCGGACAAGCTGCGGGCGAAGCTGGTGTTCGGTCTCATCGCGACCAGCTCGACCAGTATCGTCGCCGGCCTGCGCGCGGACGGCCTCATCGCTGATGCGGAGAAGCTGGCACGCTACATTCTGACTGGAGAGATGCCGGCTTCCGCCAGGGAGGACGCGCACTGATGCCCGCCCTGTCCCGCCGCGCCGCCCTGACCGGGGCGGTTGCGATGGTGCCGGTCGCTATGGCGAACGCCGCCCCGCCGCTGATCTGGCCCGAGACGCGCACGCTTCGGGCGGCGGACGACAGCATGGCGCCGTTCATTCGCCAGGGTGACCTCGTGGTGGTCACCTCCGTCGAGAGCTTCCGGTGGGATGGCTGCTACACCCTGCGGGAGGAGAGGGGCGCCGCCGACGTGTGGCGGTGCCAGTCTGTGGGCCGTCAGGGCATTCTGGTGAAGAAGGACAATCCGGATCATCCGTATAGCCGGGTCGTCATGAGCGCCGCGGAGTTCGCGGCGGCCGTGGTGGGGCAGGTCGGAGCCGTGGGCCGGATCACCGACGCTTCAGTGTTCTGTCAGGCCTGAGCCGAACCACCATCGCTGAGTAAGGAAGGGCGCCTCCGGGCGCCCTTTCCGTTATCAGGCCGTCTCGCCCCCAAGGTGATACGGCCGCAGCAGAACTTCCGCCGGGATGTGCCACTCGTTCGCGAGCCTCCAAGCCTGCTCCATGCTCAACGGGCGCTTGCGGCTGAGGAGTTCGGAGGCGCGGGAGCGGGAGCCGAGCAGACGAGCCAGGGCGGACTGGTCGTAGCCGGCCTGCTCCATGCGGAACTTGATAGCATCCACGGGGTCGGCGGCTTCGATCGGCCAGCGCTTCGCCTCGTAGCTCTCGATAAGGGCGGCCAGAACGTCGAAGCGGTCACCCTCGGGGGTGCCGGGCTCAGGCTCCTCTGCGAAGTAGCGCTCGATCTCCTTGAGCGCCCAATCGTAGTCGGCTTCGGTCTTGATGGGGCGGATGTCCATTAGACGGTCTCCGGGTTGATGCGGTCGTACTCGGCGTGGGTGCCGATGAACTTCACCAGCACGCGCTGGAAGCGGTACGCGACCATGACCACCAAGCGGTACTTGTTCCCGCCGATGTCGAAGATCACGCGGTTGTCGGCCACGAAGTCGGCGCTGCGGAACATGGCTTTCACGTCGGCCGGGCCGGTCCAGGTGGCCTTGTCCACCAGGGCATACCAAGCGCGAAGCGGACCCTCAGCCTGCGGGTGGGTTTCCCAGAACTCCCGCAACGTCCGCTTGGCGATGATCTGCATGGGCACCTTGTAGCATGCCGTTCCCAATCAGGGAACAGAAATGTTCCCTATTCGGGAACTACCTCGCACAGACACCCTGAGCCGAGGAGGACCGCATGGCCGCTGAAGCCCTGTCTGCCCTCCTGAGCCGGCCCCACCCCAACCGAGAGGAGGCGTAGACCATGGCGACCGTCTCCCAGGTCACCGAAGCTGCGTTCGTGGCCCGCTTCGATGACGCAATATCGGCTGGCGCCAACGCCGCCACCGCGGCCATGGCCAAGCTGGCCAGTGCCACCGAGGCTGTCGAGGAGCGGGTTACCCGATCTGAGCGCAGTGCCCGCTCGTGGGTCGGCCAGAATGACCTCGTCACGCAGGCCGCCAACCGCGCCGCCAAGGCTGAGCGGGACCTTACCTCCGCCCGAAAGGCCCTCGCTGACGACCTCGCGGCCGGAGGGGACAAGGCCGCAGCTGCGACCCGTGCGCTGGGTGCGCTGAGCGAGAAAGCGGCGACGGCACAGAGCCGTTACGCCGCCCTGCGCAGCGCCGGGTCCGACGTGACCAAGGGGATGGAGGAGCAGAGCGCCGCCGTAGTGAAGGCCACCAACGCCTTCGGCTTGGCCGGCTATCAGATCCGCAACCTAACCGCCCAGGCCGTGGATTTCGCTGTCCAGGTCGGTTCCGGCGGTGGCCTGTTCACGCCTTTGCTCCAGCAGGGCCCACAGGCCGTGGACGCCCTTGGCGGCGTCAGCAAGGCCATCTCCATCCTCGGCCAGGTCCTGACGCCGACGCGCCTCCTGGCCGCTGGCTTCGCTGCGTCGCTGCTCCTGGCTGTCACGGCGGGCGAGAGCCAGGAGCGGGCCATGGCGGCCCTGTCCACCCGGCTCAAGGCGACCCGGGCTGACTATGCCGCGCTCACTCAGTCGATCGAGAGCAATGCGCGGGCGCTCGCCGGCAGCACCGGGCTCTCGACGGCCGATGCGCGCGAGGCAGGTGCGATCCTGGGCGGCGTCAGCACCTACAGTGGCACCCAGCAGGACCTTCGGCGCCTTCAGACCGTGGCAGGCGACGTTGCCGCCATGATGGGGGTTACCGTCCCCCAGGCCGCCGAGAAGATGGCCGCCGGTTTGCGTCGGCCGGGCGAGGCGGCCCGTCAACTCGCCGCGCAGGACCTGCGCACCCTAGACGAGCGCACGCTGCGCAGCATCGAGAGCCTGGACAACCTGGGGCGGCGCGCCGAGGCCAGCGCGCTGCTGATGGATGCGCTCTCCCGCGCCGCTGGCAACGCCCGGGACGCGCAGACGCCGTTCCAGCGGGCGCTGAGCGACCTCGACGCTGCTGTGACGCGAGTGTGGAACGGCATCCGCCCACTGATTGCCGGTATCGGCACCGAGTTGGTGAACGGCATCGCCGCCGCGGTGGATGGCATCGCGAGGCTGATCGGCCAGATCGACAGCCTCGGCCGCGCCTTCGGCGAGAGTGCCATCGGCCGCTTCCTGCTCTCCACCGACAGCGGCCCGGCCGCGCTGCTGAACGGCCTCGGGCGGGTGCAGGCCAACGTCGCATCCTCCAACAGCGGCCCGCTGGTAAACACTGCTTCCGCCGCCGAGATACGGGCTCGGGTGGAGTACGATGCAGCTCAGCACAACGTCCCGCGCGATTTTGCGCTCGCTGTCGCCGGGCAGGAAAGCAACTTCCGGCAGATCGACAGCAGCGGTCGGACGCTGACTTCTTCGGCTGGCGCTCTCGGCACGATGCAAATCATGCCGGCCACGGCGGCGGCTCTCGGGATCGACGCCAACGATGCCGCCCAAAACATCGCTGGTGGCATCCGCCTTCTGGCTCAGCTGCTGGAGCGGTATGGCGGCGATCAGAGCCTCGCTGCCGCTGCCTACAATGCCGGTCCGCGCCGGGTAGACAACTACATGGCCGGTCGTGGCAGCTTGCCGCAGGAGACCTGGGACTACATTCGCCGGGTGGCGCCCGATCGCACCCAGAATGGTCAGGTCGTAGCGTCGGGCGGTGTTCTCGCGTCGCGTGCCGAGACACTAGGAATTGCGGACGAGCGGGCGCGTGCCGCCAACGTTGTCTCCGATCAGACCCGAAAGATTAGTGAGCAAATCGCGCAGACCCGCGCAGCGCTCGCGGTCCCTAATCTCGACCTCGATAGTCAGGAGCGTCTGAATGGGCTGCTTCGTCAGCAGCTGGCCTCTTACGAAGCATTGAAGTCGCCAGAGCAGCGCCGCCGCGAGCAGTTCCAAGACTATGTCGACGTGATGACCTTGGCTGAGGGGGCGTCGCGGACCCTGCGCCAGGCGGAGCTTGAGGAAGCGCGGGCCGCGCAGGCGGAAGGTCGCTCGCCGAACCTCACTCAGGCACGCGCTGACGCGCAAACAAAGCTGAACCTCGCGCTTTCCGAGACGGTGGCACATCTCAACCGCGACACTGATGCTCAGCAGGCGCGAAACGAGGCGGGCCTGCGAGGCATCGCCGCTCAACGTGACGCTGAAATCGCCACCAAGGCGCAGGCAGAGGCGGTGAACTACGCGGAGCGGACGGGGGCGAACTACACGGCCACCGTCGCGCAGCTCACGCAGGCCTACAAGGACCAGCAGGCCCAGGCCGGCGCTGCCTCCCTCGTTGGTTCCGTGCAGGATATGGAGGCCGCGAACAAGCAGCTCCAGCTGGAAACCAGCCTGATCTCGGCTTCCACGGCGGAACGCGAACGCGCCCTGGCTGTGGCGCAAGCACAGCGGCAGATCGACAAGGCAGGCGCCGACGGCACTGACGTGGCCGACCGGATGCGCGCCGCTGCCGCCGCCGGTGCTGACTTGCGGAGCGAGAACCGCCAGCTGACGAACAGCTGGAACGCCCTGGCCAACATCGGCGAACAGGCCTTCGACCGCATCGGCGACGCAATCACGCAAGCCTTCGCCAACGGCAGCCTGAAAGCGATCGACTTTCGCAACGTCGCCAAGGCGGTGCTGAGCGAGATCATTCAGCAGGCGTTGCGCCTGGCGGCGATCAACCCGTTCCTCAACGCCACCTTCGGCGGCGACCGCGCCACGCTGGGCGGGATTGCGACGGTGGCGGGTGGCGAGCAGGGAGGTGTTGCTGGCGGCGGCTCGGGCGCCGCCGGCAACGCCCAGCAGGCCAGCACCGCCTACAGTGCCTATAACCGGCTCAGCGGCATGAACCCCGGCGATTACATCAGCGGGGCCAAGTCGTTCAACACGGGCATCGGCTTCGCCGACAGCTTCCTCAACACCCCGATCGCCGGCTACAGCGCGGTGTCGGGCATCGGCGCCTCCTCGGCGGCGGCAAACGGTTTCGGCTACGCAGGCGGGGCCACCGCTTCTCAGGCGGGCGTGGCTGCGGTCCCAGGCGGGCTTTCCAACGCAGGAACCGCGGCCTCGGCGGGGGCGACTGGTGGGCTCACCTACGGCGCCGCCGCGGCTGGTGCCCTGGGCATCGCGGGCGGTGCCTACGGGGTCTACAGCGGCCTTCAACGCGGCGGCCCGGGCGGCTACACTTCGGCCGCCGGCGGCGCCGCCACGGCAGGCCTCAGCGCCGCCGCTTTGGCCGGCATGGCCGTGCCGGTCTACGGCTGGATTGCCGCAGCTGTCCTGACCATCATCGGCGCCCTGCTGCCCGGGCAGAAACCCTCCAACCGCGAGGGCAACTCCTGGGTGGACCTGAACGGCGGCGAGAACGGCGCGACGCAGTTCGTGGCCGGCGGGGCCACGGGCAAGAAGCTCTCCGAGGAGAACCGCGCCCAGGCAGCGGCCGCCTCCAAGGCCTTCTCCGACTTCGCGGACCAGCTCGGCACCAAGCTGGGCGGGATGAACATCGGCGGCCAGTTCAGCGTCGGGTTCGGCGACCGGGACGGCATCTATGCCAAGTTCGGAACCGAAAAGAAGGAATTCGAGGTCAAGGACGGCGACGAGAAGGCCGCCTACGAGGAGATGGCCAAATACGTCATGCAGCGGATCGTGGGCCTCGCCCGCGAGCAGGCGACCGGCGACTACAAGGCCATCCTGGACCGCAGCGGTGACGACCTGAACGAGTTGCAGAAGAACCTCGACTTCTACGAGGGCGCCTACAAGCAGCTGAGCAAGACGGCGGAGGAGGCCGCCTCTACCACCACGCAGTTCGCCCAGGCCCTGGACGCCACCCGGGCGCCCTACGCTGCAGCCATCGAGGAAGCGTCCCGGCTGGGCTTGAGCATCGACAAGCTGGCCGACCGCCAGTCCGAGGCGGTAACCAAGCTCCTCGACCAGCGCCTGGACGCGATCATCGGCATCCAGAACACCGACCGCGACCGGGTCCTGGCGGCCGGCGGCGCCTCCTCCACGACCATCGCCCTGCAGTACCGCAGCGAGGCGGTGACGGCCGACATCAAGAACCTCACCGAGCAACTGCGGCAGATGGGGCTCTCCGCGGACGAAAGCGCCGAGACCATCGCAAAGCGGCAGGGTGCCCTCGACGCCGAGACGGCCGCCATGCAGCGCCAACTGTCGATGGCTCGGGTCACCAACGACAACGGCCTATGGGATCGCATCCAGCAGGCCAGCGGCTTCGGCGACCAGCCGGACCAGATGGCCTGGGCCTACGAGCGCAAGGCTGCCCTGGAATGGCAGCAGGCGCAGGTGGACGGCATCACCGACCTGACGCTGCTGTCCCGCGCGCAGGCGGAGGAGCGCTTGCAGATCGAGCGGGACGCCAACGCCCGACTGCTTCAGGCGGCGCGCGATGCTGCGGCCCAGCAGATCAGCGCCACCAGCAGCCGTTACTCGCTGGTGGATCGCTTGCAGAACGCGCTCTACGGCAGCGACGATCCCGCGGTGCAGTTGGAGCAGTTCGACCGGCGCGCGGCGCTGGAGCGCTGGCAGGCGGCGAATGACGGGGCCGCCGACCTCGTGCTGCTGGAGGAAACGCTGGCGGCAGAACGGCTGGTCGTGGCGAAGCAGGGCGGTGCCCAGCTGGCGGCGGAACAGAAGGCACAGCAGGACCGCGCCGCGCAGGCGGTGACCGGCGTCATCTCGTCCCTGGCGGACTACGCCCAGAGCTTGCAGACCTCCGACGCCTCGCCCCTGTCGGCCCGGGACCAGTACGACCTGACGGTGGGCCAGTTCAACGCCGTCTCCGGCGCGGCCATGGCCGGCGACTACAACAGCCTGTCCAAGCTGCAGGGCTACAGCGAGAGCTTCCTGGCTGCCTCGCGGGCGGTGAACGGATCGGGCGCGGCCTACGCGGCCGACTTCCAGCGGGTCGTTTCCGCACTGGGCGAGGTGGGGAAGGTCAGCCCCGACACCCTGACGGCCTCCTTCATGGCGACCGAGACCAGGGCACAGACCGACACCCTCAACACCACCCTCACGGACGGCTTCACCAAGCTCGTGGACCGGATCGCGAAGCTGGAGGCGGTGTTGATGCAGGCAGGTAACCGGCCGGTGCGCAACGTGGCATGACCGCCCTTCGCCCCCTCGGCTCCGCCCCCCTCGGCGCCCGTCTCCGTCGCGACCCGACCGGCCGCCCGGTCGGCGTGGCCGGGCCGGAAGAAGGCCCCCTGTTCTTCGCGGTGGAAATCGAGGCGCTGCAGCCCGGCACTGCTGCGGTGGCGGAGAACCGCGGCATGGCGGCTCGGCCCATGGGCGCACTCGCCCGGCGGCTCGCGTCGCGCGAGGTGACCACCACCCTGCGCGCCTCGGACGTGGGCTACCGGACCCGCGCCGCGGATGCCCCGGGGGTGGTGGTCTATCCGCCTCTGTTGGACAGCGGCTTCCAGGTGGATCGCGAACTGGGGCTGGCCCCGGCGGAGGCGGCGCAGAGCTTCGCCTGGGGCACGGCCACCCTGATCAACGCCGAGCGGCGCTGGGATGGCGTGGCGCGGGGCTTCAACGCCGACGGTCGCCGGGCGCGCGTCCTGGCCGGGCGCCGCACGCTGGATCCGGTGCGCGAAATCTGGCTCGACCCACCCTATGCCGAGATGCGCGAGGTGTTCGCCGGCATCGCGCAGCCCTGGAGCCTGACCGAAGAGCAGTTGCAGGTGCCGCTGCGCGATGCCGGCTACTGGATCGAGCGCCCGCTGCAGATGGCCCGCTACGCCGGCACCGGCGACTACGAGGGCACCGCCGATATGGCCGGGCAGCTCAAGCCCAAGGTCCGGGGTGGAGCTCCCGGCGCGCCGGTGCGCCAGGTCACGCCACGGCTGATCGACCCGGTGCGGCAGATCTACCAGGTCAGCGACGGCCCGATCACGGTCGCGGCCCTCTACGAGGCGGGCGACCCCACCAACATCACGCTATCTGGCGATGTGTCCGACCTGCTGACCGGGCAGCCGCCGCTGGGGCAGTACCGCACCTGCAACGCCCGTGGCTGCTTCCAGCTCCGCTCCAAGCCGGCCGGCCCGATCACGGTAGACTGCACCGGCGCCTTCCCCCTCGGCGGCATGGCGAGCACCGCCGCGGCGATCGCCCGGTTCCTGCTGCTGGAGGAGATGCAGCTGCCGGCGGCATTCCTGGACGAGGCCTCCTTCCTCGGCCTTGACGCCGCCTTCGCCTTCCCGGCCGGCTGGTGCTGGACCGAGGAAACCGATGGTGCCCAGGCCGTGGCGCTGCTGCTGGCCTCGGTGGGCGCGCGCATGGCGCCGACCCGCACCGGCCGGTTGCGGGCGCTCCCCCTGGCCCGCCTGCCCGCCGGCGCCCGGCCGGTGGCCACCTATACGGCGACGGAGATCATCAGCGTGGTGCCGCGGCCGCTGCCGGCACCCCTCTGGCCACCACCGGCCGCTTGGCAGGTGGGCTGGGGGCGAAACTTCACGGTGCAGAACACCGGCCTGGACCCGGACGTGCAGAACACCACGCTGGCAGCCGACTTGGCGCAGGAATGGCGGCAGGCGAGCGCCTCATCCACGGACGTGCTGCTGGGGTGGCGCCGGCCGAGCCAGCCGCCACTGGTGCAGACGGCTCTGACCCGCTTCGACGGCGCCGGTGCGCTGGCGGCTTCCCTGCGGGACCTGTGGTGCCAGCGCCGGCCGGTGGAAGCCTACGACGTGACCCTGCCGGCGGGCATGGCGCTGCGCCACGAGCTGGGTGAGGCGGTGGTGATCGCCTACCCGCTGGGGGACCTCGACGGCGGGCGCCTCGGCCAAGTGGTGGGCGACAAGATGCGTGCCGGAGAACCCACCGGACAGTTCACCGTCCTGCTGGAACCGCGGGCCTAGGAGACGAGCACGCATGGCGATCGCGGGGCTGGGCTGGACCGACCGCAGCCGGACGGGCCGGCTCACGGCCAGTTCCGAGGTGAGCGGCCTGGGGGTCGGCAATCTGCAGAACGACCACGGGTCGGCTTCGATGGGCTGGCAGACGGTGGGAACTTCCGGCTGGTTTCGCATCGAGACGGACAGCGCCGATAATGGCTGGCAGGCATTCCTGCTGGCCCGAACCAATCTAACGCCTTCGGCCACGGTGCGGTGGCGCGTCGGCAACGATCCGACCTTTGCGACGTGGAATTGGGATACCGGCGTGCAGCCGGCAGGCGTGGCGCGGGGCATCGGCCAATCTCTCACCGTAGCGCCGCTGCAGCTGGTCACGCAGGTTCCGGCGAGCCTGGGCCTGCTGACGGAGGACGGCTCGGTCATCGTGACCGAGGCGGGCGGGACTATGGCCACGGCACTGCGCGGCCGGTACTGCCGCTGCGACATTGCCGATACAGGCAACCCCGACGGGTTCCTCAACGTGCCGCTGGCCTATGCTGGTCTGCTGGTGCAGCCACGACGCAACATTGGCTGGGGTACCACGCTGGGCCGCAACCAGGCAGGTAGCACGGTACGCAGCCGCGGCGGCTCCTCCTTCACGGAGTTGCAGTGGATGGCGCGGCGCTGGGCCGTCGAGTTCGCCTCGCTCGGCCCGAGCGAGGTCTGGCCGTTGGTGATGGACCTCGACGGCTACGCCCGGCGTGGGAGGAACGTGCTGTTCGTGCCCGACCCGGACAGCCCGGACCGCAACCGAGAAGCCGTGTTCGGCCAGCTCACACCCACCGCCGATGTGGCCTTCCCCTTTCAGACGATGGAGCGCCGCAGCTGGCGCGCCACCATCGAGGAGCGCCTGTAGCATGCCCCGCAACCTCGTCCTGGAGACGGCGAACAGCCCGGGAAACAGCACCGCCATCGCCCTTGCCGGCGCGCCCACAGGCTACCGCCCCTGGCTCGTCGGCGCCGGCGCGGGCGCACGCGAGGACTACGTCATGCGTGGTGCCGATGGCCTGTGGGAGGTCGGCAGCGGATATGTCACCGCCGGATCGCCCAACACCTTCACCCGCGAAACGGTGATCGACGGCTCCGCGGGGCCTGGCAACCGGGTGAACTTCACGGGGCAGGTGGACATCTACTCGGACCTGGTCGCCGGTCCGGACGGCAAGCTGCGCAACGCGGTCCTGCCCGAGCCGCTGCTCACGCAGCTCAACCTCACCGTGGCGCAGAGCATCCCGACCGGCGTCGAGACGACGGTCTCCTGGAACAACGCGCCCTTCAACACCCTGGGCGGCGTGAATGGCGCTGCGCCCTATACCGCCGTCACCGTCCCGGCCGGCGGCACCGGCTGGCACAGGGTGACGCTGGTCTGCAACTTTGACCCAGCCACCGCCGGCACGGTGCGGCGGGTGAAAGTCTTTCGCACCACGAACGGCACCCCTGACGCGGTTCTGCTGGGCGAGACCCCGGCCTCGTTGGGCACGGGCTGGCTGCCGGTTCTGACGCGGCCGCTTCAGCTGGTCGTAGGCGAGGTCATTTCCGTGACAGCGTTTCACGACCGCGGTGCGGCGCTCGCCTTCGTGGGCAACCTGACCTTGGAGCGCATCCGGGGATGAGCGACCACCTGGGCTGGGCGTCGGTCACCGCCCCGCCGGAAGCCGACCTTCCGGCCATCGCGGCAGCTGCCGGCGGGACGCAGCGGCTGCGCTACGAGGGTGGCCAGCTCTACGTCGAGGGCGTGGAGCAGGCCGCGCTGGACGCCGCCCTGGACAGCGTCGGCACGGACCCGCCGAGCATCGCATCCCCGGTGCGCACCATCAGCCCCCGCGAGTTCCGGCTGCGCTTCACGCCCGCCGAGCGCGGCGCGGTAACGCTGGCGGCATCCCGCGCGCTGGAAGCCGACGATCCGACCCTGCAGGTGTTCCTGGACGACCTCGCGGCCTCCTCGGTGGTGGAGCTCGATCACCCCGACCTCGCCGCCGGCATGGACGCCCTGGTGGCGCGCGAGCTGCTGAGCCGTGCGCGGGCCGACGAGATTTTGGAGTAGCGGCATGGCCGATGTGAAGATCAGCGACCTGCCGGAGGCGGCGACGGCTGGGGATGCCGACCTGCTGCCCATCGTGCAGGGCGGCATCACCAAGCGCAGCCTTGTGGCGAAGCTCCGCGCAGGCCTGGCGCTGCAAACGGACCTCGCCGGGGCGCTGGCCAGCATTGCCACGCTCACCAGCGCGCAAAGCGGTCTCGCAGCCAGGCTGGCAGCGGCCGAGACGGCGATTGCGTCGATGCAGGATGGTGGTGGCACCGCGCCGCAGCCCAGCGGCTGGCAACTCATCGCCTCCCGCACCGGCACCCAGGTCACCACCCCCGTCGCGGTCACCAACTGGATGCCCACCGGCGCGGTTGGCATGGCCATCCTGATCAACGAAACCATTACCGGCACGGTCCAGAACGTCTCGGAGCAGGTGCGGGTCCACTTCGAGCAGACCGACGGCGGCCGGCTCAACGTCTGGGCCAATAACAACGGCAACGGGCACGACCTCATCGGCTTCGTGAGCACCGGCCACGACAATTACCAGGACGGCGTTGGCCCGGACTACGTGGTCGGGCAGACCCGCCGGATCGCCATCTTCGTCTCGGCCACGCAGGCCTATTTCGGCCCGCAGTTCTTCAACCCAAGCGACGAGTTCGGCTACGAGACGCGCAATCTCGTCTCGCCCGTGACCCTCACCCTGGGGCACCCGAGCTACAACGCCACCATCGAGGTCCGCACCGCCCCCCTCTACGTGATGCCCACGAAGCAACAGCGCCTGGCGGTGTATGCGCAGGGCACGGCCGGCTATGCCCCGCCCGGGCCGGAAGCGGTGGACACGACCCCGAACCCGCCCGTGGTGAACGGCGATTTCTCCACGCTGGCGGTGAACTACGACATCCTCGCGCCCTACGTGCAGACCGCGCGCCACCCGACCGGCACGACCGATCCGACCGCCTCCGTGCTGCCGCTGGGCGTCACTGCCGGCACGGGCGGCCTGACCAACAAGCTCAACGCGGTGTTCACGCCCGGCGGCACGATGGACACGCGCGCCAAGCTGGAGGCGCGCACCGAGTTCCTGGGCATCTTCGGGGACCTCAGTGGCCCCTTCGCGGATGGCCGAGATGGGAACTACGGCAATTATCGCGCTCGGTATCGCGAGTTTCCCGAGAACGACCCCCGCAACCTGCACGTCTTCACCTCCCAGGGCTTAAAGCTGAAGGCTCGCGGCACGGGCAAGAACTGGGCGAATGTGGGTGACGGCGGCGAACTCGAAGCTGCCTGCGTGCGCTTCCTCACCAAGTTCACCAAAGGCAGCATCATCGAGTTGCGAGCGCGGTTCCCGGTTGCGGCTGGGAACTGGCCGGCTGGCTGGTTCGTGCCGGGCGAGCAGGAGCCGGTCAGCAATCCGACCGACTACCCGACCGTGCGCTATCAGGACGGCTACAATGCGGGTGCCGCGGGTAAGCCGTTCTTCGAAGTCGACATCTTCGACAACTTCGGTTGGGACGGCGAGGACAGCCGCTTCCGCTACTGGTTCATGACCCCGGGATATGCCCCGAGCGGCCAGCCGAATTACCACCAAATGGCCGAGCCCTACGCCACCAGCAGCGGCATCGCGACGAAGGATACCACCGGCAAGGGTGGCTTCATCCTGAACTATGACAACAGCGCGGCCATGCACACCTACTCGGTGGAGTGGCGCACCGATGACCTCCTGATCCTGCGCATCGATGGCGTGGTGGTCTGCGTGAAGAAGTATGTCACCGAGCCCATCGTCAACAGCCACCTGATCCTCAGCAACGAGGCCGGGCCGAAGTTCAACCCGCAGATTATCGCCAATCTCGTGAACAACGGCGGGATCGAGGACGGCTGGTCGTACACCTACGAGCATGCCCGGATCTGGTCGGGCAAGAGCAACATCGTCCTCTCCGGCGCGCCCTACAACATCTCCGGCGCCGCCTGACCGCTTAGCGGGGGCGCTCCGCCCTCACCCTTTCGCATCCGTGCCACCAGCCCTGCCATCGCGGGGCACTTCCGCTTGGAGAGCCACCATGGCCACCGTGACGGCGCTGGGCGGCGCGGCGCCGGCGCCTGCCGAGCCGACCTTCGTGCGCGGCCGGTTCGCTCTTCCGATCCGGGCTAGCGGCGAGACCCGGCCGACCGTCAGGAGCCGCGGCTGGTTCGTCTGTCCTCGCCCAGGAGTGTCCGCCTTGAGCCTTTCGATCGTGACACGGGTCTACCAGGGGCAGTCCGTCACCCGGATCGCGACCTTCGTGGACGCGGCGAATGCCCCCGTCGACGTGACCGAGCCCCGCTTCTTCTGGACCAGCCCCACCGAGATCATGGTGGTGACGCCGCCCGAGGCGGTGGTGCGCCTGGGGGTCGGCACCTACGCCTCGGCCATGTGTCCGGTCCTGGCTGGGCGCTGGTCGGTGGTGGCACGCTGTACGGGGCCGGCTGCGGCGGTGGATCTCGGCCTGATTGAGGTGGTGTCGATCCCTGCGGGGGCGCTGCCGCCGCCACAGCCCTTCGTCACCACCGACGACAGTCTGTTCCTGATCCTGTCGCCTGACGGCGCTCTCGTAACGCGCTGAGGAGCCGCGCCATGTCTGGAATTCTTGGCTCCCGGGGCATCTCCGGAGTGCTGGACGAACTCGGCCTGCCGCAAGGCATCGCCAAGGCGCTGCGCCGCGCGCCGCCCGTGCTGGCCGATGTTGGCGCGCTCGCCTGGGACCGGCCCTTCGTGCTGGTCGGCGCCGGGCAGTCCAATGCCGCCGGCGCCGATCCGAACGGCGACAAGACGGTCGAGGCCGGGATCCGGATCGTCTCCGGGACCTCGGGCAGCGGCCTTTCCGTGGTGCCCGCGGCCTTCGGCGCCGCGCCGCTGAACAACGGCGCCAGCGGCAGCGCCAGCGCCGACCCCGCGCAGTGCTACAACAACAGCGCGGTGCACTTCGCCAACCATCTGCGCCGCTCCGGCCGCATCGCGGCAGACCGTCCCATCCTGATCCTGCCGAACTGGTTCCCTGGCGAGAGCCTCGGGAACTGGGTGGGCAGCGGCACCGCCTCCAAGAACTGGGCCGGGCTGCTGCAGGTCCTGGCGGCAGCGCAGGCCTGGTGGTCCGCGCAGGGCTACCCGGGCGTGGTCACCATCGACCACGTGATGTGGACGCAGGGCGAGGCGGACAGCACCAGCGCGGCCACCGGCTACCACACCCGCGACCTCTATGCCGCGGGCTTTGCCACCCTGCGCGCGCAGTTCGCGGCGCTGCCCGGCTGGACGGCCGGCACCACCATGACGGTGCAGGAGCTGTGGGGCTGGGGGCGGCAGCCCGCGGGCATCCCGAGCAACGCCCGCAACGACTTCTTCCGGACCCTGGCCGCAGGAACTGATCGCGGGGTGGCCCTGGTATCCTCCCAGGGGTTGCTTCCTTCCCTGAGCAATGGGCCTACCCACGCGCACGGCTCCTCGTTGGTCGAGATCGGTCGCCGTAACTTTGCGGGCTGGGCCCGTATGAGCCTCGGAGCTGGCCATGCTCCGCCCATTCCCACCGCCGGCGACGGCTCGCCCGATGTGCGCTCGCACGAGATGGCGCTGACCACCAGCGACACGACCTACCTGGGCCTGGATGACCTGCGCGGGGGCTTGCGCATCTCGGCCGCCGGGGCGCCGACGGTCTACCTGCCGCTGGGCGCGGTGGCCGCCGGCACGCCGCCCATCCTGCTGCACGTGTGGAGCGCCAGCGCCGGGCCCACCCTGGTGTTCCCCGACAACGGTGCGCTGACCATCAACACGGGCGACGGCGCGGTGCCGAACCTCAGCCTCGGCGTGGGGCTGTACCGGCTCTGGGTGTCTCGCGGCGCCTGGTACTGCGAAACGGTGTCGCTCGGTTCCAGCTCTGCCGCAGCGGCCTACAGCCCCGGTGCCGGGACCGCACTGACGCCGGGCGCCATCACCACCGCCCAGGTGCAGGCGCGGCTGGTCTACGCCTGCTCGGCCGGTGCCTACACGCTGCCCAACCCGAACGGCATGGGCGCGGTGGAAATCGGGCTCTTCGCCTCGGGCGGGGACATCACCGTAGCACCCGGCACCTCCGGCGGGCTCTGGCTTCCGGACGGTACGCTGGCGTTCTCGGGCGGCGCCACCATGACCATCCCGGCCGGCAAGCTGGCGGTCTTCGCGCCGATCGCGAACTCGCGTTGGGGGATCATCGGCGGCACGGCGGTCACCCCCGCGGCAGCCGCGGGCATGGCCGCCGAGACATCGGGCAGCTTCGCCCCGACGCTGACGGTGGAGACCACCCAGGGTGACCTGGCGGTGACCTACGCCACGCAGATCGGCCGGTGGTACCGCCACGGCAACCGCATGTTCGTGGAGGTCTTCCTGACCTGCACGCCGACCTTCACGGCGGCGCAGCTGGCCGGCGGCTGGCTGATCACCGGCGTGCCCGTGGTGGCGATGAGCGGCATCGTGCCGAAGAGCCCGCTCTACCATTCGTCGTCGCTGAGCTACCCGACGGGCAAGGTCGGCCCCTTCGTGCTGCAGCAGAACGGCAACTGGCGCATCCGCATGCAGGGCAGCGCCTCGGGCGGCACGGACCTGCCCATCGCCAACATCGCGAGCGGGTCGGCGCTGAGCCTGGAGTTCCGCGTCGACTACGAGGTTGCGGCCTGATCCTGGGCACTTCGCGCTCTGCCACCACCCATCCCGGAGGCCACCATGGCCGAGACCACCACCTCCACGCCCCGTGGCGGCGCCCTGGCGGCTGCCTACTCGCGCGAGCTGCTGCTCGCCAGCACCGCGATGCGCGCCTCGGCCGCGGCGCAGACGGCCCTGGCCGATGCACTGGACGCCATGCTGGCGCCTGCGGCCGACCCGGCGCCTTTGCCGGCGCCGCAGGACCCCGCGCCGACGCCGGTCCCTGAGCCCGCGCCTGTGCCCGAGACCGTGCCGCCGCCCGTAGAGCCCGCGCCGGTCCCGATCCCGGTGCCCGACCCCACGCCCATCTCTCCGCCGGCCCCCACGCCTGCCGGCAGCGACCTGACCACCATCCGCCTGTCCAACGTCGGCGCCGGCCCGCTCCCGGCCGGCATCGCCTCCTTCGCCACCGTGTTCGCGCCGGGGGAGGTCCCCGCCGGCCACGGCCTCGCCGCGCGCCTGAACGGCACGGCAGCCCAGGCGCAGATCGACGTGCAGAACACCCACGCCGACGGCTCGGCCCGCTTTGCCCGCGTGGCGGTGTCGCGCCCCGAACTGGCCCCGGGCGCCTCGGTGGAGGTCGCGCTGGCAGCCGTGCCAGCCCAGGAGGGCGCCGCCATCACCGCCTCTCTCCCCGAAGTCGCGGTGGAGGTGACCCGCGGCGGGCGCACGGAGCGCGTCGTGCTGAGCGCGCTGGCGGCCACCGGGTATCCCCGGCGCGGCGCGCTGGCGCGGTCCGCGCGTCACACCGCGCTGCTCGACGGCTCCATGCGCCTGGTTGCCGACCTGTCCAGCTACCGGGGCGGCGACGGGTTCGGCCTGGACCTGCAGGTGAACAACGACCGCGCCATGGAGCTGACCGGTGGCAGCAACGTCACCTACGACCTGCGCGTGCTGATCGACGGGGCGGAATTGTTCAAGGCCGCCGGCATCGCCCATGCCCAGTACCAGAACAAGCTGCTCCGCTTCCCGGCGCCGCACGACGGCGGCCAGGGCCTGCGCGCCCCCGAGGGCGGGGTGCTGCACATCCGCCACGATGTGGCCCGGCTGGCCCGGCTTGGCGCGGTGTTCCCGTTCGACGTATCGCTGACCGTCCCGGAGAAGGCGCTCGCCGCCTATGCCGTGGCGATGGCGGCCCCGGACTGGGGTGCGTACTGGGGCAAGCGCGGCATCGCCCCCTATATGCCGACCACCGGCGGGCGCGCCGATATCGGCCTGGTCACCGCCCACGTCGCGCGCTGGGTCATCTCCCAGGACCCGCGCGCCGCCGCCTACGCCCTGGGGCAGGCCGAGGCCGGGTTCTCCATCCCTTGGTTCTACTGGGATGAGCGCAACGGCACCTGGCTGAACACCGACAACTACCCGCAGATCACCGCCAATGGGCGTCAGGCGATGGTCAAGAAGGTGGACCGTCTCGCCGCCGGGCTCACCCAACACGCCGACTACGCGGCCACCGGGTGGAACCCCGATGCCGCCCATCAGCCCGACCTGTTCGCGGTGCCCTATCTGCTCACGGGCGAGCCCTGGCTGCTCGACGCGCTGAATGCGCAGGCGTCGTGGAACATCGCCACCGGCTGGAACCAGGCGCGCAAGAACGAGCAGGCGCTGATGTTCATCAAGCCGCAGGTCCGCAGCGCGTCCTGGGGCATCCGCACGCTGGAACAGGCGCGCTATCTCTCGGCCGACGGCTCGCCCGAGCAGCGCTGGGCGCAGGGTGTGGTGGAGCGCAACTGGCGCAACATCCTCGACCAGATGCCGGCCTGGATGGCACGCCACGGCGAGATCGGCGGCTTCGTGGACCCGGAGGACTACACGGCCTATTCCGGCGGGGTCGCGACCTGGCAGCAGAACTACCTGATCCCGGTGGTGGCGCTCGCGGCCCAGCGCGGCAGTGCCGACGCCCGCTCCGTGCTGGAGCAGCTCGGCGACTGGCTGGTGCGCTCCTATCGCGACGACGTGCCCGGCTACAACTGGCGCGACGGTGCGGCGATGAACTGGCTGGTCGCGGAGTGGCTGCCCGCGCAGAAGGCGGAAGGCACTCAACCAGCGCTGCCGGCGCGGCAGGGCAAACTGTTCACGACCTACGCTGAGGTCGGCGCGGCGATGGAGATCACGAAGCGTTCCAACGGCGCCGGCTGGAGCAAGGGGGAACCGCAGGGAGGGCTGGCCTCGCTGGCCAGTGTCATCCTGACGCTCGGCCCGGACGCCGCTCTGTCGCGGCGGGCGCGTGCGACCTACGAGCGCATCGTCGCGGCCGGTCCTGCCGACAGCACCCGCGCCAAGGTGGGGGAGAACCCGGCCTTCGCGGTGATGCTGCCCGGTGGGTATGTCGGTGGGTAGCGGGATGCCGCTGCCGCACGACACGGGCAAGTGGCGGCGCCGCGACTGCGCCCGGCCCGCTCTGACCATTCAGTCCTAACCCGACACGGAGGCCCGCATGGCCAAATTCACCCCCACGCCCGTGGCGGCGGGGACTGCATCCGCCTGGCAGTGGCTCGGCGGCAGGGTGTTCCTGCATTCCTACGGCAGCGGCTCGGTGCGCGTCGAAACCAGCACGGACCTCGGCGAGGCCGACGATACCAAGACCAACATCTCCAATGAGGGGACCGTAACGGTCGGCGAAGTCCAGCCTTGCGTCTTCCCCATCACGGGCTGCTGGGCGCGGGTGTTCTGCGTCTCGGGCAGCAACGTCAGCGTGGGGTGGTCGGCATGAGCGTCCTGGAGAAGAAGGGCGGCGCCGATCAGACCGCGCGCGATGCAGCAGCGGCCGCCCTGCAGGCAACCAGCCTGCCCGTCGCCCTCGCGGGCGTGCCGGGTGTGAGGCTCGCGTTCGAGTACCTTCCCGCCCGCGATGGCCTCGCGCTGCTGACCGGCGGCCCGACCGTCGCAGGCTATGCCGCCAATGCCGCCGCGAACCCGTCGCGCATCTGGCAGCCGCGGCTGGACACCACGGACGGCACGCCGAACCTGGCCAAGGGCACGGATATGTCCAACACCGGCATGGCCTGCTGGCTGGCCGACCCCGAGTATCCCTGGTCCAACGGTTACACCCCTTTCGCGATCGTGGATGGCAACCTGCGCATCCGCGCCCAGCGCACCGCCATGCTCGGCTTCCAGGCGGGCGAGATCCCGAATGATCCCGCCACCGGGCAGTCCTATGCCTACGTCTCGGGGGCGCTGAACACGAAGTATCGGCTCTCGACGCGGCACGCCTACATCGAGGTCATCGCGCGATACCCGTCCGGCAAGGGCTCCTGGCCCGCCATCTGGACCTTCCCCACCGACGATCGCCACCCGCCCGAGCTGGACCTGATGGAGCATGTCGGCGGCTCCCACCCCGTCACGACCTATCAGGCCAATGTCCACACCGGAAATCCCAACAACCGCGCACAGAGCCCCACGCTGGTGAATGCCGGCGTGGACCTGACCCAGGGCTTCCACAAGTTTGCCGTGGACTTCAGCGACAGCGCGGTGAAGTTCTACCTCGACGACACGCTGGTTGCGTCAAAAGACGTGACGGCGTTCCCCGAGACGGATGCCCTGCACTACCTGCTGCTGAGCATGCAGGTGGGCTCCAACATCCCCGGCTGGGCGCCCCGCCCCGACGGCACGACGCCCGACATCCTGGACCTGCTGGTCCAGTCCGTGCGGGTCTACCAGAAGCCCGGCCCGAAGGGGCTGCGCCTGTCCGCCACCTCCTACCTCGACAATCTCGCGGTCGGCGGCGTGGTCGCGGCCATCACCACCGAGAACACCGGCCTCAGCGGCGGCAACGTGGTGACGGAGGTGGCCGACCCCGACGCGATGTTTGCCGTGTCGGGGAGCAACCTGGTGCTGTCCCAGGTGGTGCCCGCCACCACCAAGGATAATCACGAGGTGACACTGAAGGCGACCGACACGCTCGGCCGCACGCAGCAGAAGAAGTTCAACATCAAGGTCATCACGGGCGCGCCGATCCAGGCCAACTACATCACCCAGCAGTCCTTTGCTGACGCGAGCTGGATCAAAGAGGCGCTGACTGCCCCCAACGCTACCACCGTGATGGAGACCACGCTCAATCAGCAGCACGACCTGTTCCGTGGCGGCATCACTCGCGCGGCGGGGGTCAAGACCTTCAACCACTGGGTCGAGGCCGTGCCGAGCCTGGGCCGCAGTTGGCTGCACCTCTCGATCTACGACAGCAGCTTCGGCAGTCTGGCTACTGCTTGGTTCAACCTCGCCACGGGCACCATTGGCTTCGCCGCGGCCACTGGTGCGTGGTCGAACTGCGTGCCGTTCATCGCCGACCTGGGCAGCGGCAAGCTGCGCTGCGGTTTCAAGTTCACCACCGACGCGGCCACGACCGGCTTCGGCGTGAAAATCAACCTCGCCCTGGCGGAGGGCAACGAGAGCTACGCCGGCGAGACGCCGAAGGGGATGCTGCTGTCCAACCCGTGGCTCTACAACGTCGCGGCCGGCGCGGGCGGTAGCTGATGCCCACCCACCCGCCGCGAGGAAGGGCGGCCGCATGAGCACCCCCCGGATCGTGAGGAACATCATGGCCTTTCTCCATGGGTTCCTCGCGCGCGACCGCTACCTGACGGAAGCGCTGGCGGGGCTGGTGACCTTCGCCACGGGCGTGCTGGCCCTGATGTCGATCGACGCCATGAACACCCGCGTCTCGCTGGCCGGGTTCCGGGACATGCCCTGCCCGGAGGCGTGGGTGATCCTGTTCTCGTTGCCGGGCGTCTGGTGTTCAGCAAAGCTCTGGTGGGAGGGTGAGCGGTACGAGGGCATCGCGTCTCTCGTGGTCACGCTCTCCTTCGTGGTGCTGGCCGGGCTTAGCCTCGCGCTGGACTTCGGCAACTGGCTGTTCTGGACCTGCTTTGCGCTTCAGCTCGGCAGCCTCAAGGGCTACGCGTTGATCCAAGAATGGACCTATCTGCGCTGGTCCATGGCGGTGCTGGGCACGTTTTTCTGGGTCAATTTCACCATCAGCCTCGCCCAGAACGTCCCCTGGGGCCTGATCCTGCTTCTGGCGCCCTGCGCCGGCTTTGCCGCGGCCAACCTGCTCTCCGTGTCCCGCCTGTCGGGAGTGCGGGGGAATGCCTGAGTGGATATCCAGTCTCGAATGGTGGCGCTACGCCTGGGGGCCGCTTCTGGCGGGCCTGCTCGCGTGGTCCGCAACAAGGTGGAAAACCAAGACCGACGCGCGGGGCGGGCTGGACGGGCGGCTCGACGGACGAATGGATCGGCTGATCGAGGCGCAATCGGACGAACTGGGGATTGCCCGTAAGCAAGTCCGTGAGTGCGAGGAACGCTGCGACCAATGCGAGGCCGACCTCAAGCGCTGGATGGCTGCCGGCCAGGCCATGGAGGACTTCGCCCGTGACCAGCGGCACGCGGCCAACAACGCTTTGACGGTCTACATGGGGATGGCGTTACAGGCAGGGGCCAAGGGGCTGCCCGCGCCCGAGCCGATGGCCAAGGTACCATCGCTGCTGACGCTGCTGCCGCCAGCCGTCCCCGCCGAATAGCCCCGCCGACGTGACGGCGGGGTAGGGGCTGCGGGCCGGGCTGGTTACCGGCTGTCTCGGCTCAACTCTCTCCCTGATGCTCAGGGCACCCGGCGCTTTCACGGAGCGGGACTGTCGCCGATTTTCGTGCATCGCCAGCGGGTCCATCCCCGCCGCCGCAGCCCGCAGAGCCTACACCACCCGGCCCCGCGGTGCACGGGGAAGGTGGTGCGGCTTGTGTCTCGACGGCGATAGCCAAGCCGGTTTGCGTCTCGCGACCCGCCTTTCCTGATCGACAACCGCAGCCGGACGGCATCCGGCAACCCAAGGAGATACCGATGAAGTACCTGCTGGACCGGGCCAGGGAGCCCGGGACGATGCGCTCGCTCGTGTGGGTGCTGGTGGGCCTGATGGGCTCGCAGGCCACGGACAGCGACGTGGCGCAATGGGCCGCGATTGGCACGATGGTGCTGGGCCTCGTCTCCGCCCTGATGCCGGAGAAGAAAGTGGACACCGCCGCGGTGGCGGAAGCCGTGGCCCCGGCGGCTGCCGATGCCGTGGTGGACAAGCTGGCCTCCGTGGCTCCGGTGGGGAGCGGGCTGCGGCAGGCAACCACCGCCGCGGCTGAGGTCGGGCACAATGTCACTGTAGCGGCGGGCACCCGCGCTTCGGGCCGGCTGATGGGGGACAGCTGATGTCCGACCCCTTTCTCGCCTACATCGAGCCCGTTCTCGGCAAGGAGGGCGGGTTCTCGGACCACCCCTCCGATCGCGGCGGTGCCACCATGTGGGGCATCACCGAAGCCGTGGCGCGCGCCTTCGGCTATCAGGGTCCGATGCGCGGGATGCCGCGGAACACGGCGATCGACATCTACCGCGCCCGGTACTGGACGCAGCCGAGCTTCGATCGCATCGCCGAGATCGACGCCCCGCTCGGCGCGGCGCTGTTGGACATCGGCATCAACATGGGCCAGGCCGCCGCCGGCAAGATGCTCCAGCGCCTGCTCAACGTGCTGAACGGCCGGGGCGTTTTCTACGGCAACCTGACGGTGGACGGCGCATGCGGAGCCATGACCCGGGCGGCGCTGAACAGCCTGATCCAGAAGCGCGGCCCGCGAGCGCGGGTAGTGCTTCTCCGCGGCGTGCGAGCGCTCCAGGCCGGGCGCTACGTGGAGATCTGCGAGGCCAACCCGACCCAGGAGGATTTCGCCTGGGGCTGGCTCTCGGGGCGGGCTTTCGCCGACGACTAGGGCACCGGCACCGGCACCTGCACCTCGGGCCGGCGTGGCGCGGCGGCGTAGACGCCATGACCCGGGTCGCCGCCCCGGGATGGCGGGCGTAGCCGAACAGCGAGCTAAGTTTCAGATGGCTTGGAAGGCGCCGAGGCGAGTTCGCCATCCGAGGCCTCCGCCTCAGCATGGTTCCCGCTTGGTTGCCGGATCCAGATTTCAGGATGCTGGCGCATGCTCTGCTCGATCCGATGGCGGATGCGGCTGATCTTTTCGAAGCTCTCCGCCAGCGCCTCGTAGGCTGAGCATAGGTCTGGATCTGCTGCATATTCAGCAGCGCTTTTACGCGCCACTTCGGCAAGGGCTCGGTACCCGGCCGCATCCACCTTCGAGACCATCAGATGCCCTCGCGCCGCGAGCGCCTACTCAAAACCGATGCGCAGTGTACTGACTAGATGCGTTCGGCTAACAAGTTCGCACAGCCACTCACATTTCAGGCATGTTTCTCCCCAGGGCGCACTGCGCTCCAGCAACAGCACTGGCAGGTGCTGCAGCGCGCCCTGGTGGGCCAGGGCTACGTGCTCACCGCCGACAGGGTGTTCAGGAAGGTGACCGAGGTCGCGGTGTAGCAGTTCCAGGGACAGCTAAAGCCCCAGCAGTGGGGCAGAGGAACAATCCTGTGAATGTCCGGAGTTCCTGGACGTGCTATTTCCAGCGCCGCATATCGTGCGGAAGTGAGTTGAATTGGGTTCAGTGATCGACATTGCGGTCGCGCGGAAACGTCTTCGGCCGCATCCTCAGTGTGCCGCCGGCAATCATGGGCCCAGCAGCGCCGGCATCCGCCATTCCCGGCGGATGAGCGACAAGGCGCTTTATGCGTTCCATGATGCCTGCAGCCGAGGTTCCCTGCTCGAAGCGTGGCGGTTGCTGGTTGAGGCCGCGGCAGCCGCCCAGACCTCCAGGGGCACCGATGCGGCAGAGCGGCGGCGAGATAGAAATCCGATCATCGCTGGGCACGAACGCCTGCGCTCGCTGATCGCGAGCAGCTAGCTCACGGCAGCGCCCCGCACCTCCCGCAGCAACGGCCGCCGCGGCGGCTCAACCCGCTTCGGCCGGACCTGCACCGCGCAGCGTAGCGGCAGCCAGTCGCCCTCGCCGCTCAGCCCCACGATCTCGGGCTCGCAGCCGCACGCCTGGCAGCGCAACCGGTCCAACACCGCCCCGACGGTGAGGTCTGGCCGGGCGTCTAGGATCGGCGCCACCGGCACCCGCCGGAACGGGCAGGAGCCGGGCGGGCACTCCACCGAGAAGTGGTAGGCGCGGAACTCGGCCAGGGGGCGCGCCAGCGCCTCGCTCCCTCGGCGGATGCCCGCTGGCTCCTGCGGCTCCGGCATGGGCTACAGGCGCCCGTGGGCCGTGGTGAAGGCGTCCCGGGCCGCCACCATGGCCGCCATCGCCTTGCCCGCATGGGCCAGCGCGGCCTTCTGCTCCGGCTCGATCTCGTCATTCGCCTCGGCCGCGGCCTCGACACCCTCGGCCAGCTGCGCGGCGACTTCTTCCAGCCGGTCTCGGACCTCGCCGCGGTCCACGTCCTCGCCGGCCAGCCAGCCGGCTACGATATCTTCCACCGTGCGCCGCACCCGCTCAGGCGCGGCACCCTTGCTCGCCAGTTCAGCGATGCGCGCCAGCGCAGCCGGCCCGGGCTTCGGGCCAGCCCTCGGCCGCGGTGCGGCAACCTTCTTCGCGGCCATGGGCCGTCTCTCCTACGTTGCTCAGAACGGTAGGAATATACCCCATGTTCGCACTGTGTTCCACGCCTCAGTGGTTGCGAAGGGTGTCAGGCTTCCTCGCCTACACGCCGGCGCAGGACCTCCCGGACCGCCTGGGCGATGAAGCCCGAGCGGGTGTTGCCCTCCGCCTGGGCTGCGGCATCCAGGCGGGACAGCAGCCCCTCATCCATGGTGATGTTCGCTCGCACCGCACGCCCGGGCAGCTCAACCGGCACCAGCGCGCGGCCGGCAATCACCAGGGTGGCATCTGCCAGCCAAGCCGGCAGAGGATCGTCCAGCCGCGAGGGGGCTGGCAGCGGGTCGCCGTCCGCCGTCATGCCCTCGACGTGAAGGGCTAGCGCCTCGGCTGCCTGGACAGCCGCGTCCTGCATGTCGCCGCCGGCGCTGACGCAGCCGGGGAGGTCGGGGAAGATCACTCCGAAGCCATTGCCGGCGGCCTCGAAGAGGGCGGGGTAGTAGCGCAGGGCCATTGTCAGGTCCTCCTCAGTTTCGTGCCGCTCTGATGCTCGATCGACCGCAACACGCCGGGGCTCAGGTCCGTCGCCCCGTGCATAGGGACGGTGACCTTGCCGGCTCGGGTCGGGTGCTTGAGGTGCAGGTACGAGCCTTTCTGCGAATGCTCGACCCACCCATCGGCCTTCAGGATCTTCAGGGTGTCGCGAGCGTTCATGCGTATTTTATGCACACTTACGCACGGCACCGTCGAGACGATATACGTATTTAGTGTGTATAAATCCCTGGAGCACTCCAGGGTTTCCGCAGCACCTAAGAAGTGGTGTGCGCGAGGCGCTGATCCGCCGGGTCACTTAGACCGGGTACGGCGCGGCGGGCGTGGTACACTCGCCAAGCGTTGGTACGCCTGCCTGCCCCTAGCACCAAAAATCCCGGGTATATCCCCGGGTATCTTCAAGCATCCCTGCGAGAATACAATGTAAAAACAATTCTCTAGCTTCAGACGCGATTAGGCGCGGGCGCTGTCGGCGTTGCGGGTGCGGTGCGACAGCAGCGAGGACACCAGCTCGTCCAGCGGGTCGAGGTCGCCGAAATAGCTGATCGGGCAGCCATAGGCGCGGCAAAGGCGCCCATGCACGACCACCAGCAGTTCCTGCCCGGGCGGGGCGGCGACGGTGGGCTCGGCCAGGGAAAGCTGGGGCAATCCGGTGCACTCCGGGGAAACCGTCACAACGCCCTGCCCCGCCGGCCGGTTTGATCCCCGGCCCGCCCTGGTGCATCAACGCCGGCAACGAGGCGCCGCCACGGCGCCCTGTCCGGGAAGCCTCCACGCCATGCCCTCGCCACCATCCCCCGCCCGCACCGTCCGCCGCCGCGCCCTGCTCGCCGCGGCCCTGCCCGCCGCCGCCCTGCCCTTCGCCGCCCGCCCTGCCCGCGCGGCGGACGGCTTCCCGTCCCGCCCTATCAGCATCGTGGTGCCCTTCGCCCCCGGCGGCGGCACGGACGTGCTGGCGCGGCTGCTGGCCAAGCACATGGGCGAAACCTGGAACCAGCCCGTGGTGGTGGACAACCGCGCCGGCGCCGCCGGCCGGCTGGGGGTGGAGCTGGTGCAGCGCGCCGCCCCGGACGGCCACACGCTGGTGATGGCCTCCACCGGCGCGCTGATGGCCACCGCCGGCACCACCCGCCCCTTCGCGGTGCGCGAGGTGCTGGCCCCCGTCACCCTGGCCGCCGCCCCGGCCTATCTCGTGGTGGCCAGCCCGGCGCTGGGCGTGACCGACCTGCGCGGGCTGCTGGATGCGGCCAAGCGCAACCCCGGCACCATCGGCTTCGGCTCCTCCGGCGCCGGCTCCGCCTCGCACCTGGTGGGGGAGCTGTTCTGCTCCACCGCGGGGGTGGAGATGCTGCACGTCCCCTATCGCGGCACCGGCCAGGCGCTGAACGACCTGCTCGCTGGGCGCATCGGCGTGATGTTCGCCCCGCCCCCCACCGTGGCCGGCGCGGTGGCGGACGGCTCGCTGCACGTGCTGGGCCTGACCTCGGAAACGCGCTCGCCCCTGTTTCCCGGCGTGCCCACGGTCGCGGAGGGCGGGCTGCCCGGCTATTCGGCGGTGGGCTGGTTCGGCCTGCTGGCGCCGCGCGGGACCCCCGCCCCGGTGGTGGAGGCGATCCAGGCCGTGGCCGCGCGGGGGCTGCAATCCCCCGAAACCCGCGAACGGCTGGCCAGCCTCGGCGCCGTGCCGGAACCGCTGAGCCCCACCGCCTTTGCCGACTACATCGACGCCGATGTGGGCAAGTGGCAGCGGCTGATCCGCGACCGCGGCATCACGATGGAATAAGGACGCCCATGCTCAAGCTCGTCACCTTTGCCCCCGCCGGCGCCCCGCCGCGCCTGGGCCTGCTGCGCGACGGCGCCGTGGCGCCGCTGGACACCGCGCTCGACATGACGGCGGCCCTGGCCCTGCCGGAAGCCGAGCTGCGCGCCCTGGCCGCCGCCGCCGGCCCCGAACTGCCGCGGGATGCCGTGCGCATCCTGCCGCCGGTGCTGCACCCGCCCAAGATCTTCTGCGTCGGCAAGAATTCCCGCGTGCACCGCGAGGAACTCGTGAAGCAGGACATGTTGCGCGAGGACCCGCAGGAGCCCACCGGCTTCGTGAAGCTGCACGCCACGATGGTGGGCGAGGATGCCGCGGTGGAACGCCCCGAGGGCATCACCACCCTGGACTACGAACCCGAGCTGGCCTTCGTGATCGCCCGCCGCGCCCACCGCGTCGGCCACGCCGATGCCCTGTCACACGTGGGCGGCATCACCATCCTGAACGACCTCACCGCGCGCGAGATCCAGAAGCAGGAGGTGATCAGCGGCACGCGCTTCTGGACCGCCAAGAACATGCCGGGCTTCTGCCCCGTGGGTCCCGCCGTGGTGCCGATCTGGGAAGTGCCGGACCCCTACGACCTGTGGCTCACCTGCGACGTCAACGGCGAGCGCCGCCTGCGCGTCAGCACGGCGGAGCACATCTTCCGCATCGCCGACATCATCGCCCACTTCTCGCGCTGGATGCCGCTGGAAGCGGGGGACGTGATCGCCACCGGCGCGCCGCGCGGCACCGCCATCTCCCACCCCAACGCGGCGGAGCTTTACCTCCGCCCCGGTGATACCTGCGTCGCGGGGATCGAGGGGCTGCTGCAACTCACCACGCGTATCGTGGCACCCGGCGTGAACTGAGAGCCGGTGACCCGGGAAGGCCGGGGGAGTGAACTCCCCCGGTCCCCCTCCTTTTCTCAGGAGTTAAGGGCGCGGGTGGCCACGGGCACACCCGCAGACTCCCGAAAATAGAAGGGGGTCCGGGGGGATACTACCCCCCGGCTTGCCTGCTTTTCCTGTTAAACCAACGCCTCAGCGCTGCCGCCAGGGCAGCCCCTCCGCCTTCCAGCCCGCTACCTGGCCGCGATGCCCCTCGGCATCCGGCGGTCCCTCGAAGCCATCCGCCACGTTCCAGGCATGCGGGAAGCCGGCCGCCTGGGCCGCCTGCGCCGCGGCCAGCGACCGCGCGCCGGAACGGCACAGGAAGTACAGCTTGCTCAGCGGCGTTGCCCCCGCCTTGCGCAGATGGTCGGCGAAAGCGCCGTTCACCTGCATGGAGGGGTAGACCTGCCAGGGGATCAGCACGGGCTGCTTGCCGGCCTCCGACAGTTCCGGCAGGCCGACGAAATTCCATTCCGCATCGGTGCGCACATCCACCAGCAGCGCGTCCGGGTCCTGGCGGAGCGCTTCCCAGGCGTCGCGTGGGGAAACATCCTCGACGGGCATGCGGCATCCTCGTGTTGTTGCGAAGCAATCTGGTCGTGCGGGGGAAGCGCGTCCATCCCGCGTGCCGCCGGGTCGCCGTGCCGTGATCCCGGACCACCCCCGCCCCGTGGCGCGGCCCTTGCTTGTCCCCCGCCCGGCCCGGGCGCGCATGCGGCGTTTCCCGGCCCCGGAGGACCCCCCGATGCGCCCCGACCAGGCCCCGACGCCCCCGACATGACCGGCAACCAGAGACCCTTCGTCGAGATCGCCGACGTCGCCATGCGCTATGGCGGGGTGGAAGGCACGCTGGCGCTGAAGAACTGCTCGCTGGACGTGGCCCGCGGCGAGTTCGTCGCCGTGGTCGGCCCCTCCGGCTGCGGCAAGTCCACGCTGATGCGGCTGGTCACCGGCTTGTGGCCGGCCTCGGCCGGGTCCGTGATCGTGGCGGGGCGGGAGGTGGCGGGGCCGCTCTCCATCGCGGGGATGGCCTTCCAGAACCCCACCCTGCTGCCCTGGCGCTCGGTCCTGGACAACGTGATGCTGCCGCTGGAGGTGGTGGAGCCGCACCGCCGCCGCCTGCGCGGCGAGCGCTCCATGTATGAGGAGAAGGCCCGCCGCCTGCTGTCCATCGTCGGTCTGAGCGGCTTCGAGGGCAAGCAGCCCTGGCAGCTTTCGGGCGGGATGCAGCAGCGCGCCTCGCTGTGCCGGGCGCTGATCCACGACCCGCAGCTGCTGATGCTCGACGAGCCCTTCGGCGCCCTGGACGTCTTCACGCGCGAGGACCTCTGGAGCGAGTTGCAGACCGTCTGCGAGACCCTGAAGCCCACCGTGATCCTGGTGACCCACGACCTGCGCGAGGCGGTGTTCCTGGCCGACCGCGTCCTGGTGATGAGCGCCCGCCCCGGCCGCATCATCGCCGAGCGCACCGTGCCCTTCGGCCGCCCGCGCTCCCTGGACGACATGTACACCAAGCCCTTCCAGGACCTCGTGCACGACCTGCGCGAGCACATCAGCGCCGCCCGCCGCGGCGAGGACCCCGCCGCCCCGCCGGCCGCCATCCCCCCCGGCGCCGCCCCCCTGGTGGAAGCTTCCCATGCCGCATGACGGCCCCCCCGGCACTGCCACGCTGACCCTGCCCCCGGCCGCCCCCAACAGCACAGGCGGCGCCGTGACGCCTGCCCCGGGCGGCACCTCGCTGGCGGCTGCCCGCGCCAGCGCCTCCCGGTCCACCGGCACCTCCTCCAGCACGGCTGCCAGCCCCGCTCCCAGCCGGGTCGAGGCCATGGTGGCCGCCGCCCGCCGCCGGCGCCGCCTGCAAACCGCCCTGCCCTGGCTGATCATCCTGGGCAGCTTCCTGCTGTGGGAGGTGGTTTGCCGCGGCTTCGCCATTCCGCAATTCGTGCTGCCGCCGCCCTCGGACGTCGCGGCCAGCATGGTGAGGTGGTGGCAGCCGCTGCTGGAGAATTCCTGGCAGACGCTGATGACCACGCTGGTGGGCTTCGCCTTCGCCATCGTGTTCGGCCTGCTGCTGGGCGTGGCGATCGGCTCCTCCTCCCTGCTCTATGCCGGGTTATATCCGCTGCTGATCGCCTTCAACTCCGTGCCCAAGGTCGCCGTCGTGCCGATCCTGGTGATCTGGTTCGGCATCGGCACCGTGCCGGCGGTGATCACCGCCTTCCTGATCTCGTTCTTTCCCATCGTGGTGAACGTCGCCACCGGCATCGCCACGGTGGAGCCGGAGCTCCGCGACGTGCTGCGCGCGCTGGGCGCCCGCCCCTCCGACATCATCCGCAAGGTCGGGCTGCCGCGGGCGATGCCCTACTTCTTCGCCTCGCTGAAGATCGCCATCACCGTGGCCTTCGTGGGCTCGATCATGGCGGAAACCGTGGCGGCCAACAAAGGCATCGGTCACCTGATGATCCTCGCCTCCTCCCGCTTCGACGTGCCGCTGGTCTTCGCCGGTCTGATCGTCACGGGCATCATGGGCGTGGCCATGTACGCCATCGCCGTGGCCATCGAGCAGCGCACCACCGGCTGGGCCATGCGCGGCCAGGACGGCCCCCAGGTGGTCCCCGGCGGCTGACCCGGACCGCGCCCCGCCTGCGGGGCGCGGGTCCATTCGGAGCGGTTGGTGCCTGCTGTTCTGACGTTGGCCAGGGGCGCTGCCCCTGGACCCCGCCGGGGAGTTTGAACTCCCCGGACCCCACTTTGAGTGCCTCCGGCGGGGGCGGGTTGGGGAACGTCGTCCATCATGGCCGCCATCAGCCATCCCGCCCCCGCCGGAGGCACTCATGAGGTCGAGGAGCCTAAGCTCCTCGCGGGGGCTCCAAGGGGGCAGAGCCCCCTTGGCCCAGGCCTGAACATCCAGGCACCCCGCACACGACATGACCCTCCCGGCCCGGCAGCGGCGCCCCTGCCGTCGCCGGGCGCTGCGGTCTATCCTGGGCCGACGATTCCGCTTCGGAGACCACTCGTGCCGGACGCCCCGGGAGAGCGGGAGCCGCGCCGCACGCGCGACCCCGAGGAGACGCGCCGCGACATCCTGGCCGTGGCCACCGCCGAATTCGCCGCGCACGGCTTGCGCGGCGCCCGGGTGGACGAGATTGCCGCCCGCACCCGCACCACCAAGCGGATGATCTACTACTATTTCGGCGGCAAGGAGCAGCTCTACGCCGCGGTGATCGAGGCGGCCTATGGCGGCATCCGCGACCTGGAAGCGGCGCTGCAGCTGGATTCCCTGCCGGCGGCGGACGCGATGCGCAGCCTGGTGGAAGCCACCTTCGACCATCACGCCGCCCATCCCGAGCTGGTGCGGCTGGTGGTGGCGGAAAACATCAACGGCGGCCAGGCCATCGCCGGCAACGCGGCCGTGGCCCGCCGCAACGAGAGCGTGATCCCCACCATCCGCGCCCTGCTGGAACGCGGCGTGCGCGAGGGCGCCTTCCGCCCCGGCGTGGACCCGTTGGACCTGCACATGCTGATCAGCGGGTCCTGCTTCCACCGCGTGTCCAACCACCACACGCTGCGGGTGCTGTTCGGCTTCGAGCTGGATGACCCGCGGCGCGCCGCGGCGCAGCGCCGCATGGCGGTCGAGGCGGTGCTGCGCTTCCTGGCCCCGCTGCCCGGCGAACTCCCCTCCCCCGCCGGAACATCGCAGGCCAGCGAGGCTGATCCACCCAGCACGCCGAGCCGTGCCACGCCGCCGCCCGGCGCGACGTGAGCGGTCCTGCCGCGCCGGGCACGGTCGACCCGGCATGAACGGTCCTTCCGTCCCGGGCGCAGCCCGGCCTGGCACGGACGGTTCCGCCGCGCCGGGCACCGTCTGGCCCGGCACGCCGATCGAAGTGCTGCTGGCCTTTCTCAAGCTCGGCCTTACCGCCTTCGGCGGCCCGGTCGCGCATCTCGGTTATTTCCGCACCGAGTTCGTGAACCGCCGCCGCTGGCTGGACGAGGCTGCCTATGCCGAGCTGGTGGCGCTGTGCCAGTTCCTGCCCGGCCCGGCCTCCAGCCAGACCGGCTTCGCCCTGGGCCTGCTGCGCGCCGGGCCCTGGGGGGCGCTCGCCGCCTGGGCCGGCTTCACCCTGCCCTCCGCCGCCCTGCTGGTGCTGTTTGCCGAAGGCGCGGGCGCCCTGTCCGCCTCCGCCTGGGGCAGCGGATTGCTGCACGGGCTGAAACTGGTGGCGGTGGCGGTGGTGGCGCAGGCCGTCTGGGGCATGGCGCGCACGCTCTGCCCGGACCGGCCGCGCGCGGCGATCGCGCTGGGCGCCACCGCCCTGGCCACCTTTGCCCCCGCCGCGATCGGCCAGGTCGCCGCCATCGCCGGGGGTGCGGCGCTGGGCCTCGCGCTGCTGCGCGACGGCGCCGCCCCACCCGCCGCGCCGCTGCCGGCCGTGCCGGTGTCGCGCCGTGTCGGCGTCGCCTGCCTGCTGCTCTTCGCCCTGCTGCTGGGGCTGCTGCCGCTGCTGCACGGCCTGGGCGGCGGCGTCGCGGTGTTCGAGGCCTTCTACCGCTCCGGCGCGCTGGTGTTCGGCGGCGGCCACGTCGTGCTGCCGCTGCTGCGCGACGCCGCGGTTGCCCCCGGCTGGGTGGCCGAGGATGCCTTTCTGGCCGGCTACGGTGCCGCTCAGGCGGTGCCGGGCCCGCTCTTCACCTTTGCCGCATTCCTGGGGGCCGTGCTCCGCCCCGGGCCGGGCGGGGCGCTGGGCGCGGTGCTGCCGACCCTGGCGATCTTTCTGCCCGGGCTGCTGCTGGTGCTGGGCGCCCTGCCCTTCTGGGCGGCGCTGCGCCGCCGTCCCGCCGCCGGGGCCGCGCTGCGCGGCGCCAATGCCGCCGTGGTCGGCCTGCTCGGCGCCGCGCTCTACGATCCCGTCTGGACCGGCGCCGTGCTCCGCCCCACCGATTTCGTGCTGGTCCTGGCGGGCTTCCTGCTGCTGACTCTGTGGCGAGCCCCGCCCCTGCTGGTGGTGGCGCTGGGCGCCGCGGCCGGCACCGGCCTCGGCCTCGGCCTAGAGGCTGTTGTGGACTGAGGGGAGGTCCAGATTTGCGGGATGACCCGCAAGGCTTATCCGTCCGAGGTATCCGATGAGGAATGGGGTCTGGTCGCACCCTACCTCGTGCTGCTGCCCGAGGCGGCGGGGCAGCGGCGGCACGCTCTGCGCGAGGTGTTCAACGGGCTGCGCTACGTGGTCAAGACAGGC
>NZ_JBLLEB010000013.1:0-121926 GCF_047690175.1 Roseomonas sp. BN140053 | reverse complement strand
GTCACCGGCAAGCGCGTGACCTTCGCCTTCTTTCCCTGGAACTGGGACCGTGGCGATGGCTGCATCATCCGCCTCGTCGCCATCACCGATCCGGGACAGAACTACCGCATCGAGACGGGGGAGGCTTTCTGAGCCTCGGCGGGCCGCGACCTAGGATAGGTTTGGCGCGGCGGCACCGAGGCCGCCGCGGAAACCGCCGGGGTGACCAAACCTTGGCGGACAGCGTGGAAACGAGCGCGACGCAACGACGCCCGCCGCGAACAACAGGAAGGGAGGACGCCCATGGAATCCGGGATTGCGCCTGAGGACCTGCTGCCGCGCACCACGCGCCGCGCCACGGTGGCCGCCGCCCTCGGCGTGCTGGCCGCGCCGGCGGTGGGACGCGCGCAGGGCGCGGGGCGGCCGATCAAGATCGGCTTCGTCAACCCGCGCACCGGCCCGCTGGCCGCTTTCGGCGAGGCGGATGCCTTCGTGCAGGAACAGCTGGCGCGTACCCTGGCGGGCGGCATCCGCGTGGCCGGGCAGCTGCATCCCGTGCAGATCCTGGCGCGCGACAGCCAGTCCAACCCCAGCCGTGCCGCCGAGGTCGCCTCCGAGCTGATCCTGCGCGACAAGGTGGACCTGCTCACCGCCACCAGCGCGCCGGAAACGGTGAACCCCGTGGCCGACCAGGCCGAGGTGAACGAGGTTCCCTGCATCACCACCAACTGCCCCTGGCAGCCCTATTTCTTCGGCCGCCGCGGCGATCCCGCGAAGGGCTTCGACTGGACCTGGCACTTCTTCTGGGGGCTGGAGGACGTGATCGCGGCCTATACCGACCTCTGGTCCAAGGCCGAGACCAACAAGGTGGTGGGCGGGCTGTTTCCCAACGACGCGGACGGCAATGCCTGGGGCGATGCGCGCACCGGCCTGCCGCCGGCGCTGGCGCAGAAGGGCTACCGGCTGGTGGATACCGGCCGCTTCCAGCCCTTCTCCAACGACTTCTCCGCCCAGATCGCCGCCTTCAAGGCCGCCGAGGTGCAGATCGTCACCGGCAACCTGACGCCGCCGGACTTCGCCACCTTCTGGACCCAGGCCGGGCAGCAGAACTTCCGACCCAAGGTGGTCAGCATCGGCAAGGCGCTGCTGTTTCCCTCCGCCGTGGCGGCGCTGGGCGAGCGCGGCGCGGGGCTGACCACGGAGATCTGGTGGACGCCGCACCACCCGTTCCGTTCCTCGCTGACCAACCAGACGGCGGCGGAACTCTGCGCCGCCTACACGGCTGCCACCGGCAAGCCCTGGACGCAGCCCATCGGCTACCAGCACGCGCTGTTCGAGGTGGCGGTGGACGTGCTGAAGCGCAGCGCGAAGCTGGAACCGGAAGCGATCATCCAGGCCACCCGCGCCACCGACCTGCGCACCGTCGCGGGCCCGGTGAAGTGGGGCGCGGGGCCGGTGAAGAACGTGGCGCGCACGCCTCTGGTGGCGGGACAGTGGCGGCGGTCCGGCAGTGGTGCGCTGGACCTGGTGGTGCTGGCCAATCCCGGGGCCTCCGAGATTCCGATCGGCGGCAGCCTTGAGCTCCTCGGCTGACGGGGAGCCAATCCTCGCGCTGCGGGGCATCCGCAAGCGCTACGGCGCCGTGGTGGTGGCCGAGGGGATCGACCTGTCGCTCCGCCGCGGCGAAACGCTGGGGGTGCTCGGCCCCAACGGTGCCGGCAAGACCACGCTGTTCGGCATGATCACCGGCACCGTGGCGCCGGATGCCGGGCAGGTGGTGTTCGAAGGGCGGGACGTGTCCGCCCTGTCGCCGGCGAAGCGCTGCCGGCTGGGAATGGCGCGCTCCTTCCAGGTGCCGCAGCCCTTCGCCGGGCTGACGGTGTTCGAGAACCTGGTGGCCGCGGCCGCTTTCGGCACGGGCGAGGGCGAGCGCGCGACCTATGACCGCTGCGCCGCCATCCTGGAGCGCTGCGGGCTGCTGGCGCAGGCGAACCGTCCCGCCGGCGGCTTGCGGCTGCTGGATCGCAAGCGGCTGGAACTGGCGCGCGCCCTGGCGACCAAACCGCGGCTGCTGCTGCTGGACGAGGTGGCGGGCGGGCTGACCGAGCGGGAATGCGAGACGCTGGTGGCGCTGGTGCGCGACCTGCGCGACGGCGGCATGTCGGTGGTGTGGATCGAGCACGTGCTGCACGCGCTGACCGCGGTGGCCGACCGCGTGGTGGTGCTGCATGGCGGCCGCCTGATCGCCGAGGGCACGGCGGCCGAGGTGGTGCGCCACCCCGCCGTGGCCGAGGTCTATATGGGCATCCCCGTGGATGCCTGAGCCGCTGCTGGAACTGCGCGGGCTGGACGCCTTCTACGGCGATTTCCAGGCGCTGTTCGGCGTGTCCGCCGCGGTGGGCGCGGGCGAGGTCGCGGCGGTGATCGGCGCCAATGGCGCGGGCAAGAGCACGCTGCTCAAGACCGTGGCCGGGCTGATCGCCGCCCCCCGGCGCGACGCCGTGCTCTTCGACGGTGAGCCGATCGGCGGCCTGCCGGCGCATCAGGTGGTCGGGCGCGGCATCGCGCTGGTGCCGGAAGGGCGGCGGCTCTTCCCCTCCCTCAGCGTGGAGGAGAACCTGCTGATCGGCGGCCGTGCCGGGCGGCGCGGGCCGTGGTCGCTGGACGCGGTGTACGGCTTCTTCCCCGTGCTGGCGGAACGGCGGCACGTGCCCAGCACCGCGCTGTCCGGCGGGCAGCAGCAGATGGTGGCGATCGGCCGCGCGCTGATGTCCAACCCCCGCCTGCTGCTCTGCGACGAGATCAGCCTCGGCCTCGCCCCCGTGGTGGTGCGCGAGATCTACGCGCGCCTCCCGGCGCTGGTGGCGCAGGGCACGGCGGTGGTGGTGGTGGAACAGGACGTGGCCCAGGCGCTGGCGGCGGCCGGCCGGGTCTTCTGCCTGCGCGAAGGGCGCACGGTGCTGCAGGGCGGCGCCGGCGAGCTGACGCGCGAGGCTGTCGCCGCCGCCTATTTCGGGGTGTAGCGCGCGGTGGAATGGCTCAACGCGATCCTGCAGGGCGTGCTGCTGGGCGGCCTCTACGCACTGTTCGCGGCCGGGCTGTCGCTGATCTTCGGGGTGATGCGGCTGGTCAACATCGCCCATGGCGACCTGATCGTGCTGGCCGCCTACCTGGCGCTGGTGGCAACGGAGGCGCTGGGGATCGGGCCGCTGCCGGCGTTGCTGCTGGTGGTGCCGGCGATGGCGGCGATCGGCTACGCGCTGCAACGTTTCCTGCTGAACCGCACCCTGGGTGAGGACTTGCTGCCGCCGCTGCTGGTGACCTTCGGCCTCAGCGTTATCCTGCAGAACGGCTTGCTGGAGATCTTCTCCGCCGATAGCCGCCGGCTGCAGGCCGGGCCGATCGAGGTCGCCGGCCTGCCGCTGCCGGGCGGGCTGAGCGTGGGCGTGCTGCCGCTGCTGCAATTCGCGGTGGCGGTGGCCGCCATCGCCGGCCTGCAATGGCTGAGTTGGCGCACGCCGCTGGGCCGCGCCTTTCGCGCCACCGCCGATGACCCGGAGACGGCACGGCTGATGGGGCTGGACAACCGCCACGTCTTCGCCCTGGCCATGGCGCTGTCCCTGGCGGTGGTGGCGCTGGCCGGGGTGTTCCTGGCGGTGCGGACCAACTTTGACCCGGCCATCGGCCCGGCGCGGCTGATCTTCGGCTTCGAGGCGGTGATCATCGGCGGCCTGGGCAGCCTCTGGGGCACGCTGGCCGGCGGCGTGCTGCTGGGGGTGGCGCAATCCGTGGGGGCGCAGATCGACCCGGGCTGGCAGATCCTGGCCGGGCACCTGCTGTTCCTGCTGGTGCTGGCGGTGCGGCCCGAGGGCCTGTTCCCGAGGCTGCGTGGGTGAGCGCCGCCGCCGGGATGCGGGTGGCGCACAGCACACGGGCCAGCCGGATCGGGCTCGCGCTCTTCGTCGTTGGGCTGGTGGTGCTGGGGGCCGCCCCTTGGTGGGCCGACCGGCAGGGGCTGCGGCTGCTGGGCGAGATATACGCCTACGCCGCCCTGGCCAGCCTGTGGAACCTGCTGGCGGGCTATGCCGGGCTGGTCACGGTGGGGCAGCAGGCCTTCGTAGGGCTGGGGGGCTACGCGCTGTTCGCGCTGGCGCTGCTGCTGGGCGTGAACCCGCTCTGGGGCATCCCGGCGGCGGCGATCCTGGGCGCCGCCTTGGCGGTGCCGGTGGCGGCGCTGACCTTTCAGCTGCGCGGGGCGTATTTCGCCATCGGCACCTGGGTGGTGGCGGAGGTGTTCCGCCTGCTCGCGGCGCAGTTCTCCGCCCTGGGCGGCGGCTCCGGCACCTCCCTGCCCGCCTCCGTGGTGGCGGGCATCGCCGACGGCCGCGCGGCGCGGGAGCAGCTGCTCTACTGGCTGGGTTTCGGGATCTGCGCGGTGATCCTGGGGGCTATCCTGCTCCTGCTGCGCTCGCGCCACGGCCTCGCCCTGGCAGCGATCCGCGACAATGAGGTGGCGGCGCGTTCCTGCGGCATCGAGGTGGACCGCACCCGGCTGCTGGTGTTCGTGCTGGCCTCGGCGGGCGCCGCGGCGGTGGGGGCGCTGATCTTCCTGCAGAAGCTGCGCATCTCCCCCGACGCTGCCTTCAGCGTGAACGACTGGACGGCACTGGTGATCTTTATCGCCGTGATCGGCGGCATCGGGCGGGTCGAGGGGCCGCTGATCGGCACGGCCGTGTTCTTTCTGCTGCGCGAAACGCTGTCGCAGCTCGGCAGCCTCTACCTGCTGGTGCTGGGTGCCGTGGCCATCGCCGTGATGCTCTGGGCGCCCAAGGGCATCTGGGGGCTGCTGGCGGAGCGGCTGGGCTGGCAGGTCTTTCCCCTCGCCCGGCGTCTGGAACCCCGTGCCCCCGCGCAACCCATCCCGCAGGAGCAGGACGCCCGATGAGCCACCAGACCCGAGGCGGCGCGGCGGTGCCGCGCGTGCTCGACATCCACGCCCACCTGCTGTCGCCCGAGGTCTATGAACGAACCCGGGCGCACAGCCTCTTCGCGCGGATGGCGGAAGACGCCGACGCCCCGGAGGAGCAGCGCCGCGCGCTGCGGGCGCGCGCCGAGCGCGTCGAGCACAACATGGCGGAGGCCGAGGAGCGCGTGGCGCGGATGGACGCCATGGGCGTCGGCATCCAGGTGCTGAGCGCCAGCCTGGTGCACCAGTCCACCGACTTCGCCGATCCCGACACCGCCCTGGCGCTGGAGCGCCGGCACAATGACCGCCTCGCCGGCATCGTGGCGGCGCGGCCGGACCGCTTCCTCGGCCTGGGCGGGGTGCCCCTGCAGGCGCCGGCCCTGGCGGTGGCGGAGCTGGAGCGCTGCATGGGCGCGCTGCGGCTGCACGGGGTGGGCATCTCCACCCGGGCCGGCGGGCGGGAGATCGGCGACCCCGCCCTGCATCCCTTCTGGGCCAAGGCGGCGGAGCTGGGCGCCGTGGTCTACGTCCATCCCGCCGGCAACCAGGACGAGCGGCTGCGCAAGTTCCAGCTCTGGAACAGCCTGGGGCAGTCGATGGAGGAGGCCTTCGCCATCGCCTCGCTGATCTACGAGGGCGTGCTGGAACGTTTCCCCGGGCTGAAGATCTGCATCGCCCATGGCGGTGGCTACATGCCCTACAACACCGGGCGCGTGGACCGGAACTACGAGGAGAAGCCGGCGACGCGGGTGAACATGCGCCGGCCGCCGGCGGAGTACCTGCGCATGCTGTCCTATGACACCTGCGTCTACGACGGGCGCACCCTGGAAGCGCTGGTGGCCAAGGTGGGCGCGGAGCGCGTCATCCTCGGCTCCGACTACCCGGTGGGCGAGATGCGGCCGGTGGAGTTCGTCACCTCCGCCCCCGGCCTGTCGGCCGAGCAGAAGGGGCGCATCCTGTGGAACAACGCGGCCGCGCTGTTCGGCCTGCCGGGCGCGGCCGAGGGCGGGAGCGGGGCGCCGCCTCCCGCGTGATCCGGTGCCCGCGCGGCGGGGCGCCCCGGGTGCCGCCGCCGCGCCGGGCTTCGGCGTGATTGAAGCCTGCCGCCGGAACTGGCATCCCAGCACCCGAATGCCCGTCATCCGGAACGGCAGGGGGAAGCCCGAATGAAAGCCCAGAGCGTTCTCGACACCATCGGCAGCACGCCGCACATCCGCGTCGGCCGCCTGTTTCCCGAGGCGGAGGTCTGGATCAAGTCGGAGCGCGCCAATCCCGGCGGCTCCATCAAGGACCGCATCGGCTTGGCGATGATCGAGGCGGCCGAGGCGGATGGCAGCCTCAAGCCCGGCGGCACCATCATCGAGCCGACCTCCGGCAACACCGGCATCGGCCTGGCGATGGCCGCGGCGGTGAAGGGCTACAAGCTGGTGCTGGTGATGCCCGAGAGCATGTCGGTCGAGCGCCGCCGGCTGATGCAGGCCTATGGCGCGAGCTTCGACCTGACGCCGCGCGAGAAGGGCATGAAGGGCGCCATCGCCCGCGCCGAGGAGCTGCTGGCCGAAACGCCCGGCGGCTGGATCCCGCAGCAGTTCGAGAACCCGGCCAACATCGCCGTGCACGTCCGCACCACCGCGCAGGAGATCCTGGCCGACTTCCCCGAGGGGATCGACGTGCTGATCACCGGCGTGGGCACGGGCGGGCACATCACGGGCTGCGCCCAGGTGCTGAAGGCGCAGTGGCCGGGGCTGAAGGTCTTCGCGGTGGAGCCTTCGGCCTCCCCGGTGATTTCCGGCGGCTCGCCCTCGCCGCACCCGATCCAGGGGATCGGCGCCGGCTTCGTGCCGGCCAACCTGCACACGGACCTGCTGGACGGCGTGATCCAGGTGGCCGCCGACGACGCCAAGGAGTTCGCCCGCCGGTCGGCGCGGGAGGAAGGGCTGCTGGTGGGCATCTCCTCCGGCGCGACGCTGGCCGCGATCGCGCAGAAGCTGCCGGAACTGCCGGCCGGGTCGCGCGTGCTCGGCTTCAACTACGACACCGGCGAGCGCTACCTGTCCGTGCCGGATTTCCTGCCGGCCTGAACCGCCTCGGGGGGCGGCCCGGCCGCTCCCCGTTTCGCGGCACCGGTTCGGGGTGGTGACAGGCGGCGCGCTGGTGCGGCCGCTTCTCCGTGAGGTGTGGCGGCACGGTGTGGCAGGTCGTGCCGTCCGATTTCGGGCAGCGCGTGTGGAACAGGCAGCCCGGGGGCGGGTCCAGCGGGCTGGGCGGCTCGCCGCCGAGGCGGATGCGCGAGGCCTGCCGGGCGATCACCGGATCGGGCTCAGGGATCGCGGACAGCAGGGCGCGGGTATAGGGGTGGGCAGGGGCGGCGAAGATCGCCTCCGCCGGGCCGATCTCCGCCATGCGGGCCAGTTCCGGGCCGCTTTGCCGTCATGGCCCGAGAGGGCGCGGGCACGGCGCCCTCCCTCAAGTTTGGCGAGAAAGTATTCACGAAAGCAACTTGGGGTGGTATTTTCCCGTTTAAACGGCTGGGATGGCGGAAGAGGCTTCCCCGCCCAGAGGTGCAGGACCGACCGCACGCATGCCTGGCCATCGGCCGACTCCTAAAGCTCCCGGTAAGGCCTCTGCCCGCATCATGGCCCCTCAGAACCGCGCAGCCCCGAAAATCGAGGTTGGAAACACATGCTGGAACCGAAGTGCGGCCTGCCCGGAACCGTCGTGGCAACGCTGCTGCTCGTGGGATCGATGCCGGGCGGTGCGGGGGCCGCCGACCTCCAGGACTACGAGGTGCAGCTCGTCACCCCGCAGGTGCGGCAGGGCGACGGCGTCACGGTGGCGGTGCGGCTGGTGCAGCGCACCACCGGCCGGCCCGTGCACAACGCCGTGCTCTACGGCACCCGGCTGGACATGTCGCCCGACGACATGGCGACCATGATCGCCCCGCTGGTCCCCGTGGCGGGCGGCGAACCCGGCGTGTACCGCTTCCGCACCAACCTTTCCATGACCGGCCGCTGGGCCCTTACCCTCGCCGCCAAGGTGCAGGGGGAAGCCGGCACGCTGCGGGCACGCCTCATCCTCCAGGCCGCGCCCTGAACGGGGCGGGACCGTGCGACGCCGCCTGGTGCCGGCCATCCCGGCCCTGCTGCTGGCCGCGCTGCTCCTCGCCGGGAAGCGCGACGGCCATGCCGGGCTGATCCCCGGGGGAACCCAGGCCGCCCAGGCGCAGCCCGCGGGCGGCGAGATCCTGTACTACCGCCACCCCGACCGCGCGGAATACGCGGCCGTGCCGCAGCGCACGGAGGACGGGCGCGACTACCTGCCGGTGCGCGCGGGCGAGGATGGCGAGCCGGCAGCGCCGCCGCCGGCGCCCCAGGCCAGCGGGCGCATCCTGTACTACCGCAACCCCATGGGCCTGCCCGATACCTCGCCGGTGCCGAAGAAGGACAGCATGGGCATGGACTACGTGCCCGTGCGCGAAGGCGAGGAGGACGCGACGGTGCGCGTGGCGCCCGGCCGGCAGCAACTGCTGGGTGTGCGGACCGAGGCCGTGGCGCGGCGCCCGGTGCTGCGCCCCCTGCGCGCCCCCGGCCTCGTGCAGTTCGACGAACGCCGGGTGTCCGTGGTGGCGCTGCGCGCCGACGCTTTCGTGGAGCAGGTGGAGAACGTCACGGTGGGGGACCGGGTGCGCCGCGGCCAGCCGCTGCTGCGCTTCTTCTCGCCCGAGATGGCGGCAGCCGGGGCGCAGTACCTGTCCGCCCTGGCCATCCCCGCCGGCACCAGCGCCGCCACCGCCGAGGGCGCCCGCCGCCGGCTGGAGAACCTGGCCGTGCCCCCGTCCCTGATCGCCGAGATCGAGCGCAACCGGCGCGTCCCGCCCAGCCTGTCCTGGCCCGCGCCGCGCGACGGGGTGGTGATCGGCCGCGACGTGCTGGACGGGATGCGGGTCGCGGCGGGCGAGGTGCTGCTCCGCATCGCCGACCTGTCGGTGGTCTGGGTGCTGGCCGACCTGCCGGAGCGCGACCTGGCCGGCGTGTCGCCCGGCCAGGCCGCCACCGTGCGCGCCCGCGGCCTGCCCGGCCGCGCCTTTCCCGCCCGGGTGGAGTTCCTCTACCCCGAGGTCAACGCCGCCACCCGCACCGCCCGCCTGCGCCTCACCCTGGGCAATCCCGGCACGGTGCTGCTGCCGGGCATGTATGCCGAGGTGGAGATCGCGGCCGGAGCGGAGGAGGCGGTGCTGGCCGTGCCGGATTCCGCGGTGATCGACAGCGGCACGCGCCGGGTCGTGCTGCTGGACCGCGGCGATGGCCGCTTCGAGCCGCGCGAGGTCCGCGCCGGCCGGCGCGGCGGCGGCTTCACCGAACTGCGCGAGGGCGTGGCCGAAGGCGACCGCGTGGTGGTCTCGGCCAATTTCCTGATCGACGCGGAGAGCAACCTGCGCGCGGCGCTGGTCGGCCTGTCCGTGCCGGCCGCCCCGACGGACCAGCCCGCCGCGGAACGAAGGCCGGCCGGCCAGGCTTCCGGTGGGCACGGGATGACGGGACACGCGCCGATGGACCGGATGCCGTGATCCGCGGCCTGATCACCTGGGCGACGCGCAACACCCTGCTGGTGCTGCTGGGGGCGGCGATGCTCTGCGCCGCCGGCGTCTGGGCGGCCGGGCGCCTGCCCCTGGACGCGCTGCCGGACCTCTCGGACACCCAGGTCATCGTCTACACGGAATATCCCGGCCAGGCGCCGCAGGTGGTGGAGGACCAGGTCACGACGCCGCTGACCTCGGCCATGCTCACCGTGCCGCGCTCGCGCGTGGTGCGCGGCCTGTCCTTCTTCGGGGCGTCTTACATCTACGTGGTGTTCGAGGACGGCACCGACCTCTACTGGGCGCGGTCGCGGGTGCTGGAATACCTCAACGCCGCCGCCTCGCGCCTGCCCGCGGGAGCGCGGCCGGCGCTGGGGCCGGACGCCACCGGCATCGGCTGGGTCTACCAGTACGCGATCATCGCCCGCGACCTGTCCCTGGCGGAACTGCGCTCAATCCAGGACTGGCGGCTGCGCTACGCCCTGGCGCGGGCGGAGGGCGTGGCGGAGGTCGCCAGCATCGGCGGCTTCGTGAAGCAGTACAACGTGGTGGTGGACCCGCTGCGGCTGCGCGCCCTGGGCCTGACGCTGGAACGTGTGCGCGACGCCATCCGCGCCAGCAACAGCGATGTCGGCGGCCGCAGCGTGGAACTCTCGGAATTCGAGTTCATGGTGCGCGGCCGCGGCTACCTGCGCAGCACCGAGGACATCGAGCGCATCGTGCTGCGGGCGGAAGGCGGCGCGCCGCTGCTGCTGGGCGACGTCGCGCGGGTGGAACTGGGCCCGGACGAGCGGCGCGGCTTCGCCGACCTGGACGGCCAGGGCGAGGTGGCCGGCGGCATCGTGCTGCAGCGCCTGGGCGCCAACGCGCTGGAGGTGATCCGCAACGTCAAGGCGCGCTTGGCGGAGGTCGCGCCGTCACTTCCCACGGGGGTGGAGATCCGCGCCGTCTACGACCGTTCCGCGCTGATCCTGGGCGCCGTGTCCACCCTGCAGCGCACGCTGATCGAGGAAGCGCTGGTGGTGGCGCTGGTGACGGCGGTGTTCCTGTTTCACCTGCGCTCCGCGCTGGTGGCGGTGGTGGTGCTGCCGGTGGGCGTGCTGGCAGCGCTGGTGGTGATGAAGCTGTTCAACATCCCGCTCAGCATCATGAGCCTGGGCGGCATCGCCATCGCGGTGGGTGCCATGGTGGATGCCGCCATCGTGATGGTGGAGAACGCCCACAAGCACCTGGAACGGGCAGCCCCCGGCGCACCACGTGGCCCCGTCGTGGTGGCCGCCGCGGCGGAGGTCGGGCCGGCGCTGTTCTTCTCGCTGCTGGTGGTCACCGTGTCCTTCCTGCCGGTTTTCGCGCTGGAGGACCAGGAAGGCCGGCTCTTCGGGCCGCTGGCCGCCACCAAGTCGCTGGTGATGGCCGCCGCCGCCTTCCTGTCGCTGACGCTGGTGCCGGTGCTGATGCTGATGCTGGTGCGCGGACGCGTGGTGGCGGAACACCGCAACCCCGTGAACCGGCTGCTGATCTGGCTGTATCGCCCGGTGATCCGGCTGGTGCTGCGGGCCCGGGTGCTGACGGTGCTGCTGGCTGTGGCGATGCTGGGCGCCACCGCCTGGCCGGCGGCGCGCCTGGGCGGCGAGTTCATGCCGGCCCTGGACGAGGGCACGCTGCTGTTCATGCCGACCACCCTGCCGGGCCTGTCGGTGACGCGGGCGGTGGAGCTGCTGCAATTGCAGGACCGCATC
Organism: Roseomonas sp. BN140053; assembly: GCF_047690175.1. Classification (NCBI taxonomy): domain Bacteria; kingdom Pseudomonadati; phylum Pseudomonadota; class Alphaproteobacteria; order Acetobacterales; family Roseomonadaceae; genus Roseomonas; species Roseomonas sp. BN140053. The sequence continues at coordinate 110,666 of NZ_JBLLEB010000013.1, read as the reverse complement.
ATCCACTCCTTTCCGGAGGTGGATTCCGTCTACGGCAAGGCCGGCCGCGCCAACACCGCCACCGACCCCGCGCCCACCGAGATGTTCGAAACGGTCATTCAGCTCAAGCCGCGCGAGCATTGGCGGCCCGGCATGACCACGGAAGCGCTGGTAGCGGCCATGGACCGCGCGCTGCAATTCCCCGGTGTCAGCAATGCCTGGACCATGCCGATCGCCGCCCGCGTCAACATGTTGTCCACCGGCATCCGCACGCCGGTGGGGGTCAAGGTCTTCGGCCCTGACCTCACCGCGGTGGAGGAAGCCGCCAAGGGGGTGGAGGCGGTGCTGCGCACCCTGCCCGGCACGAGCAGCGCCTATGCCGAGCGGCTGTCGGGCGGCTACTACCTCGACGTCGTGCCGGACCGCGACGCGCTGGCCCGCTACGGGCTGCTGGTGGGCGACATGCAGTCCGCCGTGGCCGCGGCGCTGGGCGGCGAGAGCGTGACCACGGTGATCGAGGGCCGCGAGCGCTACGCCGTCAACGTCCGCTACCCCCGCGACCTGCGCGACGACCCCGAGGCGATGGCGCGGGAGGTGCAGCTGGCGCTGCCCGGCGGAGGCTCCGTGCCGCTGGGCGAGGTCGCGACGCTGCAGCGCACGCGCGGCGCCACCGCCATCCGCACGGAGAACGGCCAGCTCGCCGGCTTCGTGTTCGTGGACGTGCGCGGCCGCGACCTGCGCGGCTACGTGGCGGAAGCGCAGCGCGCCGTGGCTGAGGGGGTGCGCCTGCCGCCCGGCACCTTTCTCGCCTGGAGCGGCCAGTTCGAGGCCCTGGCGCGCGCCGAGGCGCGGCTGCAGCTGTTGGTGCCGCTGACGCTGGTGCTGATCTTCGTGCTGCTCTACCTGCATTTCCGCCGCGCCACCGAGGCGCTGGTGGTGATGCTGTCGGTGCCCTTCGCGCTGATCGGCGGCGTGTGGCTGCTGTGGTGGTGCGGCGCCAACCTGTCCGTGGCGGTGGCGGTGGGCTTCATCGCGCTGGCCGGGCTGGCGGCGGAAACCGGCGTGGTGATGCTGTTCTACCTCGACCAGGCGCTGGAAGCGGCACGCGCCCGGCTGGCCGCGCAGGGCCGGCCGCTGGACCGGATGGCGCTGCGCGAGGCCATCATCGCCGGCGCCGTGGGCCGCGTGCGGCCCAAGATGATGACCGCCACCGCCATCATGGCCGGGCTGGTGCCGATGCTCTGGAGCACCGGCACGGGAGCGGAGGTGATGAGCCGCATCGCCATCCCGATGGTGGGCGGCATGGTGTCCTCCACGCTGCTGACGCTGGTGGTGATCCCCGCCCTTTACGCCATCCTCAAGGGCTGGCGCCTGCCGCGCGAGGTGCCCGCGCCGGCCCGGCCGGATGCGCGCGTCGCGCCCGCCGCGGTCCTGGCGCACTGACCCGTGCGCCGCTGCCCGAGCCCCACCCGACTGGCCCCGCCGCGGCGGCGCCGTTCGCCGCGTCCGGGCCGTTCCGCCGCCGTCCACTCACCCGCCCGCCGCGCCCCGCGGCCGGCCTTTTCCCGGGAGTTCCCATGATCCGTCGCACCCTTCTCGCCGCCTCGGCCTTCGGCGCCGCGCTGCTGGCGGTGGCCGCGCCCCTGCCCGCCGCGGCGCACGTGACGCTGGACCGGTCGGAAATGCCGGCCGACAGCTCCCTGCGCATCACCCTGCGCGTGCCGCACGGCTGCGAGGGCGCGGCCACCACGGGCATCCGCGTCCAGATCCCGGCCGAGCTGCGGGAGGTGAAGCCGATGCCGCTCGCGGGCTGGACGCTGAACACGGTGCTGGGCGACGTGGCCGTGGCCTCGGCCGGCGAGCACGGCGCCCCCACCGCGCCGGTGCGCGAGGTGTCCTGGCGCGGCGGCAACCTGCCCGACGCTTTCTACGGGGAATTCGTGATGCGGGTGCGCACCCCCGCCGAGCCGGGCGGCACCCTGGTGTTCCCGATCGTGCAGGAATGCGAGAACGGCAAGGTGGCGCGCTGGATCGAGCGCCGCGCGGCGGGTGGGCCGGAGCCGCGCTTCCCGGCCTACCTGGTGCGTATCACTCCCAAGAACTGAGGCACCCGGCGTGACCCTCCGCGCCCGTCCGGCCTGGCCGGCCCTGCTGCTGCTGGTGCTGCTGCCCTTCTGGGCGTTGCCGGCCGGCCCGGCCCGGGCGCATGCATCGCTGGTGGAAACGGTGCCGGCCGATGGCGGCACGCTGGACGCAGCCCCCGCGGCGATCGTGCTGCGCTTCGACGGCGCAGTGACGCCCCTGGCGCTGCACCTGCTCGGGCCGGGGGGCGCGGTCGAGTTGCCCGGCCCGGCCGTGGCGGAGGGCAACGTGCTGCGCGCGCCGCTGCCGGCGGAACTGGGCCGGGGCACCTTTCTCGCCAGCTGGCGGGTGGTGTCGGCCGATGGCCACCCGATCGGCGGCACGCTGGCGTTCGGCATCGGCGCGGCGCCGGTTCGCGCTGCGGCGCCCGAGGCGGCGGCGGACCCGGGCTGGACAATGGCGGCGGAGGCGCTGCGGCTGCTGCTCTATGCCGGCTTCGCCGTCGGCGCCGGGGCCGCGTTGTTCCGTGCCCTGGTGGCCGAACCCTCGGGCCGCCTGCGGCGCGGCGGGGCGGTGGCGGCGCTGCTGGGGCTGCTGGCCGCGCTGCTCGGGCTCGGGGTGCAGGGCGGCGCGCTGCTCGCGGCGGATTTCCCGGGGGCGCTGCTGGGGATCGCCCCCTGGCGGGCGGCGCTGGGTTCCACCGCCCTGCCGCGCGCCCTGCTGCTGGCCCTGGGTCTGGCACTGACCGCGGCCAGCCTCGCCTCCGGCCGGCGCGGGGCGCGCTGGGTCGGGCTGCTGGGTGCCGGGGCCGCGGCCGTGGGCTTCAGCCTGTCCGGGCACGCCGCCGCGGGCGGGGTAGCGACGCAGCTGCTGCTGGCCGGGCACGTGCTCTGCGCCGCCTTCTGGCTGGGCGCCTTCTGCCCGCTGCTGGCGGCGCTGCGGGCGCAGGGCGGTGCGGCGGCGCCGGTGGTGCGCCGCTTCGCGGCCCTGGCCATTCCGGCGGTGGCGATCCTGTTGCTCAGCGGCACCGTGCAGGCCGCCGTGAACCTGCCGGCGCCCGCGGCGCTGCTGGACACGGGCTACGGCCGCCTCGTGCTGGCCAAGGCGGCGACGGCGCTGGTGCTGCTGGGGCTGGCGGCGGTGAACCACCTGCGCCTCACCCCCGCCCTGGCCACCAGCGGCCCGGTTCCCCTGCGCCGCAGCATCCGCGCCGAGGCCGGGCTGGGCGCCGTGGCCCTGGCCCTGACGGCGGTGCTGAGCATGACCTCGCCCCATCCGGGCACCGGCGCCGCAGTGGCCGGTGCGCCGGGCGGCGACCTCCTCGGCCCTGGGCTGGTGGTGGCGGCGGAAGCCCAGGGCCTGGACCTGCTGCTGGAAGCTTATCCCGCGCGCGTCGGGCAGAACCGCCTGACCCTGCAGCTCAGTGCGGCCAATGGCGAGCCGGTGGCGGCACCGGAGGTCTGGGTCACGCTGTCGCAGCCGGAAGCGGGGATCGTCGGCATCCGCCGCCGCATGCGGGCCGAGGCGCCCGGCCGCTTCGTGCAGGAAGGGCCGGAACTCGCGGTGGCCGGCTGGTGGAACGCGCAGCTGGACGTGCTGGTGAACGACTTCGAACAGGCCACGGCCAGCGTCAGCTTCGACGTACCGGGTCCCGATTAGGCCGTTCCACCGGCGCGCGGAACACCGCCCCGCCGGTCACTCCTGCGGGGCGGCGTCTTCCTGGCGCAGGCAGTCGGAGGGAAGGGTCACCAGCACGCTGGTGCCCTCGCCGAGGGCGCTACGGATATCCAGCGTGCCGCCATGCGCTTCCACCAACCCCTTGGCGATCGGCAGGCCCAGCCCGGTGCCGGCCGAGGCACGGTTGAGCGGGCTGTCGAGCTGCTGGAAGGGTTCCAGCGCCCGCGGCACGTCCTCCGGCCGCATGCCGATGCCGGTGTCGCGCACCTCGATCTGCAAGCCCTGTCCCGGCGCGAGCAGCCGGGCGCTGAGCTGCACGCGGCCGCCGGGCGGGGTGAAGCGGATGGCGTTGCTGAGCAGGTTGTCCAGCACCTGGCGGAAGCGGGTGCGGTCCACCCGGATGGACAGGTTGGCGGGCAGCTCGCCGGCGGAAACGCTGACCTCGCGCTCGGTGGCCGAGCCCTGGGCGGCGCCCACGCTTTCCGCCACCAGGGAGGCGATGGGGAACCAGTAGGGCGTCAGCGTCGCGCCGCGGCGGGCCAGGCTGGAATAGTCCAGGATCTCGTTGATCAGCGCCAGCAGGTGGCGGGCCGAGGACAGGATGTGGCCGTTGTAGTCCTCGCGCTCGCGGTTGGAGAGCGCGTAGCCGGAATCCGCCGTCATCATCTCGGAAAAGCCGATGATGCCGTTCAGCGGCGTGCGCAGCTCATGCGTCAGCGTGGCCAGGAAGCGCGAGCGGGCGGAGCTGGCTTCCTCCGCCATGCCCTTGGCCAGGCGCAGCTCCACCTCGGCCTGCTTGCGCAGCAGCACGTCGATATAGACGGAGAGCGCGCCTTCCACGAGTTCCTGGTCGCCTTCCTCGAAGGGACGGCTGACATTGCTCTCGGACTGGTTGCCCAGGATCAGCGCGATGCCGGTGGCCTCGTCGTAGGCCCAGAGGATGTAGGGCAGCCGCAGGATGCCGGTCAGCTCGTAGGCCGGCGGCTCGATCCGGGTGCGGGAGGTGGTGAAGAAGAAGGGCGGCGGCGAGGGCACGGTGAAGTCCCGCCCCAGCGCGTCGCCTCCCAGGCCCAGCGCGTGGGTGAGGTGGAAGCGCTCGCTGCCCCGCGGCTCTTCCCGCAGCAGGGCGGCGCGGTCGCACATGGCGCTGTCCACCACGATGCCCAGCATCGGCTCGGCCAGGTCCTCGGGCGAGGCGCCCTGGTCGGCGAGGCGATAGGCTTCGCGGATCAGCTTGGCCACGGTGCGGGAGCGGCGGGCTTCGCGAAAGGCGACGCTCTGCTCCTCTTGCAGGCGCAGCAGCCGGGCGCCGAGCGCGTTGCACTCCCGGCGGTAATAGGCGAGTTCGCGCTCCAGCTGCCCTTCGGGCAGGGGCTGGGGCGGCAAACGGGGGGAAACGCTCACGCAGGGCGCCGCCGCAGCACTGCCAGAACTCCGGTCCAGTCCAGCGGGCGGCTGTAGCCTTCGAAGGGCGCGACTTCCACCCCGGAATAGAAGCCCAGGAAGGGCAGGCCGGGCGGCACGCCCGCCAGCACCACCGCGGCTTCCTCCACCGGGGCGCCGCTGCGCGCGCTGCCGCGGCCGGCACAGTCGATATACAGGCCCAGCAGGCTGTCCGGGTCCTGCAGGCTACCTTGCAGGGAAGCCACGCCGTTGCGCGCGCTGTCCAGCATCAGCGAGTTGTCGCGCGCCATGATCTGCACCTGGGCGCCCAGCGCGAAGTCGGGCTCGAACAGCGTAACCGAGCCGGTTTCCGGGTTGGCCTGCAGGATCAGCCGGTTGACGTAGCTGTTCTCGTCATAGGGGGCGAAGGGATCGCCCTGCTTCTGGCCCAGCGTGGCGATCAGGGACAGTTCCTGCCCGCGCGCCTCGCCCAGGCTCAGCCCGAGCATGCGCTCGATCACCCCCAGCGCCGGCTGGCCGTCCAGCTCGTAGACCTCGGCACCGTCGATGCGGGTGATCTCCATGAAGGTGCTGACGGGGCGGCAGCCATGCAGGATCGCAGTGTCCAGCACCACCTCCGGCGGGAACACCAGGGCGATGGCGGCGTGGCGACGCACGCCCTCGCCATCGAAGACCCAGCCGTCGGACAGGTTCATGTCGGTCAGCAGCCCGCCGCCCACCAGCCGCACGGGATGCCCCTCCAGCCCTTCCTCCAGCCCTTCCACCACCATGCTGGCGGGATGCAGGCGCAGCGGCACGCGCTGGGCGACGCTGTCGAACAGCAGCAGCACCACTGCATCGGGCGCGGCCACCGCGCGGATGCGGGCGCCCAGCGCGCGGCCGCCGCTGCGCTCGTCGGGGTCGAGATCCTCCACCAGCACCGTCGGCAGCGGGTCGTCCGGACCGAAGGCCGCCAGCGCCAGTTCCAGCCCGCTGTAGCCGGAACCGGCATGCGCGATCACGCCGGCCGCGGCACCCCCCACGACCGGCACGGGCCCCAGGGCGAGGCGCAGCGCTTCCAGCACCGCCTCGCCCGGTAGCTTGCCGCCGCAAAAGGCCAGCACCAGCCGGGGCGAGACGCCGTCCAGGGCGGCGGCACAGCGCTGCGCAGTGACGGCCGCATCGCCGTGCCGGTGATAGGCAACCCGGATCAAGGCAGCATCCTTTCGTTCAAGGCCAGAGACCGGTTGCAGCGGCGCCGAAACTTGCCTATTGAGTTACCGGCCAGCAAATTCTTTCTACCACAGGTTGCCCAAATTCTTCCCGAATGCCCATGGAAAGCTGATGGCGAGTACACGTTCTCGCTAGGTTGGACGTTTCTCTTAATCGAGATTGACGCAGCACGATACGGGAACTTAATTCTTACTGGCCAGGCCTTCGCAGTTGCAGCATTCTAGCGGGCAGAGACGGCACAATCAGAGGTAGGTGAGGACATGAGCACTATGCGCCTCCCTGAGAGTGGGCCTTCGCTCCCGCATGTGATCCTGGACATTTCCCGCTTGCTCGCCTGCGGCGTCAAGCCGGCACCGTCGGGGATCGACCGCGTCGAGCTGGCTTATGCCCGCCACTGGGCGGAGCGGCCCGCCGAATGCAGCACCTTCGTGGCCCAGGGCCCGATGGGCCGCTGGGCCACGCTCCCCCGGTCCGGCGTGGCGGACCTGGTGGCCGGCCTCACCGAAGCCTGGGGTGGCAGGGCCGAGGACGCCTCGGAGGCCCGGTTGAAGGCGCGCCGAATCGCCTCGGGACTGCGGCTGCGCGCCACGCTGGGCCTGGGCGCACGCGCCCTGGGCAAGGTGTTCGCCCAGCCTGGGCCGAAGGTGTTTCTGCTGGTGTCGCACCGGGCGCTGGAACGCCAGGGGCCGATCCGCGCGCTGCGGGCCCGCGGCTGCGCCTTTGTGCCGCTGATCCACGACCTGATCCCCGCCACCCACCCCGAATATGCCCGGCCCGGCCAGTCCGGCCGGCACCTCCGGCGCATCGGCACCACCGCTGCGCTGGCCGACGGGGTGATCGTGAACTCGGCCCACACCGCGCTGGCGCTGTCGCCGCACCTGCGGGCGCGCGCCCTGCCGCCGCCGGTGCTGGTGGCGCCGCTGGGCATCGACCCGCTGCCCTCGGCCGCCCGCACCGCCGCAGGCCCGGTGCTGCCGCTGGAACCTTATTTCATCACCCTCGGCACCATCGAGCCGCGCAAGAACCACCTGCTGCTGCTGCACCTGTGGCGCGACCTCGTGCGGCAGCAGGGCGTCGATGCCCCGCGCCTGCTGCTGGTGGGCCGCCGCGGCTGGGAAAACGAGAACGTCGTGGATATCCTGGAACGCAGCCCCTCGCTGCGCGGGGCGGTGCACGAGCTCGGCTCGGTGCCGGACAACCGGGTCTGGGACCTCCTGCGCGGCGCCCGCGCCCTGCTCTTTCCCTCCTTTGCCGAGGGCTACGGCCTGCCGCTGGCCGAGGCGCTGGCGATAGGCGTGCCGGCGATCTGCTCGGACCTGCCGGCCCTGCGCGAGGTCGGCGGGGTGGTGCCGGACTACCTCGACCCGCTGGACGGGGCGGGGTGGCGCGACCTGGTGCAGGACTACGCCCAGCCCGACAGCCCTGCGCGGGCCGCGCAGCTGTCCCGCCTGGGCGGCTGGCGCGCGCCGCGCTGGGAGGACCATTTCCGTCGGGTGGACGCCCTGCTGCGCCGGATCACCGTGCGAACCGCGCTGGGGCAGCTGCCGGCCCAGGCCACGCCCGGCGCCGCGCTGTCCGGGGCGGCCATCGGCGCGGCGCTGACGCGCGGCATCGCCCCCGGGAACGTGTCGGCGCGTGCCCTCGTTCCGACACAGCCCTCGTCGTAGGATCGAAATCATGCTCCGGGCCAGAAACGAGACCGCCGGTCGGAGGAAAATCCTCCCCGGTTCGGAGCCGATCGCCATTGTCGGGGCCGCCTGCCGCTTTCCCGGCGCGCCCGACCTGGACAGCTACTGGGACCTGCTGCTGAGCGGCCGCGACGCGGTGTCCACCCTGCCGGCCTCGCGCTTCTCGCACGATGTGTTCCTCCATCCCCGCAAGGGCGAGCCGGGGCGGACCTACACCTTTGCCGCCGGCCATCTGGGCGACGTGTCGGGCTTCGACCCCAGCGCCTTCGGCCTGTCGCCGCGCGAGGCCGCCGAGGCCGACCCGCAGCAGCGCCTGCTGCTGGAAGTCACTGCCGAGGCGATCGAGGATGCCGGCTGGCGGCCTTCCGACCTCGCAGGGCGGGAAATCGGCGTCTGGGTGGGGGGTTCCTCCACCGATTATGCCGAGCTGCGGCTGTCCGACCCGGCGGGCGCCGACCGTTACTTCATGACGGGCAACACGCTCTCCATCCTGGCCAACCGGCTGACCAACGTGTTCGACCTGCGCGGCCCGGCGCAGACGGTCGACACCGCCTGCTCCTCCTCGCTGGTGGCGCTGCACCACGCCGTGCAGTCGCTGCACCGCGGCGAGGTGGAGGCGGCCGTGGTGGGCGGGGTGCAGCTGCTGCTCTCGCCCTATGCCTTCGGCGGCTTTTCCAAGGCCTCCATGCTGTCGCCCACCGGGCGCTGCCGCGTCTTTTCCGCCGCTGCCGACGGCTACGTGCGGGCGGAAGGCGCGGGCACCGTGCTGCTCAAGCCGCTGTCCAAGGCCCTCGCGGACGGCGACACGGTGCGGGCGGTGGTGCTGGGCAGCGGCGTCAACAGTGCCGGCCGCACCATCGGCCTGTCCTTGCCCAGCGGCGAGGCGCAGGCGGCACTGATCCGCCGCGTGCTGGACCGCGCCCGCGTGTCGCCCAGCCGCATCGCCTATTTCGAGGCGCACGGCACCGGCACCCCGGCGGGGGACCCCATCGAGACCTGGGCGATCAGCCGCGCCGTGGCCGGCGCCGCCGGCCGGCGGCCGCGCACGGCGCTGCCGATCGGCTCGGTGAAGGGCAATATCGGCCACACCGAGCCGGCTTCCGGCATGGCCGGGCTGCTCAAGGCGATGCTGGTGCTGCAGCACGGCACGGTGCCGCCCAACCTGCATTTCGACACGCCCAACCCGAATATCGGCTTCGCCGCGCTGAACCTGCGCGTGCCGGTCGCGCCGGAACCGCTGCCGGCCGTGGGCCGCGGCGCGCCGGTGGTGGGGGTGAACTCCTTCGGCTTCGGCGGCACCAACGCCACGGTGCTGGTGGCCGGCGCCCCCGGGCAGGACCTCGCCGAGGCGGCCCCGCGCGCGCGTCCGGCTCGCACCGCCGCGGCGGAGAAGGCGGCCCTGCCGCCGCTGCTGCTGTCCGCCCGCTCGGCCGCGGCGCTGAAGCTGCTCGCCGCCCGCTGGCGGGAGCGGCTGGAGGGCGCGCCCGCCCCCGCCATTCCCGCCCTGCTGCGCGGCGTGGCGCGGCACCGTGACCTGCTGCCGCACCGCCTGGCCGTGCGCGGCGCGGGTGGCGCGGCGCTGGCCGCGGCGCTGGCCGATTGGAGCGAAGGGCGCCGCCCCGCCGCCGTGACCGAAGGGGTGGCCAGCACGGTCGCTTCGCCCGGCCTGGCCTTCGTGTTTTCCGGCAATGGCGCGCAGTTCCCGGGCATGGCGCGCGACGCGCTGGCCGGCAGCGCCGCCTTCCGCGCCGGCGTCGCCGAAGCCGACGCCGCCCTGGCGCCGCTGCTGGGCTGGTCGGCGCTGGAACGCCTGACGGACGGGGTCGAGGAAGCGGCGCTGGCCGGCACCGATGTCGCCCAGCCGCTGCTGTTTGCCGTGCAGGCCGGCCTGTTGCGGGCGCTGGCGGCGGAAGGGCTGGTGCCCGACCTCGTGCTCGGCCATTCCGTCGGCGAGGCCGCGGCCGCGCTGGCCGCCGGCATCCTGGACATGGCGGGGGCGGCCAGGCTGGTGGTGGCGCGGTCCGCCGCCCAGCACGCCACCCGCGGACGCGGCCGGATGGCGGCGCTGAACACCTCCGCCGAGGACGCGGCACCGCTGCTGGCCGCCTGCGGCCCGGGGCTGGAGATCGCGGCGCGCAACGCCCCGCGTGCGGTCACCGTGGCCGGCCCGGCGGAGGCGATCGCCCGGCTGGCGGCGCAGAGCAAGGCGCAGCGGGTGAACTGCATCCCGCTGGACCTCGACTACGCCTTTCATTCCGCGGCGATGGACCCGGTGCGCGACCAGCTGATCCGGGCACTGGAAGGCTTGGCGCCGCGGCCGGCAGAGCGGCCCTTCATCTCCACCGTGACCGGTGCCCTGCTGCCCGGCGAGGCCGCCGACGCCAACTACTGGTGGCGCAACCTGCGCGCCCCCGTGCGCTTCGACGAGGGCGTGACCGCCGCGCTGCGCGAAGGCGCCAAGCTGTTCCTGGAGATCGGCCCCAACCCGGTGCTGCAATCCTACCTGCGCGAGAACGCCCGCGCGGCCCAGGGCACGGGCAAAGGCGGTGTGCAGGCCGGGGTGTCCTTTTCCCTGTCCCGCCGCGACCGGCCGGACAGCTTTCCCAATGGCGACCCGATCGCCGCCGTTGCCGACCGCGCCACCGCCGCGGGCGCCGACCCGCGCACCGGCCCGGCCTTTGCGGGCGCGGCGGAGCGCCGCCTGCCCCCCACCCCCTTCGCGCGCGAGCGCCACTGGTTCGGCAGCACGCATGAGAGCGCGCGGCTGCACGACCCGCATCGCGACCACCCGCTGCTCGGCCACCGGCGCGACGGCGAGGCGCGGCAATGGACGCGCGACATCGACACGCTGCTGGAGCCCTGGCTGGCCGACCACCAGCTGGGCGGCGAGGCTGTGCTGCCCGCCGCGGCCATGCTGGAAATGGCCCTGGCCGCCGCGTCCCGGCGCTTCCCCGAGGCCGCGGCGCTGGAAGTCTCCACCTTTCAGATCCTGCGCCCCTTGCCCCTGAGCGAGGCGGAAACCCGCCAGTTGCGCTGCCGCCTGTCCGACGAGCTGATCTTCACGGTGGAAAGCCGCCGCCGCCTGGTGGAGGAGGGCTGGACCCTGCACGCCCGCGGCCGCCTGGGCGAAGCCACCTTGTCCGCCCTGCCGGCCGAGCCCGCCGGACCGCTGCCGGACGCGCCGGGCACCCTGCGACGGGTGACGGGCGCGGAGGTCACCGCCCTGGCCGCCCGCTTCGGCCTGCAATACGGCCCCGCCTTCCAGCCGCTGCGCGACGTTTCCGCCGGTGCCCGGCACGCCCGGGCCGAACTGGTGCTGCCGCCCGAGGCCCCCGGCGATGCCGGCTTCCTGCTGCATCCCGTGCGGCTGGACGGGGCGTTGCAGGCGCTGATCGGGCTGTTGGCGCCGCAGGTGGCCGAGGCCGCCGCCACCGGCGAAGCCCTGGTGCCCGTGCGCTTCGAGCGCCTGGTGTGGCGCCGCGACGCCGCCCCTGCTGCCACCGCCGAGCTGACACTGCTGCGCGCCGGCGAACGCTCGGCCGCCGCCGCCCTGGTGCTGCGCGATGCCAGCGGCAGCGCCGTGGCGCGGGCGGAAGGCGCCACGCTGCAGCGGGTGCGCCTGGGCCGCGCCGAGGACGCCGCGCCGACCCCCTTCCGGCTGGAAGACCTGCCCGAAGCCGATCCCGCCCTGCCCGCGCCGGAGCCCGCCCTCTCCACCGCCCTGGACGCGGCTCGCCGTGCCGACGAGGCGTTGGACCTGTCGGAAGCGGCGCTGCTGCTGGAAGGCTGGGTCGGGGTGGCGAGCCACCGCGCCCTGGGCAGCCAGCCCGCGGCCGCGCGGCGGGACTCGCCCCTGGCGGACAGCCTGCTGCGGGCGCTGGAAGAGGATGGCCTGGCCGAGCGCCGCGCCACCGTGGCCGATGGCCGGACGGCGGATCCGCGGACGGCCGCCCCCGTCGCCAAGGCCACGACGGCCGGCGCGGAAGCCAGCCACGGCGCGGCGGCCAATGCCCGGGACGGTGTGGCGAAGAGCCGGAATGCCGCGGCGGCTACCGATGGGAAGGCTGGCCGCGCCGAGGACTGGGTGCTGCTGCCCCCCGACGACCTGCCGCCGCCGGAAAACATCTGGCGCGAGGTGCTGGCCGAACAGCCCGCCATGGCGCACGACCTCGCCTGGCTGGCCCTGGCGGCGGAACGGCTGCCCGATGCCCTGGCCGGCCAGGGCAGCACCCTGCCGATGCCGGAAGAAGGCGCGGGCAACGACCGTTTGGCCGAGGTGCTCGCCGCCGCCGCCGGCACGCTGGCCGCTGCCTGGCCGGCGGACCGGCCGCTGCGCGTGCTGGATCTCGGCGGTGCCCCGCTGACGCGGCGGCTGGCCGTGGTGCTGGCCGCTTCCGGCCGCCGGGTGCTGCACATCGTGGCCGGCGAGAACCGCGCCCTGCCGCCTGCGCGCGGCGCGGTGGAGGTTTCGGCGGTGAACTGGGACCCCGCCTCGGACGCGCCCTTGCCGGTCGTGGCCGACCTGGTGGTCGGCGTCGGCGCCGCGCTGCGCCACCGGCCCGGCGCTGCGCCCGCGGGGGTCGCGCTGCTGCCCCGCCTCGCCGCCGCCATGCCGGAAGGTGGCGCGCTGCTGCTGGCCGAGCCCGCGCCGGGCCGCGTGCTGGATCTCGGCCTGGGGCTGGACCCGGAATGGTGGAAGGGCCGCCCGCTGCCCGGCATGGCGGAATGGCGCGAAGCGCTGGCAGCACCTGAAACCGCCAGCCCCTGGCAGCATGCCGAGGTGGAAAGCCTGCGCGCCGCGCCCTGGCCGGCGCTGCTGGTCTGCGCCCGCCGCGCCCCGGCCGCGGTGCCGCCCGCGGAGGCCGCTCCCCGGGAAGCCGACGCGCCGCCGATCCTGATCTTCGCCGACACCGGCGCCACCGCCCTGCGCGATGCCCTGCTGGAGATCCTGCCGGCGGGCAAGGCGTCGCTCGGCGGCGGCCGTCTGGAGGATGCCGCCGCCCTGCCGCCGCGCCGGCTGCAGGGGGCAGTCGTGCTGGCGCTCGCCAATCCCGCAACCGAGGCGCTGCCCACCACCCTGGCCTCGATCGCCCGGCTGGCCGAGGCCGCCCAGGGTGCTGCCGCACGCTTCACCGTGGTGGCGCAGGGCGGTGGCGGCCACCCGCCGGCCGAGGCGGTGCGCGCCCTGTGCCGCACCCTGTGCAACGAGCTGCCGGACCTGTCGCCGCGCCGCATCCTGGTGGACGCGGCCCTGTCCCCCGCCGTGGCCGCGGCGCGGCTGCTGCCGGAACTGCTCTCGCCCGGCACGGAGCCGGAGGTGCTGCTGTTCCAGTCGGCCCGCCGGGTGCCGCGCCTGCGCCCCGGCGCCGCGGAACCGGCGGCGCCCACCGCCCCGGCCCGGCTGGCGGTGCGCCAGCCCGGCCAGCTCGGCACCCTCGTCTGGGAGCCGCTGCCGCGCCTGCCCGCCCCCGCGCCGGGCGAGGTGTCCGTGCGCATCGAGGCCGCCGGTCTGAACTTCCGCGACCTGATGTGGGCCCAGGGCCTGCTGCCCGAGGAAACCCTGCAGGACGGCTTCGCCGGCCCCGGTTTGGGGATGGAGTTCGCCGGCGTCGTCGAGACCGCCGGCCCAGGCGTGGCGCTGCGCCCCGGCGCGCGGGTGATGGGCTTCGCGCCGCGCGCCCTGGCCAGCCATGCCGTGACCCGCGCCGAGGCCGTCTGCCCGATCCCGGACGGGATGGACTTCGCCGCCGCCGCCACCGTGCCGGTGGCCTTCCTGACCGCGGCCTACGCGCTGGACAGCTGCGCCCGCATCGCCCCCGGCGAGCGGGTGCTGGTGCATGGCGGCGCCGGCGCGGTGGGACTAGCGTCGCTGCAGGTGGCCCGCGCCGCCGGCGCCCGCGTCGCCGCCACCGCCGGCACGGAAGCCAAGCGCGCCTTCCTGCGCGCCGCCGGCGCCGAGCTGGTGCTGGACAGCCGCGACCCCGGCTTTGCCGACGCGCTGCGCCGCGAATGGCCCGAAGGGGTGGACGTGGTGCTCAACAGCCTGGCCGGCGAGGCAATGGAGCAGAGCCTCGCCCTGCTGCGCCCCTGGGGCCGCTTTATCGAGCTGGGCAAGCGCGACTATGCCGAGGACCGCCGCATCGCCGTGCGACCCTTCCGCAAGAACGTGTCCTATTTCGGCGTGGACGTGGACCAGCTGCCCGCCGCCCGCCCGGCCGAGGCGGCGCGCCTGATCGAGGGCATCCGCGCCCGCCTGTCCACCGGCGAGCTGCTGCCGCTGCCGCGCATCCTGCGCCGCGCCGAGGAGGTGGAGGAAGCTTTCCGCACCCTCCAGAACAGCGGCCATATCGGCAAGATCGTGATCCGCCCGCCGCGCGGCGCCGCGGTGGCCGCCCCCGCCTGGACGCCGCCCGAGGGCACGATCCTGGTCACCGGCGGCACGGCCGGCTTCGGTCTGGAATGCGCCAAGTGGCTGGCCGCGCACGGGGCGACCCGGCTGGCCCTGGTGTCGCGCCGCGGCGGCGCCACCGCCGGGATCGAGGCGGCGCTGCGGGCGCTCGGCGCGCTGGGCGCCCGCGCCACCGCCCATGCGGTGGACGCGACCGATCCGGCGGCGCTGGCCGCGCTGCTGGCGGAACTGCGCGCCGAGGGCGGCACGGCCGCGGAGGACGGCGCGGAGCCGCGCCCCGGAACGCGCCCGATCGCCGGGGTGGTGCACGCCGCCGCGGTGTTCGACGACGGCGCGGTGGGCACGCTGGACACGGCGCGCTTCGCCCGGGTGCTCGGCCCCAAGCTGACGGCGGCGGAGAACCTGGACCGGCTCACCCGCGCCGACGCGCCGGGGCTGTTCCTGCTCTTCTCCTCGGCCACCACGCCGCTGGGCAATCCCGGCCAGGGCAACTACGTCGCCGCCAATGCCGCGCTGGAAGCCCTGGCGCGGGCGCGCCGGGCGCGCGGCCTACCGGCGCTGGCCGTGGGCTGGGGCCCGATCGGCGATGCCGGCGTGCTGGCGCGCGACCTCGGCACCGCCGCCACCCTGGCCCGGCGCCTGGGCGCCGACACCATGACGGCGCGCGAAGCGCTGGACGCCCTGCCCGCGCTGCTCGCCTCCGGCTCCCCCGTCGTGCACCTGGCACGGCTGGGCTGGCGTCGCCTGGGCAGCGCCCTGCCGGTGCTGCGCGAGCCCGCCTTCGCCGCGGTTCGCGAGGCCGGCGGTGCCGAGGGCGAGGTGGAGGACATGCGCGCCCACCTCTCCGCCCTGCCCGTGGCCGAAGCCCGCGCCCTGCTGGTGCGCGTGGCCGCCGAGGAACTGGGCCGCATCCTGCGCCTGCCGGCCGAGAGCCTGTCCGCCGATGCCCCCGTGGCGCGGCTGGGGCTGGACAGCCTGGGCGGGCTGGAACTGCGCGGGGCGCTGGAACAGCGCCTCGGCCTGAGCGTCCCGCTGGCCGCGGTGACGGAAGACCTGACCATCGGCGGGCTGGCCACGCGGGTGATCGAAACGCTGCAAGGCGGCAAATCCGAGGAAACTCAGGTGGCGGCGCTGCTGGAACATTTCGAACCGACGCGCGAAGCCGCGCAGCCCGTGCGGGAGCCTTCGGCTTGACGGAAGGGTTCGGTCTTTCCGCCGGGGCGCGGCTGGCACTGCTGCAACGCCTGGCCAAGCGCCGGGCCCGGCAGGACACCGGCCCCGCCGCGGCGCAGCGGGTCGGCGCGCGCTCCTTCGCCGACCTGCCGGGGATGCGCGACTTCGCGCTGATGCAGACGGCGGTCGAGGAGCTCGACCTGGAGAACCCGTTCTTCAAGTCGCATGCGGGCGTTGCCGGCGGCAACACCACCATCGGCAACGAGCGCTACCTCAACTTCTCCTCCTACAACTACCTCGGGCTGAACGGCGACCCGCGCGTGGTGGCGGCGGCCAAGGGCGCCATCGACCGCTACGGCGTGTCCGCCTCGGCCAGCCGGCTCGTGTCCGGCGAGCGGCCGATCCATGCCGAGCTGGAAACCGCCCTGGCCGCCAACTACAACGCCGAGGCCGCGCTCTGCATGGTGTCGGGCCATGCCACCAACGTCACGGTGATCGGCCATCTGATGGGCGCGCGCGACGTGATCGTGCACGACGCGGCCATCCACAATTCCTGCACCGAAGGCGCACGCCTGTCCGGCGCCCGCCGCATCCCCTTCGCCCACAATGACTGGCGCGCCGCGGAGCGCGAGCTGGCCGCGGCGCGACGCAATGCCGGGCGGGCGCTGCTGGTGATCGAGGGCCACTATTCCATGGACGGCGACGTGCCGGACCTCGCGCGCTTCGTGGAGATGGCGCGCCGGCACGACGCCTGGCTCATGGTGGATGAGGCGCATTCCCTGGGCGTGCTGGGCGAAACCGGGCGCGGCATCTTCGAGGAACAGGGCGTCGATCCCGACGGCGTGGACATCTGGATGGGCACGCTGAGCAAGACGCTCTCGGCCTGCGGCGGCTTCATCGCCGCCAAGCGCGACCTGATCGAGTGGCTGCGCCACACCGCCCCGGGCTTCGTGTATTCCGTCGGCCTGCCGCCCACCCTGGCCGCGGCGGCGATCGAATCCCTGGCGGTGATGCGGGCCGAGCCCTGGCGCGTGGCGCAGCTGCGCCGCAACGCCCGCAGCTTCCGCGACCGGCTGCGCGCGCGCGGCTTCGACACCGGCGCCTCCGAGGGCTACTCCATCGTTCCCGTGATCACCGGCTCCTCCGTGCGCGCCACCCGTCTCTCGGCGGCGATGTTCGCGCGCGGCGTCAACGTGCAGCCCATCGTGTTTCCCGCCGTGCCCGAGCAGGCGGCGCGGCTGCGCTTCTTCGTGTGCGCCGAGCACACGGAGGCCGAGCTGGACCGCGCGGTGGACGCGCTGGCCGAGGGCGTGGCCAGCCTGTCGCCGCTGGAGATTTCCGGCTGAACCCAGTGCTGCGCGCGGGCCCGCCCGTTCCTGCGGACCGCACCGTCCGGGCAGGCCGCGCGTGACCGTCGCGGTGGCCGAGGTCCGCGATGCCGCGGCCGCGGAAACCTGGCTGAACCTGCCGGCGGCGCTGGGCGGCGAGGCAGCGGGCTGGACCGTACCGCTGCTGTTCGAATCGCGCCGCGTCTTCGACCCCGGCTTCAACGGCGCGCTGGCGGAATGGCACCTGGCCCGCTTCCTGGCGCTGCGGGACGGACAGGCGGTGGGGCGGATCTGCGCCGCCCTGCCACGCGACGGCTCCACCGGCGGGGTGGGCAATTTCGGCTTCCTGGCCTGCGAGCGCGACCCTTCCGTGCTGCACGCGCTGCT
The DNA here is from genome assembly GCF_047690175.1 of Roseomonas sp. BN140053. NCBI lineage: Bacteria > Pseudomonadati > Pseudomonadota > Alphaproteobacteria > Acetobacterales > Roseomonadaceae > Roseomonas > Roseomonas sp. BN140053. Next base: position 93,327 of record NZ_JBLLEB010000013.1, on the reverse strand, counting down.
GCGAACCGCGTCGCACTGGCTCGCCGAACGGGGGGCGAGCGACCTGCGCGGCCCGCTCTCCTTTTCGGTCAACCACGAGGCCGGGGTGCGGGTGGCGGGCTTCAGCGAGGGGCCGATGCTGCGCATGCCGCGCAACCCGCCCTGGCTGGGCGAACTGCTGGACGGCTCCGGGCTGGCGCGGGAACGGGACGTGCTGGCCTGCACGCTCGACATCGCGCGCGAGCGGCACCGCGCTCGCTTCGCCCCCGTGCTCGCGCGCTGGCCGGGGCGGCACGAATTGCGGGTGCGCCGCCTGGACCGCCTGCGCCTCGGCGCCGAGGTGTCGCTGCTGCGCGACCTTTACAACGACGCCTGGGCGGAGAACTGGGCCGCCCAGCCCGTCAGCGCCGCCGAGGCCGGGGTGATGCGCAAGCTGCTCACCCCCCTGCTGGCCAGCGGGCAGGTGCTCTTCGCGGAATGGCGGGGCGAGGCGGTAGGCCTGTGCTCGGTGGTGCCCAACATCGAGGAGGTGTCCTCCCGGCTGGGCGGCCATCTCCTGCCCTTCGGCTGGGCCGCCATGGCCGGGGCGCTGCTGGGCCGGGTGGGCTCGGCCCGGATGCCGCTGCTGGGGGTGCGCCGCGCGTATCGCGGCAGCCCCATTTCCGCCATGGCCGTGGGGTCCTTGCTCAGCGAGGCCATCGGCATCGCCGAGCGCCGGGGGTGGGGACGGCTGGAAGTCTCCTGGATCCTGGAGGACAACGCACCGATGCTCGCCACCATGGCCCGCCTGCCCGCGCCGGAATCGGGGCGGTGGCGGGTCTGGCGCGCGGCCCTGCCGTGGATGCCTGCCCCCGCCCCGTGACCGCCCCGTCCAAGAAAAGCTTCGTCTTCCTGCAAGGCCCGATCAGCCCCTTCTTCCGGGAGGTGGGTGCGGGGCTGCGGGCGCTCGGCCACGAGGTGGTGCGGGTGAACCTGAACCTGGGCGACCGGCTGCTGTGGTGGGGCGAGGGCACGGTGGACTATCGCGGCCGGCGCGAAGACTGGCCGCACTGGATCGAGCGCTTCCTGGAAGAGCGCGACGCCACCGACCTGGTGCTGCTGGGCGAGCAGCGGCCGCCGCACAAGGTCGCCATTGCCGCCGCCCGCGCCCGCGGGGCGCAGGTGGTGGCCACGGATTTCGGCTATATCCGCCCCGACTGGATCGTGCTGGAACAGGAAGGGATGAACGGCGAGAGCCGCTTCCCGCGCGACCCGCAGGCGATCCTGGACCTGGCCCGCGACCTGCCGCCGCCCGACCTGGCCGTGCGCCACCGCGACAATTTCGGTGCCCAGGCCTTCTGGGACGTGGCCTACCACATCGCCACCATGTCGCCCTGGCCCTTTCCGCACTACCGCAGCCACCAGCTGCACGGGCCGATCCCGGTCTATGCCGGCACCGCCGTGCGGCTGCTGATGCGCAACCGCGAGAACCGCCGGGCCGACGCCATCCTGCGCGACCTGCAGGGCACCGGGCCGCTGTTCCTGTTCGCCATGCAGATGGAAACCGACTTTTCCCTGCGCGCCTATTCCCACTTCCCCGACATGGACACGCCGATCGGCGAAACCATCGCCTCCTTCGCGGCGCATGCCCCGGCGGATGCCAAGCTGCTGATGAAGGTCCACCCCCTCGACCCCGGGCTGAAAGCCTGGCGCCGGCGGGTGCGGCGCATCGCCGAGCGGTATGGCGCCGTGGACCGGGTGCACTACCTCGGCGGCGGCAACCTCGGCGACATCGTGGAAAGCGTGCAGGGCGTGGTCACCGTGAACAGCACGGTGGGCATGCGCGCCATCGTGGACGGGTTGCCGACCCATGCCATGGGCGAGGCCATCTACAAGGTTCCCGGCCTGACCCATGCCGGCCCGCTGGACAGTTTCTGGACCGGCGGCCGGCCCCCCGACCCCGTGCTGCGCGAAGCCTTCCTGCGCGGCATCGCCCATTGCCTGCACATCCGCGGCGTCTACTACGCCCGCCCCGGCCTGGACGCGGCCGTGCGCGCCGCCATCCACCGCCTGCACAACGGGTTGCTCAACGTCCCCCTGCCGGAACCGCCCGACGTCGCTTGAGCGGCGGCGCCTGCTCCAGGTTGGCGCTAATGCCTGCGGCAGCTGCGGTTCTGGTCCTCGGCAGGTGGAGTGGTCCTTGTGGGCCGGTCGATCTGGGGTGTTCTGGCCTGGCCAAGGGGGCTCTGCCCCCTTGGAGCCCCCGCGAGGAGCTTAGGCTCCTCGACCTCATGAGTGCCTCCGGCGGGGGCGGGCTGGACAGCGTTGTCCATCATGGCTGCCGTCGGCCGTCCCGCCCCCGCCGGAGGCACTCAACGTGGGGTCCGGGGAGTTCGTAACTCCCCGGCTCGGGCAAAGGCAGAGCCTTTGCCCTGGGGTCCAGGGGCAGCGCCCCTGGCCAAGGCCTGAACACCCCAGAACAACCTCACCGACAGGCACAACCCCCACCGGCTGTAGCCCAGAACCGCAGCTGTTGCAGGGATCAGCGCCAGCCGGCCAGGCGGGACCACCAGCGGCGCAGCTGGCCTTCCAGGCCGCGATGCAGGGTCAGGGGCGAGAGGCGCCAGGCGTCCGGATCGTCCAGGCGCTCCAGGATCAGCTCGGGGGTGCAGGGCAGCAGCGTCACGGGGTCGAGGTAGCGGGGGTAGAGGATCAGCGTGGCCGCCACCAGCGCGTCCAGGCTGCGCGGCAGGTTGCGTCGGCCGGGGGGGAAGCCCTCGGGGGCGCGGTCGGTGGTTAGGCCCCAGCCGGCATAGAAGGGCCGGCCCCAGGTGGTCACGGGTAGGCCGCGCAGCAGCGCCTCGAAGCCCGACAGGGAGGTCAGGGTGTGCAGCGCGTCCACGACGGGGAACAGGGCGGACAGGGAGGCGCCGGTCACCACCTGGTCCGCCACCGCCATCAGGTCCTGCGCGGCGATGCGGCCGCGGCGGAACCCGGCTTCCAGGTCGGGGTGCGGCTTGTACACCAGGAAGGCCTCCGGCTCGGCCGCCCGCACGGCGCGCAGCAGGGCGAGGTTGGAGCGGATGGCTCCGCCGCCCAGGATCACGGACGCGTCGTCCTCCACCTGCCCGGGCACCAGGACCACGCGGCGGCCCGGGGGGGCGGACAGCGCGGGCGCTTCGCCGGACAGGTGGTATTTGCCGATGCCGCGCTCCACGATGGCGGCGCGCAGCGCCGCGGCGCGTCGCAGGGTGTCGGAGTCGGACACGCCGTCCCGCAGTAAATCTTCCAGGGCGGAAGGCGAGCGCGGGTCGTAATAGGCGGCCTTTGCGTCCAGGCAGTAGGAGGCCCCCGGCAGGAAGCGCGCCCCGATCCCGCGCGAGCGCAGGAACCCGTCCTCCAGCGCCAGCACCGGCACCCCCTGCCCGCGCAAGCCCGGCCGCTCGCGCGAGGACCAGACGGCCACCGCCCCGCCGGCCTGCCGTGCCGCGGCCAGGGCGGCCGGCGCGCTGCGGGCGAAGCGCGGTCCGCCGGCGTCGTGGCCCAGCAGCGCCGAAACATGTGCCCGCTTCCAGCGCGCCACCCCCAGGCACACGGTGATCCGGGCGTTCTCCGCCGCCTGCGCGCGCCAGTGCACCAGCAGTTCCAGCGCTTCCCCCAGCGACCAGGGGCGGTGGCGGAACGGGTCGGCGCAGCGGGCTTCGGCGAGGCTCGCTTCCGGCGCGTCGGCGCAGGGCAGGCCGGCGAGCCGCGCCAGCAGCGCCATCGCCCGTCCCGCACCGCGCACCTCGGAAGCGGCGTCGAGCAGCGTCCAGGGCGAAACCCGCTCGGCCACGAGCCGGGCGCCCGGCACGGGATCCGGCGCCCGGTCCGACCAGGGATCGCGCCACAACAGCACCCGCTGCCCTTCCGCCACCGCCGCGGCCGCCGCGACGGCCGACAGGGCCAGCACCGCGCGCTGCGGCGGCAGGCCGAGCGCAGCGGCGCCGGGGTCGGGCAGGCCGGGCGGCCCGCCCAGGCGGTGCGACACCAGGAAGGCGGCCGCGTCCCGGCGGTCCTCCGCGCCGGGCGGCGGGGCGCCGGGGGCGAACAGTACGGGCGGCGCGGCGCGGCCGGCAAAGGCCGAGGGTTCCAGGGGGCGGAAGCTTATCGGCTGCACCGGCCCGGACCAGCCCTGCGGCACCGCCTGCCCCTCCGGCAACAGCAGCCTTGGGGGATCGGCACCGCCCGCGGCAGTTGCGACGGCCGGTCGAGTCGGAACCGGGGGAGCCACGCGGGCTTCCGGCCAGAAGGCGGGAAGATGTGGACAGCCTGCAAGAAGCGCAGACCCAATCGTGATCGTCCCCACCGGGCGTACCGTGCAATCTTTTTGCTGCGGGCGCGAAGATCGGCTAGAATGATCCCATGAACTCATGCGCCAGCACTTTCCGGGTCCAGGGACTGCGGCGTGTCACCCCCGCTCTGTTGCTGCTGGCGCTCTCGGCCTGCGGCAGCCAGAACGTGGTGATGCCCTGGGATGGCCTGCGGAGCAATGCCTCCGTGGCACCGGTGATTTCCCCCGCGACCCTGCCCGCCGGCACGGTGCCGGTGACGGCGGTGGCCCGCCCCGGCGACGCCCTGGGCGCCTTTGCCGCCCGCGCCCAGCCCGGGCAGCAGGAAAGCGTGGTGCTATCGGACAGCGGCCGCACGGCGGTCGTGCAGCTGGTGCGCAGCTACAACGCCGCCTCCGGCCGCGAATGCCGCGAGCTGCTGGTCGGCGGCACGTCGGAAGGGCGCAACGCGCTGTACTGCCAGGACCCCGCCGTCGGCTGGGCACCCGCCCGCCCCCTGCTGCGGGGCGGCAACATCGGGCGGTCCTGAACCGCCGTGAGCACCAGCTTCCCGCAGCGCACGAGCTTGTCCGAGAGCGCCCGCATCCAGGGCTCGGTGATCGGCGCGCTGATCATGCGCGAGCTGCAAACGCGCTTCGGCCGGCACAATATCGGCTTTCTCTGGCTGTTCCTGGAACCGCTGGTGCTGGGCACGGCCGTGGCCGCGATCCACTACGCGTCAGGGCACTCGATGCCAGGGGGTCTCGACCCCTTCATGTTCAGCATCATCGGCTACGTGCCCTTCTTCGTGTTCCGCGCCATCTTCAACCGCGCGCCCACCGCGATCCACGCCAACCTCACGCTGCTGTTCCACCGCCACGTGACGCTGCTGGACATCATGATCGCGCGCAACCTGCTGGAAAGCGCGGCGGTAACGGGCGTGATCCTGATCCTGCTCGCCTTCACCTCCGTGATCGCGGGCCAGGCGCCGGAAAACGTGTCGCTGATCATGTTCGGCATGATCTGCATGATCCTGCTGTCGCACGGCCTGTCGCTGATGCTGGCGGCGGCCGGCACGGTGTGGGAAGGCTTCGACCGACTGGTGCACCCCTTCACCTACCTGATGATGCCGCTGTCCGGCGCCTTCTACGCCCTGGCCTGGTTCCCGCCGGAAGTGCGCGAGGCGCTGCTGTGGATCCCGCTGGTCAACATCCACGAGATGATCCGCGAGGGCCAGTTCGGCTCCCGCCTCGTGTCCTACTACGACGTGTCCTACATCATCGAGTGGATCCTGGTGACGAACCTGCTGGGCATGGCGGCGCTGCGCCGCGTGCGCCGCAACCTCAGCATGTTCTGAGGGAGGCCGCCGCATGATCGTCGTCGACAATGTTTGGAAGAGCTTCCACACCCGCGCCGGGGTGCGGCAGGTGCTGCAGGGCGTCAACATGACGGTGCGGCGCGGCGACGCGATCGGCATCCTCGGCCGCAACGGCGCGGGCAAGTCCACGCTGCTGCGCATCCTGGCCGGCGTCGAATCCCCCAGCGTCGGCCGCGTGCACCGTGGCATGAGCGTGTCCTGGCCGCTGGCGGCGGGCTTCGGGGTGCAGGCCAGTCTGACCGGCGCCGACAATGCCCGCTTCATCGCCCGCATCTACAACCTGCCGATCCAGCAGGTGCTGGACTCGGTGCAGGACTTCGCCGAACTCGGCCCGTATTTCTACGAGCAGGTCCGGACCTATTCCGCCGGCATGATGAGCCGCCTGTTGCTGGGCCTCTCCTTCGCCGTGGACTTCGAATGCTACCTTGTGGACGAGGCCGTGTCCGCCGGCGACGCCCGCTTCGCGGAGCGCTCGCGCATCGCGCTGGAAGAACGCCTTTCGCGGGCCTCGCTGCTGATGGTCACCCACAGCGAAGCCCATGTGAAAATGTACTGCCGCACCGCCGCCGTGTTGCACGGGGGCCGGCTGGTTATCCACGAGGATGTCGATGAAGCTATCGCCGCCTATCAGTCCCTTTGACGCGGCGGGCAGCCTCGATGGCGCAAGCCTGGCCCGGCCCCTTCCGCGTCCGCCGTCCAAGATCAAGCGCTTCCTGCACCGCCACCGCGGCTTCCTGCTGGTGGTCGCGCTACCGACGGCGATCGCCGCCGCCTACCTGATCGGCGTGGCCGCGCCGCAGTACGAGAGCGAGTCGCGCTTCCTGATCCGCACCCGCTCCGGCGCCGCGCCCAGCGGCAATGGCGGGGCGCTGGGCGACATGCTGGGGGCGGCCGGCTTCAAGCCCAGCCAGGAAGACGCCATGGCGGTGCGGGACTTCCTGGAGTCGCGCGACGCGCTGCGGGGCATCCAGGGCAGCGTGAACCCGGTGGAGATCTGGCGCCGGCCGGAAGCCGACATCGTGGCCCGCCTGTGGGACGAGAATCCCTCCACCGAGAAGCTGCTGAAGTATTTCCGCCGCATGGTGGACATCAACCACGACGCCGGCTCGGGCGTGCTGACGCTGCGCGTGCGCGCCTTCCGCCCCGAGGATGCCCACACCCTGTCCGAGGCGCTGCTGACGCAGTCCGAGCAGTTGGTGAACAGCATGGGCGAGCGCGCCCGCGAAAGCGCCCTGAACGTGGCGCGCCAGGAAGTGGAGCGCGCCGAGCAGCGCGTCATCGCCTCGCGCGAGTCGCTCACCGACTTCCGCGTGCGCGAGCGCGCGGTGGACCCGACCAGCGAGGCCGCGGCCAGCCTGGCCACCGTGGCCCGGCTGGAAGGCGCGCTGCTGGAAGCGCGGGCCGAGCTGACGGAGAAATCCGCCTATCTGCGCCCCGACAACCCGGCGCTGCGCACCGTGCAGAACCGTGTCAACGCGCTGGAACAGCAGGCGCGGACCGAGCGCGCCCGCATCACCGGCGGCGCAGCGGGTCAGCAGGCCCTGCCGCAGCAGCTGGCCGGCTACGAGCGCCTGATGCTGGAGCGCGAGTTCGCCGACAAGCAGCTCGCCTCCGCCACCGCCTCGCAGGAAATGGCGCGGGTGGATGCGCAGCGGCAGCAGCTGTTCATCACCCGGATCGTGCAGCCCAACGTTGCCGAATCGGCCGAGTATCCGCGCGTAGGCTTCATCCTCGGCAGCCTGTTCGTGGTGCTCTGCGTGGTCTACGGTGTGCTCTGGCTGGTGCTCGCCGGGGTGCGGGAACACGCCGCCTGACCGTCCCGGGGGGGATGGCTGGTCACGGGTGAGTTGTTGGGGAAAGGGTATCCCATGCGTGCGCTGATCATGGCGGCCGCCCTGCTGGTCACGGCGGGCGCCTCCACGCTCGTCCGGGCGCAAACCACGCAGCAGTTCCCGCAGCAGCAACAGCAGCAGTTCCAATCGAGCTCGCAGTTCGGACAGAACTCGCAGTTCCAGGACCAGCTGCCGCAGCCCGTGCCCTCCGCCACGCCCGGGCTGCTGTCGCCCAACAGCAGCGGCACCTCGCAGCTGCCGCCCTATCCGCAGGGCTACACGCCCAACCCGGTGACCGGGGGCTACGACCCCGCCACCGCGGCGGGGCTGCTGCCCAACAACATTCCCCTGGTCCGCCCCGGCACCACCACCGAGGCCGAGGGCGGCCCGATCGTGGCCGGCCCCCTGGGTGAGCCGGACCGCTTCCCCGGCCCGGCCCGCGCTGTGTTCGGCGCCGCGCTGTTCAACCGCGCCGCGCCCAGCTCCACCGACGCGCCCAACGCCAATTACCGACTCGGCCCCGGCGACCGCGTCAGCGTGCGCGTCTGGGGCGCCGTGGAGGCCGAGGTGGTCGGCCAGGTCGACCCCGACGGCAACCTGTTCCTGCCCTCCATCGGCCCGATCCGGGTCGCGGGCGCGCGGGCCGGCGACCTGCAGCGCATCGTCGAGAACGAGGTGCGCCGCATCTACACGCAGCAGGTGCAGGTCTACGCCGTGCTGCTGAACACCAACCGCATCGGCGTCTTCGTCACCGGCTTCGTGCGCGCGCCCGGCCGCTACAGCGGCTCGGCGGCGGAAAGCGTGCTGGACTACCTGCTGCGCGGCGGCGGCGTGGACCCCGCCCGCGGCTCCTTCCGCGACATCACCGTGATGCGGGGTGGCCGGCCGGTGATGAAGGTTGACCTGTACGCCTTCCTGCTGCGCGGCACCCTGCCCAACATGCTGCTGCAGGAAGGCGACACCATCATCGTCGCCCGGCAGGGCGCGCTGGTGGGCGTGGACGGCTCGGTGCGCAACAACTACCTCTTCGAGGTGCCCGGCCGCGCCATGAGCGGCGACGAGCTGATCCAGCTCGCCGGCCCCCTGCCCGCCGCCACCAATGCGGTGATCCGCGGCACCCGCAACGGCCAGCCCTATTCGCGCTACGTCACCACCGTGCAGCTGCGCAACGTGGCGCTGCTGGACCAGGACGTGGTCAGCTTCATCACCGACGCCCCGGCGCCCACCGTGCGGGTCAACATCCAGGGCAGCCGCATCGGCCCCTCCGTGCTGGTGGCCGACCGCGACATGGGCCTGTGCCAGCTGCTGGACTACGTGGCCGTGGACCCCGTGCTGGCCGACACGCGCTCCGTCTACCTGCTGCGGCCGCGCATCGCCGCTCAGCAGCGCCGCGCCATCAACGAGGCGCTGGACCGGCTGGAGCGGGCGCTGTTCAACGCCGTGTCCACCACCACCGGCGTGGCGGAAATCCGCGCCCAGGAAGCGCAGCTGGTGGCGACCTATATCCAGCGCGGCCGCCGCATCCAGCCCGAGGGCCGGCTGGTGGTGTCCGACCGCAACGGCCGCTGCGCCGACGTGCGGCTGGAAGACAACGACACCATCGTGATCCCCGACCGCAGCCAGACCGTGCTGATCGCCGGCGAGGTGTCCACGCCGCTGGCGGTGGTGTGGCGGCCGGAGCTGCGGGTCGAGGACTACATCAGCCAGGCCGGCGGCTTCACCGACCGCGGCAGCCTGCGCAACCTGATGATCCGCAAGGCGAGCGGCGAGATCATCCTCAACCCCACCGTGGGACCCAGCCCGGGCGACGAGCTCTTCGCCCTGCCGACCCTGGATCCCAAGTACTTCCAGATCGCCCGCGACCTGATCGGGCTGATCTTCCAGTCCGCCGTCTCGGCCGCCGCCGCCGGCCTGTAGCCGCGGGGCGCCTTCGCCGGGCTTCGGTTTCCGGTGGATCGGTTGGTCCTAAGGTGTTCGGGCCGTGGCCAAGGGGGCTCTGCCCCCTTGGAGCCCCCGCGAGGAGCTTAGGCTCCTCGACCTCATGAGTGCCTCCGGCGGGGGCGGGATGGCCCACGTTGTCCCCAACGACTGCCGTTGGCCATCCCGCCCCCGCCGGAGGCACTCAACGTGGGGTCCGGGGAGTTCAAACTCCCCGGCGGGGTCCAGGGGCAGCGCCCCTGGCCACGGTCTGGGCCACCCAGACCAACCGAAGCCACCCCGGCACCGGAGCCACGCCCCGGCCGGCAGCGGAACCGCGTCAGCCCGGGGGCGGGTAGCCGTCGAGTTCGGCCCGCAGTCCCAGGGCTGCGGCCAGGCTGTCCAGGCGACGGCGCGCGCCCTCTCCGGCGAAAAGCCCACGGCCGGGCTGCATCCGCAGGCGCAGCGTGCTGCCGGCGATCTCCAGCGCCGAAGCTTCCAGCAGCTCGGGGGTGCCGCCCGACAGCGTGTAGGCCAGCCGCAGGGCAGCGCCGAGCAGCTCCGCCCGCCGCGTGCCGGCCGGGTTCAGCAGCGGCCGCACCGGCGCCAGCAGCGCATCGTCCGGCTCGGCCTCGTAGCGCAGGGCCACAGCCAGGGCGAGAAAGGCGCGGGCATGGTGGTCCAACCCGACGCCAGGCTGGCGCAGCACGCGCAGGAAGCTCTGCTCCGCGCGGTAGTCGGGGTGGTCGTGGCTGCCGACGTCGGACAGCCAGCAGGCCGCCTCGCGCAGCACGCGGTCGGCCGCGGATTCCCCCGCGAAGAGCGGCGCCGTCCAGGCGATCAGCGCCGGGGGCATCCCTTGCTCGCGCCCGAAGCGGCGCGCCATGTCGCGGCTGGCGGCCAGGGTGGGATCCTCGGTGCGCGTGGCACTGCCGAGCTGGCGGGCATACCAGCCTTCCCGCAACCCGTTGGCACTGAACACCACCCGGCTGGCGCCGGTGGCCCGCAGCAAGCGGCGCAGCGCCACGGCGGCGAAGGGCAGGTCGCCCACCCGCCGGGACGGCGCGCCGGGCAGCTTTTCCAGCGCCGCGGGCTTGGAGCCGATCAGCACGGCGCAAAGGTCGCGCGCCTCTTCCCGCCGCAGCACGTAGTGATGGACGATGGAGAGCGGGTAGCGCGTCTGCGCCATGTGCACCTTGGCCATGGCGCGCCAGGCGCCGCCCACCAGGTACAGGTCCCGGTCGCGCCCGCGCCCCAGCCAGGGTTGGGTCGCGAGGTCGGCCTCGGCGATGGCCCTCGCCCGGGCCGGGTCGCCGCCGGCGCGCTCGCACAGGCGGATCACGCCCAGCGGCAGGCTGGCCAGCGTGCCGATGCGCCCACCCGCGAGGTCCACCACCTCCAGCGAGCCGCCGCCGAGGTCGCCCAGGATGCCGTCCGCGGCGGGAAAGCCCAGCAGCACGCCCTCGGCGGAAAGGCGCGCTTCCTCCTCGCCGCTCAGGATGGTCACGGGCAGGTCGGGCAGCCGCTTGCGCAGCGCCGTGGCGAAGGCGGGACCGTTGGAGGCATCGCGCATGGCGGCGGTGGCCAGCACCTCCATCGGTGCCGCCCCCATGGCGGTGGCCAGGGCGTGGTAGCGCTCCAACACCGTGAGCGCCTGTTCCACCGCGGTCTCGTTCAGCCGCCCCGTGGTCTGCAACCCGCGCCCGAGGCCCAGCACCGCTTTCTCGTTGAGGATCGAGACCGGATTACGGCCCCTCCCCTCGAACACCACGAGGCGCACGGAATTGGAGCCGAGGTCGACCACCCCGCAGCGCGGCGGGGGCGACAGGGTGGCGGCGGGCGGCGGCAAGGGCGAGTCCAGGGGCAAGCGGGCGCGCTCAGTCCTGCGCCACACGGTCGCGCCGGCGGCGCGGCGGGGCGGCGTGGACCTGCTTCAGCGCGCTGCCGCGGCCTGACAGGGAGGGGTTGGTCATGAACCAGGCATGGGCCGAGATCGGCTGCGGCCCGGGATCAAGGCGGCGATAGGTCGCATCGGGGCCGAGTTGCCAGGACTGCGCGGTGTCCTTCAGGTTCACCACCATGATCTGGTCCAGGATCTGCGCGTGCACGGTCGGGTTCTCCACCGGGATCATGGTTTCAACGCGCCAGTCCATGTTCCGCGCCATCCAATCCGCGGAGGAAATGAACACCCGCGCCCGGCGGGACGGCAGGCGGTGGCCGTTGCCGAAGCAGTAGATGCGCGAATGCTCCAGGAAGCGGCCGACGATGCTCTTCACCCGGATGTTGGACGACAGGCCCGGCACGCCCGGACGCAGGCAGCAGATGCCGCGCACGATGCAGTCCACCTTCACCCCCGCCTCGCTGGCCCGGTACAGCGCGTCGATCAGCTGCTCGTCCACCAGGGAGTTCATCTTCAGCCAGATGCCGGCCGGGCGGCCTTCGCGGGCAAAGGCGATCTCCTGCTCGATCAGCCCCATCATGGTCGGGCGCAGGGTCAGGGGGGCGAAGGCCAGGGACTGCATGATTTCCGGGCGGGCATAGCCGGTCAGGTAGTTGAACAGCCGCGCCGCGTCGCGCGTCAAACCGGGATCGGCGGTGAAGAAGCTGAGGTCGGTGTAGATGCGCGCGGTGACGGGGTGGTAGTTGCCCGTGCCGAAATGCGCGTAGGAGCGCAACTGCCCGGCCTCGCGCCGCACCACCAGGGAGATCTTGGCGTGGATCTTCAGGTCCACGAAGCCGTAGACCACCTGCACGCCGGCCGCTTCCAGCTCCCGCGCCAGGGCGATGTTGCGCTCCTCGTCGAAGCGCGCCTTCAGCTCCACCATGGCGGTGACGGACTTGCCCGCTTCCGCCGCCTCGATCAGCGCGCGCGCGATCGGGCTGTTGCGGGAGGTGCGGTACAGCGTCTGCTTGATCGCCACCACGTTGGGGTCGCGCACCGCCTGCCGCAGGAATTGCACCACCACGTCGAAGGACTCGTAGGGGTGGTGCACCACGATGTCCTTGGCCTTGATGGCCGCGAAGCAGTCGCCGGCGAAGTCCAGGATGCGTTCGGGGAAGCGCGGCGTGTAGGGCGTGAACAGCAGGTCGGGCCGGTCGTCCACGATCATCTGCGTCAGGTCCGACAGGCCCAGCAGCTCCTCCACGGAGAAGACGCCGGACGGGCCGGCGCGGGTCTGCTCGGCCACGAAGCTGACCATGTCGGCGGGGGTGTCGGCGGTGACGGACAGGCGGATGGCGCGGCCGCGGCGGCGCTGCTTCAGCGCCGTCTCGTAGGAGCGCACGAGGTCCTCGGCCTCTTCCTCGAACTCCACGTCGGTGTCGCGGATCATGCGGAACAGCCCGTGCTCGGCCAGGATGAAGCCCGGGAACAGGTGGCGCAGGTTCAGCAGCAGCAGGTTTTCCAGCGACACGAAGCGGATGCCGCCGGCCGTGGCGGGCAGCCGCACGAAGCGCTCGATCTGCGAGGGCAGCGGCAGCAGGGCGCGCATGGTGCCGCCATCCTCCTCGCGCACCAGCTTCAGCACGAGGCAGAGGGCGAGGTTGCCGATGAACGGAAAGGGATGCGCGGGGTCCACGGCCAGGGGCGTGAGCACGGGAAAGACGCGCTCCAGGAACCAGCTGTCCAGCCAGGCGCGATCGGCCTCTTCCAGCTCCTCGGGTTCCAGCAGGGCGATGCCGGCGCCGCGCAGCATGCCGCGCATCTCGCGCCAGGCGGCCTGCTGCCGCTCAATCAGCGCGCCCGCGCGTTCCTGCACGGCAGCCAGCTGCTGCGGCGGCGTCAGGCCGTCGGGGGAGATGGCGCCGACCCCCGCGCGCTCCTGCCCGGCCAGGCCCGCGACGCGCACGGAATAGAACTCGTCGAGGTTGTTGGCGGAAATCGCGATGAAGCGCAGCCGTTCCAGCAGCGGGTGCGCGGTGTCGCCGGCCTGTTCCAGCACCCGCTCGTTGAAGGCCAGCCAGCTCAACTCACGGTTGATGAAGCGCCAGGGGGAGGCCGCCGCGTCCTCCGGTGGCCGCTGGGCGCCGGGCTCGCTGGGGGCGGCCGATCCGCCGGGCGGGCTGGCCGGGGAAACCTCGGGGGCGGGGATGCTATCCATGGCCATCCCGGTCTACAGCAGGGTCGGGTGGCGGTTCGACCCGCCCGCGCCGTCTGCCACGGAAACGTCATCCGCCGCGGCATCCTCCTCGGCGCCGAAGAAGGGCAGGTCGGCCAGCACCTGCCGCGCCAGGGCCCGGGTCACGGCACCGCCGGCGGCCAGCGCCGCGCGGTCCAGCCGCGCCGCGGCCAGGGACACGGCCGCGGCCTCGCGCGGCAGGCGCAGCAGCAGCCAGTCCTGCGTGGCCGGGTCCACCCGCACCTGCCGCTCGGCGAAATGGTGCGCCAGCAGGGCGCGCAGCAGCTGCTCGGACGGCTCCTCCACCTCCACCGCGTGAATGGCGCGCAGGCGGGAGGCGAGGTCGGGCAGCTTCACCCGCCAGCGCGCCGGCGGCTCGCGCCCGGCCAGCAGCAGCAGGGCGCCGGTGCTGGAGCAGGCGTTGATGAGGTGAAACAGCGCCTCTTCCTCGGCGGCGCAGTCGGCGTCGTCCACGGCCGAGGGCAGGCCGTCGGGCACGCCGCGCAGGGCCGAGCCTTCCAGCACCCGCAACCCCAGCCGCGCCGCGGCCTGGCGCAGCAGCAGCGACTTGCCCACCCCTTCCGGCCCGAACAGCGCCAGCCGGCCGCCCGGCCAATCATCCGGCGCCGCCAGCCAGGTGCGCGCCACGGCGTTGGAACTGTCGGGCAGCACCGGCGCGCCGCGCTCGGGCGGCAGGGCCAGCGGCAGGGGCAGCTGGCGCGGGCTCACCGCCCGGTTCTCGGCGGGTCGAGGTAGAGCGGGCTGGCGAGATAGCGGCGCAGCCAGAAGCGCGCCAGCACGCCGATGGTGGCCGCCATGGGCACCGCCAGCAGCACGCCCAGGAAGCCGAAGGCGACCCCGCCCGCGAACAGCGCGAAGATCACCCACACCGCGTGCAGCTCCACCCGGTCGCCCAGCAGCCGGGGATAGATCACGTAGCCTTCCACCGTCTGCCCGAACAGGAACACCCCCGCCACCAGTACCACCCCCTGCCACCCGCCGAACTGGCCCACCGCCAGCAGCAGCGCCGTCACCATGCCCGTCAGCGACCCGACATAGGGAATGAAGGACAGCAGCCCCGCCAGCAATCCCACCAGCAGCCCGAGCTCCAGCCCCACCGACTGCAAGGCCACGGCGTAGTAGACCGCCAGCATGCCGCAGCAGATCAGCTGCCCGCGCAGCCAGGCCGAGAGCACGCGGTCGGTGTCGCGCCCCAGCGTGCGCAGCGTGGCGGCGTAGCGCCTGGGCATCCAGGATTCCACCCGCAGGATGATGCGCGGCCAGTCGCGCAGCAGGTAGAAGCCCACCACGGGGGTCACCACGGCAAAGGTGAACACCCCGAACAGCGCGTAGCCCACCCCCAGCAGGCCGGAGCCGCCGCCGATCAGCTGCGTCGCCCCGCTCGCCAGCGCGCCCAGCATGGAGGCAGCCTGGTTCACCGCGAGATCCTGCAGCCGGGCGTCCAGCACCTCCGGCCCCAGGCGCTCCGCGGCGGCGGCCAGCAGCTCGCGCACGGTGGCGCCGATGCGGGCGATATAGGCGGGCAGGCGCTGCAGCAGCGTGCCGATCTGGGCGATCAGCAGCGGATACAGCAGCAGCACCGCCAGCAGCGCCAGGGCGCACAGGGCGAAGATCAGCAGGAACGACGCGAGGCCCCGCGGCACGCCCATCCGCGCCAGCCGCGTCGCCGGCGGGTCCAGGAAATAGGCGATGCAGATCGCCAGCACGAAGGGCGTCAGGATCGGCGAGAACAGCCACAGCACCGCGACCAGCGCCGCAGCGCCGCCCAGCACCAGCCCCAGGCGCTGGCCGCGCGTGGCGGTTTGCGGCCCGCGCGCGGCGGCCGCGAGCAGCGCGGGCGACAGGGTCACGGGCGCCGCCGGGCGCGGCGCCGGTACGGCCGGGGGCGGGGCAACGGGCGGTACGATCACGGCGTCGCCGCCGGGCGCACGGCGCTGCGGACATAGGCGGCGCCGGACAGCAGGGTGCTGGCTGCCACCAGCCACACCAGCGCCTCGGTCAGGCCCGGCAGGGGCAGGTGGAAGCCGTGCACCAGCAGCGCCACCGCGGCCAGGGCGATCTGCAGCGCCGTGTTCACCTTGGACACCCGCAGGGGCCGGATCGCCGGGCGCGCGCCTACCACGGTCAACAGCACCACGCCGCCCACGATCACCACGTCACGGAACACCACCAGGATGGCCAGCCAGTCCGGCAGCACGTTCACCCAGGCCAGGGTGACGTAGACGCTGACCAGCAGCCCCTTGTCCGCCACCGGGTCCAGCGCCGCCCCCAGGGCGGAGCGGACGTTGAACACCCGGGCGTACCAGCCGTCGATGCCGTCCGACACGCCGGCCAGCACGAACACCAGGAAGGCGAGGTCGAGCCGCTGCTGGATGATCAGCCACACCGCCGCCGGTACGGCGCAGAGCCGGGCAAAGGTGATGATGTTGGGCACGGTGAGCAGCCCCGCATCGGGCACCCCGGCGGCGTCGGGCGGCGCCCGCCCGGCGGCACCGGCCAGCGCCGACGCGGCAACATCGGGCAGCACCCGCCCGGCGGCGTCGGGCGGCGTCTGCGCGGCCTCGCCGGAGGGCGCCGCCGGCGGATCCTGCCGGAAAGGCCCGGCCTGGTCGCTGCCGCCGCTCATGTCCCTCCGGCGAGGCCGAGGCGCCAGGAACCGTCGGTGGCCGGCTCCATCAGCACGCCCGCCCCCGCCAGCCCGGGCGGCGCGGCATCGGCCGGGCCGCGCAGCCCCAGGCGCACCCGCGCCCGGTCCACCGCGATCGCCTGCAGCTGCACGCTGGCCACCTGCGGGCTGGCCAGCAGGCGGCGGCGCAGGTCCAGCCATTCCGCCAGGCTGCCGAAGCGCGCCCGCGCCTCCACCCAGGAGGAGGCGGGCGACACCGGCGGCACATAGGCCGCGTTGTTCCCGCTGCTGCCCGACGACGACCCGCCCGAGGAGGCGACGCTCCCCCCGGCCGGCACCCGGCCACCCAGGGAAGCCACGCGGCGCGGGTTGAAGTTCACGGTGACGCGGCCGGAAAAGCCGGTGCGGCTGGAGCGCTCCTGCTCCACCACCGTGCTGCTGACCAGGCCCTCGATCTGCGAATCCGACAGGCTGGAGGGCAGCCCCAGCTCGCCGGCCATGCGGGAATAGGCGATGCGCCGGGCGGAAGCGTAGGCCTGCTCGCGCGCCTTCACCGCGTCCTCGGCGGTGGCCTCGGCCGGCACGCCGCGCTGGGTGTAGCCGCCGCTGGGCGGGGTGGCCGGGGCGTCCTGCGCCAGCGCCGGCGTGGCGGCCACCAGGGGTGCGAGCAGCAGCGCACCCAGGGGAAGGAGCAGGGGAACGGCGGAGGCAACCCGCAGCGCCATCGCCAGCGAGGCCCCACGGGACAGCAGGGGGGCGGTTGCGCGACCCCGCCGAACGTGGTGTTGCCTGTCCCCCTCGCCCTGGCTCGGCACTCGGCAGCTCGGCACTCGCCTGGGCATCAGACCGTTCCTTTTCCGCAGCCCTCGGGCATAGCCGATCGGGAGACAGCATGGCCAGCCTGACCTATCGCGACGCGGGCGTGGACATCGAGGCCGGCGACGCGCTGGTGGATGCCATCAAGCCGCTCGCCCGCGCCACCGACCGCCCCGGCACCATGGGCGGGCTGGGCGGCTTCGGCGCGCTGTTCGACCTGCGCGCCGCGGGCTTCTCCGACCCCGTGCTGGTGTCGGCCACCGATGGCGTGGGCACCAAGCTGCGGCTGGCCATCGATTCGGGGCAGCACGGCGGCGTCGGCATCGACCTGGTGGCGATGTGCGTGAACGACCTGGTGGTGCAGGGCGCCGAGCCGCTGTTCTTCCTGGACTACTTCGCCACCGGCAAGCTGGAGGTGGAGCAGGCCCGCACCGTGGTGGCCGGCATCGCCGAGGGTTGCCGCCGCGCCGGCTGCGCCCTGGTGGGGGGCGAAACCGCCGAGATGCCGGGCATGTACGGCCACGGCGACTACGACCTGGCCGGATTCGCGGTGGGCGCCGCCGAGCGCGGCGCGCTGCTGCCGCGCGGCGACGTGGGGCCCGGCGACGTGGTGCTGGGGCTGCTCTCCTCCGGCGTGCATTCCAACGGCTATTCCCTGGTGCGGCGCATCCTGGAGGGCGGCAACGCCTCCCTGGGCGACCCCGCCCCGTTCGCCGCCGGGCAAACCCTGGGCGAGGCCCTGATGGAGCCCACCCGGATCTACGTGAAGCCGGTGCTGGCACTGCACCGCGCCGGGCTGCTGAAGGCGGCCGCCCACATCACCGGCGGCGGGTTGCCGGGCAACCTGCCGCGCGTGCTGCCCGCCGGCATGGCCGCGGCCATCGACGCCGGCGCCTGGACGCCGCCGCCGGTGTTCGGCTGGCTGGCGCAGCGCGGGGGCGTCGCGGCCGAGGAGATGCTGCGGGTGTTCAACTGCGGCATCGGCATGGCCCTGGTGGTGGCGGAGGCCGACGCCGAGGCCGCCATCGCCCTGCTGGAGGAAGCGGGGGAAACCGTGGCGCGGATCGGCCGGATCGAGGCCGCCTCGGATGCAGCGGGCCGCGCCCCGGAAACCGACGCGGCCGCCGCGGTCGGGGCCGCCGCTCCGGGCGGTGCGCCGCAGCCCGGCAGCGCGCCCGCGGCCGGCGCGCCGCAGCCCGGCGGCGATGGGGTGCCGGACGACCCGGCGGCGGCCACCGTTCGCTTCACCGGCCTGCGGCCCGGCTGGCCGGCGGCGTGAACCGGGCGCGCACCGCGGTCCTGATTTCCGGCCGCGGCTCCAACATGGCGGCGCTGCTGGACGCCGCCGCCGATCCGGCCTTTCCCGCCGCCATCTCCCTCGTGCTGAGCAACCGCGCCGATGCCGCCGGGCTGGAACGCGCCCGCGCCGCCGGCGTGGCCACGGCGGCGGTGGAAAGCCGCGGCTTCCGCGGCGACCGCGCCGGCTTCGAGGCCGCGATGCAGGCGGTACTGGAGGAGCACGCGATCGAGCTGGTGCTGCTGGCCGGCTTCCTGCGCGTGCTGACCGAAGGCTTCGTGCGCCGCTGGCAGGGCCGGATGCTGAACATCCACCCCAGCCTGCTGCCGGCCTTTCCCGGGCTGGACACGCATGAGCGGGCCCTGGCCGCGGGGGTGCGGCTGCATGGCTGCACCGTGCACCTCGTCTCGCCCGGGCTGGACGAGGGACCGATCCTGGCCCAGGCCGCGGTGCCCGTGCTGCCCGGGGACGACGCGGACAGCCTGGCCGCCCGGGTGCTGCAACAGGAGCACCGGATCTATCCGGCGGCGCTGCGCTGGCTGGCGGAAGGCCGGGTCGGGCCGGACGGGCGGCTGCGCGACGCGCCCTGCCCCGACCCCGCGGCGGCGCTGCGCAACCCGCCGGACGGGCCGTAGCGCCGGTCCGGCACGCCGACCCCCTTGCCCCTCCACGCCGGCCTGCCTACAGGAAGGCACAACGCTTACAAAGGACGGATCGAGCCGATGGCGCAGTCGGAGCAGCACATCGACATGGTGCCGGTGGACGCGAAGGATATCCTGGCCGATCGCCAGTCCGGCTGGAACAGCTTCATGAAGGCGGCGACCTGGGGCATCGGCATCGTCGTGGTGCTGCTGGTCCTGCTCTACCTGCTGGCCGGCTGAACCGCCGCGGCGCGACGCCCGCGCCGCGTTTCCCGCGACGGCCGTGGATGGGGGCGGGACACGCCTCTGGCCAGCGCGTGAGCCCCGTGGGGCAACCGACCTGGACCTGATCCGTGGCGGTGCCCGGATCAGGCCGCGCCGAGGCGCCGGCGCCAGGCCACCGCCGGTTCCGGGCGGCCGGTCAGCCACCCTTGCACGGCGTCGCATCCGGCCCGGGCCAGGAAGGCCAGTTGCGCCTCGTTCTCCACGCCTTCGGCCACCACCTCGGCGCCCAGGCCGTGCGCCATGCCGATCAGGGCCCGCAGCATCACCTCGCTGCGCGCCACTGTGGCCGGCGCTTCTTCCAGCCCCGCCACCAGCAGCCGGTCCAGCTTGATGCGCCGGAAACCCAGCCGCGCCAGCATGGCGAAACCGGTCGCCTGCCCGGCGCCGAAATCGTCCAGGCAGATGCCGACGCCCAGGGCACCGATCTCCGACAGTGCCGCGGCGGCCGCCTCGATCTGCGTCGCTGCCAAGGCCTCCGGCAGTTCCACCTCCAGGCGGCCGGCGGGCAGGCCGGTTTCCGCCAGCACCGTCGCCAGCACCGCGGCGGCCCGGTGGGGCCGCAGGAAGCCGGTGGACAGGTTCACCGCCACGGTGGGCGCTCCCTCCGGCCAGCGCACCGCCTCGCGCGCGGTGCGGCGCAGCACCCAGTCGTCCAGCAGTTCCGACAGGCCGGCCTGCTCCGCCAGCGGCAGGAAGTCGCCGGGGCTGAGCTGCCCGAGCCGCGGGTGGTCCCAGCGCAGCAGCGCCTCGAAGCTGACGATGCGGCAGTCGCGGGCATCGCAGATGGGCTGCAGGTGGACATCCAGCCCGGTGTTCTCGCCCACCATGGCTTCCCGCAGGTCCTCGGGGGACGGGGTTCCGGGCGCGGTGGCCGACAGGGCATCCACCGCCGGCCGCACGGCCAGGCCGCGGGCGTGCTGCTCGATCACGCTGGCCACCCCCAGGGTGAGGTCGCGCAGGATGCCGAGCATGCGCCCATCGGCGATGCGGGGCCGGGTATCGGCGATGCACACCGCGCCCAGCAGCGCCCGGTCCGGGCCGCGCAGGGGCATGCCGGCGTAGAAGCGCAGGCTCTCGCCGCGCAGCACCATCGGATTGGCGGCGAAGCGGGCGTCCACCGTGGTGTCGGGCACCACCAGCGGCTCATCGGGGTTGAGGATGGCGTGGGTGCAGAAGGCCAGGTCGCGCGGGGTTTGCCGCGCTTCCAGGCCGAAAGCCGACTTGAACCACTGGCGGTCGGCGTCGATCAGCGACACCGCCGCGATCGGGACCTCGCAGAGCCGGGCGGCGAGTCGGGTGTAGAAGTCGAAATTCGGCTCGGCGGGGGTATCGAGCAGGGAAAGACTATGCAGCGCGCTCAGGCGGTCGGCTTCGTCGATCGGCAGAGGCGCGGGCGGCATCGTAAGCCTGAGTTACGCCAACTGCCCGGGAAGTCCACCATGGGCAGGTCGGTGGGTGAAACGTTGTTGTGATTTCCCCTTTCAATCGCCCCCTTCAGCCCCAGTCCTGCGGCCGCTCGCTCAGTGCCGGGGCGGCGGGCTGGCCGGACAGGCCGGTGCCGTCGCCCAGGCGGATGCTGCCGTCCGGCTGCGGCACCGCGAGGGGCGCCACCTGCACGTTGGCCACGTTGGTCAGCCCGATCGAACGCGCGATGCCGGGGCTGAGGTCCAGCAGCCGGCCCTGACCGGTGGGACCGCGGTCGCGGATCTGCACCATGGTCACCCGGCCATTGTCCAGGTTGGTCACCCGGGCGGTGGTGCCCACGGGCAGCACCTGGCTGGCCGCCACGGCGGCGCTGGGGTCGAGCCGCGCGCCGCTGGCCAGGCGGACGCCGTTCAGCACCCCGGCCTGGCCTTGGCGCACGCGGCCGGAATGGTCCGCGCTGGCCGCACCGCGGGCCGGGCGGGTCAGCGTCACCACCGAGTTGCCGTCGCGCGGGGAAGCCGCCCAGGCCGTCGTCCCGAGCGGCAGGACGCTGAGGGTCAGTCCGAAGATCGCCTTGTAGAAGCTTGTCATCATTGGGCCCTCCGATGCGGCGGCATGGGAGGGAAGCGTTCGTGGAGGCCGCCGGTTGAGGTCGGAAACCAGCTTTCGGCGCACGAGACGGTGAGGGTGGAAGGATCCGGCGATGCAATGGCGCGCCGCGATTCGCGCTCCAGGCCGTGGGTTGCGGCGGCGGCGCAGCCGGCGCCCGCGACGGGGCAGGCGGGGTGCCGCGAAGCGCCCCGCCCGGGTTCTTCAGCCGACGATCTCGTGGCCGGCGAAGAAGTAGGCGATCTCGCTCGCCGCGTTCTCGAGGCTGTCGGAACCGTGCACGCTGTTGGCCTCGATGCTCTCGGCGAAGAGCTTGCGGACGGTGCCCTCGGCGGCATTGGCCGGGTTGGTGGCGCCCATCGCCTCGCGGTGCGCGGCCACGGCGTTCTCGCCTTCCAGCACCTGCACCACCACGGGGCCGGAGGTCATGAAGCTGACCAGGTCCTTGAAGAAGCCGCGCTCCTTGTGGACGCCGTAGAAGTGCTCGGCCTGGGCCTGGGTCATCAGGATGCGGCGCTGGGCGACGATGCGCAGGCCCTTCTCCTCGAACACGGCGTTGATCTTGCCGGTCAGGTTCCGGCGCGTCGCGTCGGGCTTGATGATGCTGAAGGTGCGCTCGATGGCCATGATGGCGGAATCTCCGTCGTGAAAGCCGCGCCCGCGTAGGCTGCCCGGGCGGGGCGTGCAAGCCCGGGCGCGTGACGGCTGCGGCGCGCCCTCCCCTGCCCGGCCCGGCCCGGCACCATGGGGCGAGGGCGCGGGGCGGAGGGGCGCGAGGGCGGGCCGGAGCGGCGCGGCAGGCCCTACGGCGGGCGGGCCCTACGGCGGGCGGGCGCCCGCTGTGTCAGGCCGGCACGTCGGGCCAGGGCAGCAGCGTCGCTTCCGGCCACAGGGCAAGGCTGCGCGCGCCCTTGGCGAGGTGGGCGGCGCGGTTGTTCAGCGCCGGGTTGGGGCGGATCACCAGGGAAAGCAGATCCTCCAGCCCGAAGGGGGCGGCGACGTCCAGCCTCCCCGCCGCGTCCAGCCGCACCCCCACGGCATGCGCCTGGGAGGCGTAGCGGCGCATGCTCTCGACGGTGTTCCGCAGCGGCGGGCCGAAAGGGATGCCGAAATGCCCGGCGAACCACAGGTGCACCCGGGCCTGGTTGCGCGCCTGGACCGGGGCCGGCAGCGCCAGCCCGGCGGTGGCCGCGGCGACGCGGGCGATTACTGCGTTCTCGGCGTCCCAGGAGGTGTCGGGGTCGAAATAGGCGAGGTCGTAGTCGCGTAGCCCGTGTTCGCGCGGGCGGCCGGTCAGGGCGTTCCAGGCGGAGCCGTAGATCGAGCCCGCCACCAGCCACCAGTCCGGCAGGCCGAGGTCGTGCAGCACCGGCAGCAGCCGCATCAGCGCCGCGTCGCCGCGCAGGATGGCGCGCAGGCGGTCGGCGGCGGGATCGGGCATTCGCCTTACTTCCTTACGACCTTACTTCCTTACCAGGGGTGGCCCGCTGGAGGGATCCTTTGTTGATTTTATTCCTATAGAACAGCGTGGTACCCGCTGGCAAGACGCTTCTGTGCGGCCGCGACGTGGCACAGACCGCACCGGCGTGACAGATTTCCCGGGTTCCTGTCACTTTTGCCGGAATCTGCCAGCCGTTGCGGCAACCCGGTGGGTCGCGCCGGGGGGTATTCGGGCTGGGGCCTGGGGGCACGCATTTCCCGGAGCCCGCAAGGCGGAGCTCCTGCCGGGGCGGCCGGGGGCGGCGCTGGGCCGATGCGGAAGCAGCCCGGAACAACCGGCCAGCCTCAGTCGGCGCAGTCCAGCAGCGGGCCCAGGGTGGAAACGCGGTGGCGGATGGTGGCGGCGCGCTCGCGCAGATAGGGCGTGGGGCGGGCAGCCGACCAGGTAAGCGGGCTGGGCAGCACCACCGCCAGCTGCGACGCCTCCGCCGCGGTCAGTTCCGCGGCAGGCTTGCGGAAGAAGGCACGGGCGGCGGCCTCGGCGCCGTAGAGGCCGGGGCCGAACTCCACGCTGTTGAGGTAGACTTCCAGCACCCGGCGCTTGGGCCACAACAGCGCGATCTGCGGCGTCAGCCAGGCTTCCAGCAGCTTGCGCACCGGGTCCCGCCCCGGCCAGAGCAGCAGGTTCTTGGCGGTCTGCATGGTCAGGGTGCTGGCACCGCGCGGCCGCTCGCCGTCCCACCAGGCGGCGATCTGCTCGCCCAGGGCTAGGGTGTCGAAGCCCAGCGGCTCCTCGCAGAAGCGGTTGTCCTCGGAGGCGATCACCGCCCGCGCCAGGGCCGGGGCGATCCGCTCATAGGGCACCCAGTCGTGCTGCCAGCCATGGCCCTGGACGGCGCGGATCAGCATCAGCGGCGTGGCCGGCACGGGCAGCACCCGAAAGGCCAGGATCACCGCCAGCGGCCCGAGCAGGAACAGCATCGCCGCCCGGCGCCACAGCCGCCGCGGCGCGCGGCGGGCGGGGGTGGCGGCGGCGGCCGGGGTGGCGGAATGCGGCATGGGAACCCTTCCGCGGAACGGCTGCGGGGCGCGCTGGTGCCGGTGCGCGGCCCGCCACCCGCGCCGGCGCCCCGGCGCGGGCGGCGGAACCCGGCGGGCGCGATCCTAGCGGCACCCCGCCTCTGCGCGAAGCGGCGGGGCCCCGGCCGCGCGGCGCCGGGCTGCGGGATCGGGGGCGGGCTGCGGGCTGCGGGCTGCGGGCTGCGGGCTGCGGGCTGCGCCGCAACGTCGCGGCGGGCCCGGTTGCGGCAGCGCTTCGCGGCCGCCGCCGTTGCGCTAACGCGCGGCTTCCAGGGCGCGCATCGCCGCGGCTACTGCCTGGCCGCCGGGTTCGGCGTCGAGGCCGGCGATGGTGCCCAGGCGGTCGGCCTCGCTGCGGTGCTGGATCAGCTTCCAGGCCCCCTCGACCCGCTGCACCCGCAGCCGCAGCCCGACGATGGCGCGGGTCAGGCCGGCCACGAACTCGGCCGGCGCGTCCGACACGTCCCAAGGGTGCTCGCGCCCCGCCTCATGGGCGCGGGTGAGGTCCTCGAGGTGGGAGCGCAGCTGGTCGGCGTCCTCCATCAGTTCCAGCGTGCCGTGGGCGTGCACGGCGATGTAGTTCCAGGTGGGCACGACCTTGCCGTGCTCGCGCTTGGAGGCGTACCAGCCCGGCGACACGTAGGCCTGCGGCCCCCCGAAGATCGCCACGCTGGGCGCGCCGCGGCCGGCGAGTTGCCAGTGCGGGTTGGGCCGGGCGAGATGGGTTTCCAGGCACCAGCCGTCCGGGCCTTCCGCCTTCAGCACGGTGGGCAGGTGCGACACCTGCAGCCCCTCGGGCGCGGGCGTGACCAGGGCGGCGAAGCCGATGTCGCGCATGGCCTGGGCCAGGATCTCGGGGCGTTCCTCACGGAACTGGCGGGGGACGTACATGGGCGCTCCGTTCCGGCCGGGGATGGGTTCAGCTGGCCGGGCGCCGGGCCAGGGCGAGGCCGAGGCCGAGCGCGATCATCGCCGCGCCGGAGGCTTCGCGCAGCCGGCGCATCAGGGCCGGACCCGCGGCGGCGCCGTCCCGGATGCGGCCGGCAGCCAGGGCCACGCCGAGGTCGGCCAGGGTGTTGAGCGCGATCGACAGGGAGCCGAGCAGCACGAATTGCAGCGCCACGCCGCCGGCCGCGGGGTCCACGAACTGCGGCAGGAAGGCCAGAAAGAAGGCGGCCGTCTTGGGGTTCAGCGCTTCCACCAGCACGCCGTCGCGAAAGGCCCGCCGCGGCCCGGCCGGCGGCAGTGCGGCGCCCCCGAGGACCGCGGCGGCGTCGCGGCGGGCGGCGCGCAGGGTGCGGCAGCCGATCCAGACCAGGTAGGCGGCGCCGGCCAGCTTCAGGGCGGTGAAGAGTTCCGCGCTGGCCAGCACCAGGGCGGATACCCCCAGGCTGCCCGCCAGCACATGGGCCATGCCGCCCAGCCCGGTGCCGAAGGAGGAGGCCACGCCCTCTGCCCGGCCGCCGGCCAGGGTGCGGGCGGCCACGAAGAACAGGCCCGGGCCGGGGGTGACCGCCAGCAGCAGCGCCGCAGCGGTGAACAGGGCGAGCTGGGTCGGGTCGGGCATGGGCTCCGGCCCTACAGGATCGCGGGCGCAGCGCCCAGGCGGAAACGGGTCACGGGAAGTGGCCGGGGCATGGCGTGGTGCCGCGGCGGGGCTCGGCGGTGGGCGCCGCGGATCGGTGGGCCAGCGGCGGGAGCCGTGGGTCGCGCTGGCCCGGCGGCGAGGGTGCAGGACGCTGGCCTGCCCGGCCGTGGCTGCGCGTGCCGGGGCGCCGGGCGGAGCGCGGTGCGGCCGGAGGGGTGCCGCCGCTGCGGGGCGCCCGCGGGGCGGCGGGTGGCGGCGCGGGGCGGCGGCTGGCGCCCTCAGCCCGGCCAGTCGGCCGTGGCGGGCTGGCGCAGGATGGCGCGCGGGGTGCGGGCGCGTTCCATGCCCGCCAGGATGGCGTCGGCGTAGCTGCTGACCGTGCTGTCGTAATCGGGGTCGGCGTAGCCGCCGAGGGACGCGCGGAGTTCCGGCCCGGCGCAGGCGGCAAGGGACGCGAGAAGCAGCAGAACCAGGAACCTGGCGGGGGTGGAAGCCACGCGGAACTCCGTTTCAGTGCCGGCACAGACGGGCAGGGTGGACCAGCAGCCTGCCGCAGTTCGATGGCGAGCGCGACGCTTTTCTCGCCGCCGGGCGCAGGATTCGCACGGAATCGTGAGCAGGGCCGGACCGCCTTCCGCACCGTGGGGCGAAGCGGCCCGTATCGCCGCTTCCCCGCCGTCCTATGTTCGCCCCCTATGTTCACCCCGGGAGGGCCGTGCCGATGGCGGGCGACGAGGCAGCGGAACCAGGGCAGGGCGCGGCGGAAGCCACCCGCGCAGCGGCCGAGGCCGGGCGCGCGGCGGCGGAGCGGCGGCGCGAGGCGCGGGCCTCGCAGCAGGCCGTGGCGGAGGGGCAGCGCGCCAGCGCCGAGGACAGCCGGCGCGCCAGCGAGGACCTGCGCGCCTGGGCCGAGCAGGCCCGCCTCGTGGCGGAAGAAACGCGGATCGCGCGCGAGGGGATCCGCGCCCTGGCCGAGGAGGTGCGGCTGCTGGCGGAAACCGCCCGCCAGCAGGCCGAGCAGCGCCGCGAGGAGATCGAAGCGGAACAGGCTTCGCGGCGGGAACAGCGCGAGATCATCGAGGAGATGCGCCGGACGCTGCGCGAACTCGGCCGCTGAGGCCGGTTCCGCGCAGGGAGGTCGGGGCGGGACGCTTCGGGGCGGGGCGGCGGCCGGGCGCTTGACAGTGCTCCCCGGCGGGCCGGAAAGCCTGACGGCCCGGGGATGCGGGGGTTTGCGCGGCGCGCATCCCGGGCCGAGGGCCGGGGATGTCGTTTGGAGCCTGGGAGCGCCTGCACCGCTCCGCCCGCCAGGGGCTGCGGCATGCCGCGCTGCCGCCGCTGCACTGGCATGTCCGGCCCGAGCGGGGCCTGGCGGCGTTTCGCGCCTGGGTGCGGCGGGGCGAGCTGGGGCTGGTGGGGCTGGCCGTGGCGGCGGGGCTGCTGAGCGGGCTGCTGGCCCTGGCGATGGGCTGGCTGGCGCAGGGGCTGCACGCCGCGCTGTTCGGGCCGGAAGGCGCGCATGGGCTGAGCACGCTGCGCGGCGCGCATCCGCTGGTGCTGCTGCTGGTGCCGGCGCTGGGCGGGCTGCTGCTGGGGCTGCTGAACCTGGGGCTGGCGCGGTGGCGGCCGAAGCAGCCCGTGGACCCGATCGAGGCCAATGCGCTGCATGGCGGGCAGATGTCGCTGTGGGACGGCGCCGTGGTGGCGGTGCAGAACATCCTCAGCAACGGCTTCGGCGCATCCGTGGGGCTGGAGGCCGGCTACACCCAGGCCGGCGGCGGGGCGGCGTCGCGGCTGGGGCGCAGCTTCGGGCTGCGGCGCGGCGACATGCGGGTGCTGGTGGGCTGCGGCGCCGCCGGGGCGATCGCGGCGGCCTTCGATGCGCCGCTGACCGGCGCCTTCTACGCCTTCGAGCTGGTGATCGGCACCTACGCCATCGCCGCCCTGGCGCCGGTGGTGACCAGCGCGGTGGTGGCGACGCTGCTGCGCCGGGCGCTGGGCGGCGATGCGGTGCTGGTGACGACGGGAAGCATCGCCCTGCCCGACGCCAGCGCCTACGGCTTGGCGCTGCTGCTGGGGCTGCTCTGCGGCCTGGCGGGGATCGCGCTGATGCGCGGCGTGGCGCTGGCCGAGACGGGGATCCGGCGCGCCGTGCCCTGGCCGACGCTGCGGCCGGCGGCGGGCGGGCTGGCGGTTGGGATGCTGGCGCTGATCTCGCCGGTGGCGCTCTCGGCCGGGCACGGCGCGCTGCACGAAACCTTCGCCGCCTCCGGCCCGGCCTGGGCGGTGCTGGCGGTGGTGGCGCTGAAAACCGTCGCCTCCGTGGTGTCGCTGGGCGCCGGGTTCCGCGGCGGGCTGTTCTTTTCCTCCCTGCTGCTGGGGGCGCTGCTGGGGCGGCTGTTCGGGGCGGGGGCGGAATGGCTGCTGCCCGGCACGGACACGGTGCTGCTGGCGGTGGTGGGCATGAGCGCCTTCGGCGCGGCGGTGGTGGGGGCGCCGCTGGCGATGACCTTTCTGGCGCTGGAAAGCACCGGCTCCTTCGCGGTGACAGGGTCGGTGCTGACAGCGGTGACGGTGGCGGCACTCGTGGTGCGGCGGCTGTTCGGTTATTCCTTCGCCACCTGGCGCTTCCACCTGCGCGGCGAGACCATCCGCTCCGCCCACGATGTCGGCTGGCTGCGCGACCTGACGGTGGGCAAGCTGATGCGGCGCGACGTGCGCACGGTGAAGACCGACACGCGGCTGTCGGCTTTCCGGCGCGACTTCCCGCTGGGCTCCACGGGGCGCGTGGTGGCGGTGGACGAGGCCGGGCGCTACGCCGGGCTGGTGCCGGTGCCCGAGGCGCATGCCGCCGAGGAGGCGGTGACCACGGTGGCGGAGCTGCTGCAGCTGCGCGACCGGGCGCTGCTGCCGGCCATGAACGCCAAGCAGGCGATGGCGGTGTTCGACGCGGAGGAAAGCGAGGCGCTGGCAGTGCTGGACGGGGCGGACACGCGCCGGGTGATCGGGCTGCTGACGGCCAGCCACCTGCTGCGCCGCTACGGCGAGGAGCTGGACCGCCGCCGGCACGAGGAAAGCGGCATCGCGGCCTGAGCGCGGGGGGTGCCCGTGCCCCGAAGCGCGCCTCCGTTGCAGCGGGAGTTTTCCCCGCAGCTTGATGGAACGGGCGGCGCGCCCGGGCGGTTAGGGAGGCGGCCGGGACGCGATCGGCCAGCATCCCCCTGTTCGGAGGCGAGCCGTGCCGCACGCGAACCCGCTGCTGAGGCCGTTCCTGGCGGCCGCCCTGCTGCTGCTTCTCCCTCTCGCCGGCTGCGGCGCGCCCGCGCAGCTCGGGCCAGGCGACCGCGAGCGGGTCGCGGGCCGCACCTTCGTGGTGACCGGCGCGTCCAGCGGGCTGGGGCGCGGCGTGGCGGTGCGGCTGGGCTCCTACGGCGCCAAGGTGGTGCTGGCCGCGCGCCGCGCCGCGGTGCTGGAGGAGGTGGCGGGGGACGTGCGCGCCGCGGGCGGGCAGGCCCTGGTGGTGCCCACCGATGTCAGCCGGCCGGAGGAGGTGGAGCGGCTGGCCGCGGCGGCGGTGGAGCGCTTCGGCCGCATCGACGTGTGGATCAACGATGCCGGGGTGGGGGTGATCGGGCGCTTCGAGGAGGTGCCGGTCGAGGACCATGCCCGCGTGGTGGACGTGAACCTCAAGGGCGTGATCTTCGGCAGCCACGCGGCGCTGCGGCAGTTCCGCCGGCAGGGGGCGGGCACGCTGGTCAACATCGCCTCGGTGGAGGGGCGCGTGCCGCTGGCCTACCATGCCAGCTACGCCGCCACCAAGCACGCCGTCGTCGGGCTGGGCGTGACGCTGAACCAGGAGCTGTGGCTGAACGGCCCGGCCGGCATCCGGGTGGCCACGGTGGAGCCCTGGGCGGTGGACACGCCCTTCTGGGAACACGCGGCCAACCGCAGCGGTGGCTCACCCCGCGCCTACCGGATGGACGGGGCGGAGGAGGTGGTGGACGCCATCGTCTGGGTGTCGCTGCACCCGCGGGTGGAATACGCGGTGGGCTGGAAGGCGGAGGGGGCGGTGTTCGGCCACCGGGTCTGGCCGCGGCTGACCGAGAACCTGGCCGGGGACATGGCGCACGGCGCGCAGGTGGAAACCGCCCCGCCGGCGCCGTCCACCGCCGGGTCGCTGCACCAGCCGATGAACGGCGGCAGCGCCGTGGAAGGTGGCGCGCGGGAGCGGATGGAGCGGGAAAACGCGGCGCGCCGGGAAAGCGGGGCGCGTTGATCCGGAGCAGGGTGGCCGAAGTTCCTTGACAGGGTTCCGGCACGAAACGATCATTATGTGAACACTGCGTTCACATTTGAAACATCGTGCATCCGGGTTGCTTCCATCTCACCGGGTCCGGAGCCTGGCCATGCCCTCCCCTTCCCTTCCCGTCGGCATCCTCGGCGGTGGCATCGGCGGGCTGACGGCCGCCATCGCCCTGCGCCGCGCCGGGCGCGACGTGGTGGTGTTCGAGCAGACGGGCCGCTTCGGGCGGGTGGGCGCCGACATCAACCTGACCCCCAACGCCGTGCGGGCGCTGGACGGGCTGGGCCTGGGCGAGGCGCTGCGGACCGTGGCGGCGCGGCCCACCCATCGCATCAGCCGCATGTGGGACAGCGGCGCGGAAACCTCCCGCCTGAAAATGGCCGAAGCGGCCGAGGCGCAGTACGGCGCGCCGCAGCTGACCCTGCACCGCGCCGACCTGCTGGCCGCGCTGGTAGCGGCGCTGCCGGCGGAGGTGCTGCAGCTCGGCCGTCGTGCCCGCGCGGTGGAACCGGGTGAGGGCGGCATCACCCTGCGCTTCGCCGACGGGTCGGAGGCGGCGGTGGCCGCGCTGGTGGGGGCGGACGGCATCCATTCCGTGGCGCGGGCGGCGCTCTGGGGGCAGGAGCATCCGCGTTTCACGGGCACGGTGGCGTTTCGCGCCGTGGTGCCGGCGGGGCGACTGGACCTACCGGGGCTGGACAGCTTCACCAAGTGGTGGGGCCCCAACCCGCAGAGCCAGATCGTGTCCTTTCCGCTGGGCGCCGAGAACGACACCTTCATCTTCGCCACCACGGCGCAGGAAAGCTGGCGCGAGGAGTCCTGGACCCAGCCCGGCAGCGTGGAGGAGTTGCGCGCCGTCTACGCCGATTTCCACCCGCAGGCCCGGGCGCTGCTGGACGCCTGCGACACGGTGCTGAAGACGGCGCTGTATGAGCGCGACCCGATGCCGGCCTGGTCGCGCGGCCGCGTCACCCTGCTGGGCGATGCGGCGCATCCCATGATGCCCTTCATGGCCCAGGGCGCGGGACAGGCGATCGAGGACGCGGTGGTGCTGGCGCGCTGCCTGGCCGAGGAGGCCGATACCCCCGCCGCCCTGCGCCGCTACGAGGCGGCCCGGCTGGACCGCACCAGCCGGATCCAGCTCGGCTCCCGCGGCAACGCTTGGCTGCGCGACGGCGGCAATGCCGACTGGGTTTACGGCTACGACGCCTGGACGGTGCCGCTGGCCTGAGCAGCCGGCTCCCCCGCCGGCGGCGGGGCGGGTCGTGGTTCGGATGCGCCTAGGTGTTCAGGCCTTGGCCAGGGGCGCTGCCCCTGGACCCCAGGGCAAAGGCGAAGCCTTTGTCCCGAGCCGGGGAGTTACGAACTCCCCGGACCCCGCGTTGAGTGCCTCCGGCGGGGGCGGGATGATCCACGTCGGTCATGGCGGGCACCCTCGGCCATCCCGCCCCCGCCGGAGGCACTCATGAGGTCGAGGTGCCCCGGGCTCCTCGCGGGGGCTCCAAGGGGGCAGAGCCCCCTTGGCCACCGCCCGAACACCCAGGCGCAACCGGACCGAAACCGCAGGCCGACCGGCAGGAGAGGGCTGGTCGGATAGCGGTGCCGCGCTTCAGCCCGGCGGGGACTGCCAGGGCTGGGGGATGCGGCGGCGCATGTAGCTGTCGGGGTTGTCCAGCGGCACGAAGCCGAGCTTGCCGTAGAGCGCGTGGGAGTCGCGGGTGTTGAGCAGCCAGGTGCGGACGCTGCTCAGCTCCGGGTCGGCCATCACGGTTTCCACCATCCAGCGCGCCAAGCCCTGGCCGCGGAAGGGTTCCAGCACGAAAACGTCCAGCAGGTAGGCGAAGCCGGCATGGTCGGTGATGACGCGGAGATAGCCGGCCTGTTCGCGCCTGCCGGGCGCCGGGCGGTGGTACAGGCCGAAAGTGCGGGAATGCGCGGCGGCCCGCTCCACCACCTCGCGCGGGATGCCCGGGCACCAGTAGGCGCTGCGGAGGAAGCCGTGCACGGCATCGAAATCCAGCAGCGAGCGGTCGGTGCTGAGAAGAAAGGCGCCGCGTTCGGCCTGCATCGGGGCTGCGGGCGGCACGTCAGGCGGCGGCCACGGGGCGCTGCGCCAGGAAGCGCTCGAAGGCGCGCAGGGTGGCGTCGCTGGCGTGGTGTTCCAGCCCTTCGGCATCCACCTCGGCGGTTTCGCGGTCCAGGCCGAGGGCCACCAGGAAGCGCACCACCAGCTCGTGCCGCTGGCGGGCGGCCTCGGCCATGGCGGCGCCCTCGGTGGTCAGGAACAACCCGCGATAGGGGCGGGTTTCCACCAGCCCGGCCCGCTGCAGCCGCGCCACCGTGGCGGTGACGGTGGCCTGCGACACGCCCATGCGGCGGGCGAGGTCCACGGCGCGCGCCTCGCCATCCTGGGCCAGCAGGTCGGCGATCAGTTCCACGTAGTCTTCCGCCACGGCCGAACGGTCCGCCGCGCGCTGGCGGGCGAAGCGGTTCGCGTGGTCGCCGGTGGACGGCAGCGGGGACCGTGGGGAGGAGCCGGACATAGCCGGCAGTGTAGCGCCCGCGCCGCGGCGCGCCGAGACTTGAAATCCAGCTTCGGCGCGGTAGTTTAGCCAACGCTAAGTTTCGGAGCACCCGCATGTCCGCCCCGCCGCCCGACGCTCTGCCCCCTCCTCCCTGGGATGGCGGCCTGCTGCCGCCCGGCGGCGGGCCGGTGGTCGGGCTCGGCACGGCCGGGCTGCCGGTTCAGGGGGCGTCGGCCGGGCGCGAGCCAGCCTCGCCGCCCAGCCTGCCGGAGGTGCACCGTTCCGTGGCCGTGCCCGCCGCGGGCAGCTTCTTCCGCAAGCTGCTGGCCTTCACCGGGCCGGGCTACCTGGTGGCGGTGGGCTACATGGACCCCGGCAACTGGGCGACCTCGCTCGCGGGCGGGTCGGCCTTCGGGTACACGCTGCTGTCGATCGCGCTGCTGTCCTCGCTGATGGCGATCCTGCTGCAGGCGCTCTGCGCCCGCATCGGCATCGCCACCGGGAAGGACTTGGCGCAGCTGTGCCGCGAGCGCTTCCCCCCCGTCGTGGCCTATCCGCTGTGGCTGCTGGCGGAGCTGGCGATCTGCGCCACCGACCTGGCCGAGCTGATCGGCACCGCCATCGCGCTGGAGCTGCTGTTCGGCATCCCGCTGCTGTGGGGGATCATCCTGACGGCGCTGGATGCCTTCCTGATCCTGTGGCTGCAGAACAAGGGCGTACGCTGGCTGGAAGCCGTGATCATGGGCTTCCTGTCGCTGATCTTCGTGAGCTTCCTGATCCAGGTGATCCTGTCGAGCCCGGACTGGGGCGCGGTGCTGAGCGGCTACGTGCCTTCCGCCTCCATCCTGACGGACCAGCGCCAGCTGTTCATCGCCATGGGCATCATCGGCGCCACGGTGATGCCGCACAACCTGTACCTGCACACCGCCGTGGTGCAGTCCCGCGCCTACCGGCAGGACGTGGAAGGCCGGCGCGAGGCGATCCGCTTCGCCACCTGGGACAGCAGCATCGCGCTGTTCCTGGCGCTGCTGGTGAACTCCGCCATCCTGATCACCGCGGCCGCGGTGTTCCATGCCGGCGGCCACACGGACATCGCCGAGATCGGCGACGCGCACCGGCTGCTGGCGCCGATCCTGGGCACGGCGGCGCCCTTCCTGTTCGCGATCGCGCTGCTGCTGTGCGGCCTGAACGCCACGGTGACGGGGACGCTGGCGGGGCAGATCGTGATGGAGGGCTTCCTGCGCTTCCGCCTGTCGCCGGTGCTGCGGCGGCTGGTGACGCGGCTGATCGCCATCCTGCCCGCGGTGGTGGTGACCTGGCTTTACGGCAGCAGCGGCACGGCGGAGCTGCTGATCCTGTCGCAGGTGGTGCTGTCGCTGCAGCTGCCCTTCGCGGTGATCCCGCTGATGCTGTTCGCCACCGACAAGCGCCGCATGGGCAGCCTGGCCGCGCCGTCCTGGCAGAAGGTCGTGGGCTGGGCCTGCGCCGCCCTGATCGTGGCGATGAACATCAAGCTCCTGCTCGACTTTGCCCTGGGCGACTGAGCTCCAGGTGACTGAACCCGGGCGGCCGAATCCCGGGCGACTGGCCCTGGGCGGCCTGGGCTGACGGATGCCGGGCGCAGTAGGTCCGGGGGGTTCGGGCCTTAGCCGGGCGCGCCAGTCCGGCCCCTATTTGCCGGGAGCAGGCGCGCGTCAGAGGGCGGGCGCTGGCCTGGGAGGTGGCGACAGGTCGAGCACGACGTAATCGTCCTCCACCTGCACCGGAAAGGTTTCGGCGACGAAGGGCCCCTTGGCCAGTGCCTCGCCGGGTTCCACCGTGACCTGGTAGCTGCGCACCCGCATCTTCTGCGGGTCGCAGTAGGACTGGCCGGTGCGGATATCGAATTCCCAGCCGTGCCAGGGGCAGCGCAGCATCTCGCCCTGGCGGGACACGCGGTACTGGCCGGGGCGGTCGGCCTCCACCAGGCTGGTGAACTGGCCGCAGGACAGCGGCGCGCCCTCGTGCGGGCAGCGGTCCAGCAGCGCGAAGAACTCGCCCTTGACGTTGAACACCGCGATGTCGCGGCCGCCCACCCGCACCGACCGGGCGCTGCCGGGCGCGATCTCCCCCGTGCGGGCGACGACGTGCTTGGCCATGCCGCTCAGCCCAGCCCGTAGAGCGCCCGCGCGTTGTCGCGGAACACCATCTGCTTGCGCTCCGGTGCAAAGGCGAATTTGAAGGCGTAGCGCGGGTCGTCGAAGTCCCAGTGCGGATAATCCGTGGAGAACAGGATGCGGTCCCAGCCGACCCAGTCCATCACCTCCGCCAGGTGCTGCGGGTTGTCCGGCTCCTCGACGGGTTGGGTGGTGTACCAGAAGTGGTCGCGCACGTATTCGGAGGGCAGGCGCTTGAGCTGCGGCAGTTCCGACCGGAAGCGCGCGTAGTTCTGGTCCATGCGCCAGCACAGCGAGGGCACCCAGACGTAGCCGCCCTCGATCAGCACGACGCGCAGGCGGGGGAAGCGGTCGAAGACGCCTTCGCTCACCAGGCTGACCACCAGGGACTGCATCGCTTCCGACTTGGAATGGTGCTCCTCGATGTAGAAGGAGGGCCAGCCGGCGCCGGTGGGCGCGATGCCGGTGACGCCGCCGACATGCAGGCCGATCGGCAGGTTCAGCGCTTCCGCCGCCTCGAAGATCGGCCAGTAGCGCTGCCGGCCCAGCGGCTCGATGCCCTGCGGCATGGTGGAGATCTGCACGAAATGCGGGCTGCCGGCGTGCTTCTGGATTTCCCGCAGCGCCGCCGCGGGGTCCTCGCGCGTCACCATGATGGAGCCCTTGAGCCGCGGTTCCGGCGCGCACCAGGTGTCCACCTGCCAGTCGTTCACTGCCGCCGTGTAGGCGGCGGCGAAGTCCTGGTTGCGCTGCGCCACGGTCTGCGGCTGGAAGGGCTGCAGGATGCCGACCTCGATGTTGTTGGGATCGAGGTGCTGCGTCCGCATGAAGGCGAGGTCGGAGCCCGAGGGTCCGCCCGTCGGCGGCTTGGCGTCCAGCCGCGCGCCGCCGTCGCGGTTGTTGCGCGGGTAAAGGCCGGCGCGGCTGAAGGGCTGCCGCAGGGCGCCGCCGAAGGTCCGGGCGTAGTCCACCCAGCGCGCGGGCATGTAGCGGTCGAGGTCGGCGGGCGTGCGCAGGCTGGGGTGGATGTCGCAGTCCACCACCGCCAGCGCCGCCTTCTGCGACGGGGTCTTGTTCAGCACCGCGACGTTCATGGCTAGGCCTCCTGCAGGCGGGAATAGGTGCGCAGCGGGTTGTCCACCGCGATCCGCCGCAGCTGGTCGGCGGAGAGCGCGGCGGGGACCTCGTTGCCGGGGTCGAACTGCCAGTGCGGGTAGTCGGTGGAGAAGAGCAGCATCTCGTCGGAGCCGAGATGGTCCAGGAACTGTTCGAACTGCGCCGGGTCGGGTGGGCCGTCCACCGGCTGCAGCGTCATGCGGACGTGGTCGCGCACGATCTCCGTGGGCGGGCGCTTCACCCAGGGCGTTTCGTGGCGCAGGCCGCGCCAGGTCTTGTCGAAGCGCCACAGGAAGGCGGGCAGCCAGGTGAAGCCGCTCTCGATCAGCACCACCTTGAGCTCCGGGTACTCGGCGAAGACGCCCTCCGACACCAGGCTGAGCAGCTGCGCCTGGAAGGCCTGGGCGTGGCCGACGTAATCCTCGAAGTGGAAGGAGCCCCAGCCGAGCGAGCTGGGCGCGTGCCGCCGCGAGCTGCCGGCGTGGATGCCGATCGGCAAGCCGTGCCGCTGCGCCGCGGCGTAGATCGGCCAGAAGCTGCGCTTGCCCAGCAGCCGCTCGCCCGCCGCCAGCACCAGCACCTGCACGAAGCGCCGGTCGGGCGCGAGGCGCTCGATCTCGGCAACCGAGGCGTCCACGTTCTCCGTGGGGATCACGATGGAAGCGCGCAGCCGCGGGTCGCGCGCCAGCCATTCCGCCGCCACCCAGTCGTTGATCGCGCGGGTCAGCACGGTGCTGAAATCCTCGTTGGCGAGGTAGGGCGCGCCGTAGAGCACGTTGCAGATGGCGAAGCGCAGCCCGAACCCGTCCAGCGCCTGTTCCCGCAGCAGCGCGAAATCCGTGCCGGGCTTGCCCTTGGCCGGACGCCAGTCGGCGCGGCCGCCGATCGGCATGGCGGCGGCGTTGCTGAACAGTTCCAGGTCGGCCACCGAGCGCATCTGCACCATCTCCCGCCAGTAGTCGTCGAGATAGGGCAGCAGCACGTCCGTGTTCTGCAGGGCGGGATGGATGTCGCAATCCACCGCGCCCAGGCTCTTCAGGTCCAAGACTCGCCG
The DNA here is from genome assembly GCF_047690175.1 of Roseomonas sp. BN140053. Lineage (NCBI taxonomy): Bacteria > Pseudomonadati > Pseudomonadota > Alphaproteobacteria > Acetobacterales > Roseomonadaceae > Roseomonas > Roseomonas sp. BN140053. The sequence continues at coordinate 56,832 of NZ_JBLLEB010000013.1, read as the reverse complement.
TTCCTCCCAGGTCGCGCCGAAGGGAGGGGCACGCCCCGCTTCGCCGCCGGTCGCGTCGCAGATCGCCACTCGCCCCGCATCGCGCAAGGGCGCGTCCTCGCGCAGGCGCCGCCGCTCCGGCCCCGCCGCAACGCCGCCCTCAGTCCAGGCGGTACAGCGACCGGGCGTTGCCGCGGAAGATCTTCTCCTTCTCGCCCTGCGACATCGGCATCTTGAAGGCGTAGCGCGGGTCGTCGAAGTCCCAGTGCGGATAATCCGTGGAGAACATCAGCCGGTCCCAACCGATCCACTCCGCCGTGTCGCGCAGGTGGTCGGGCACTTCCGGCTCCTCCACCGGCTGCGTGGTGTACCAGATGTGCTCGCGGATATACTCGGAAGGCGGGCGCTTCACCTGCGGCACCTCGGCGCGCATGCGTTCCCAGTGCTTGTCCAGTCGCCAGGCCAGCGCCGGCGCCCAGGCGAAGCCGCCCTCCACGCAGACCACCTTCAGCGTGGGGAAGCGTTCGAACACGCCTTCCATCACCAGGCTGACCACCACCGCCTGCAGGCTGCTGGCGAAGGCGTAGTGTTCCTCGATGTAGAAGGACAGCCAGCCGCCGCCGCTGTTGCTGTGCGGGCCGAAGGCGGCGGAATGGAAGCCCACCGGCAGCCCCGCGGCGGCCGCGGCCTCGTAGATCGGCCAGTAGCGCCGCCGCCCCACCGGCTCGATCGTGCGCGGCTTCATCTCGACCTGCACGAAGGCCGGGTCGGCGGCGCGGCGCTCGATCTCGCGCACCGCGGCGTCCGGGTGTTCCTGCGGCACGCAGAGGGAGGCGTGCAGCCGCGGCTCCGGCCGCACCCACTTCTCCAGCTGCCAGTCGTTGGTGGCGCTGCACAGCGCCGCGCCCAGTTCCAGGTCCAGCGTGTGGGCGCCGGCCGAGAGCGGCTGCAGGATCCCGTGCTCGACGCCGTAGCCGTCCAGCAGCTGCGTGCGCAGGAAGTCGAGGTCCGAGGCCGGCGGGCCGCCATCGGGCGGAAAGGCGTCGAGGCGCGAGCCGTTGCCCACCGTCATGCGCGGCCAGGGGATCTCCCCCACCAGCGGCTGCGCGGCGCGGGCGCCGAAGCTGCGCATGTGGTCGCGCCAGCGCTGCGACAGGAAGGGCAGCAGCTCGGCGCGCGAGCGCATGGCGGGGTGGACGTCGCAATCCACCACCGTCGGGCGCGCGTCGCGGTTCCGCGGCCGGTCGGCTTCGTTCAGGACGGCGCTCATGGCGTGGCTTCCTTCAGCCGGGGAAAGGTGTCCAGGGCGTTGTCGACCAGCAGCTTGTGCAGCAGCGTTGCGGGCAGGCCGGGTGGCAGGGCCGCGTCGCCGTCGAACTGCCAGTGCGGGTAGTCGGTGGAGAAGAGGAACATCTCGTCGGAGCGGAAATGCTCCATCAACCGTTCCAGCGCGCCGGGATCGGGCGGGCCGTCCAGCGGCTGGATCGTCAGGCGGACGTGCTCGCGCACCACCTCGGCCGGCGAGCCGTGCACCCAGGGAACTTCCGTGCGCACGCCGCGCCAGTCCTTGTTGAAGCGCCACAGGAAGCCGGGCAGCCAGGTCACGCCGGACTCGATCAGCACCACCTTCAGCGCGGGGAACTTGGTGAACACGCCCTCCGCCACCAGGCTGGCGAGCTGGCTGGCGAAGACCTGCGACTGCAGCACGTAGTCCTCCACCAGGGAGGACGGGTAGCCGCTCTGCGTCGGCGGGTGGCGGAACATGCTGCCGGCATGCACGCCGACCGGCAGCCCGTGCCGTTCCGCGGCGCGAAAGATCGGCCAGTGGGCGCGGCGGCCCAGCGGCAGCTCGTTGCCCACCAGCAGCAGCACCTGCACGAAGCGCCGGTCGCCAGCGAGGCGCTCGATCTCCTCCGCCGCCAGCTCGGGGTTCACGGTGGACACGGTGATGGAGCCGCGCAGCCGCGGCTCGCGGTCCAGCCATTCCCGCGCCAGCCAGTCGTTCACCGCGCGGCACAGCGCCGCGGCCAGGTATTCGTGGAACAGCACCTGCCCGCCGAACAGCGGGTTGCAGATGGCCAGGCGGGGCGCGAAGCGGTCCAGCAGCTGTTCGCGGAGCTGTTCGAGGCTGCTGCCCGCGCGGCCTTCCGCCGGCCGCCAGTCCGGCCGGGCCGAGAGCGGCGCGTTGGGCGGGTAGCTGTTCAGCTCCAGCTGGCCGATGCCGCGCAGCACCATGCGCACGGTGTCGGCCCATTGCTCGTCGAGGTAGGGCAGCAGCGCCGCCGTGCCGGGCACGGCGGGGTGCACGTCGCAGTCGATCGCCCCGGGCGGCGGCGCCGGCATCAGCCGGCCGCCTGGCTGATCCGTTGCGCCACGTCGCGCCACTTGCGGTCCTCGCCCTCCAGCAGGGCGCGGACCTCGGCCGGCGGCATGGGCCGCGGCCGCACGCCGTAATTGGCGAAGGAGGCGGCGGTTTCCGGCGCCCGCAGCGCCCGAGCCAGCACCTCGGCCAGCCAGTCCTGCACCGAGGCCGGGGTGGCGGCGGGCACCACCAGCGCGGTCCACATCATGGTGCTCAGCCCGGGAAAGCCGGCTTCCAGCATGGTTTCCGCGGCGGGCGCCAGCGCCATGCGCTCGGGCGAGGTCACGGCCACCACCCGCATGGTGCCGCGCTCGGTCATGGCCAGGGCGTTGACCAGGGTCTCGAAGGTCATGTGGACGCGGCCCACCATCAGGTCCGTCACCATGTTGGGCGCCTGCTGATAGGGCACGTGCAGCATCTTCACCCCCGACAGGTCGCAGAGCCGCTGGCCCAGCACGTGGGGCGAGGAGCCGATGCCGGTGGAGGCGTAGGTGACGTCGTCGGGGTGCTGCCGCACGTAGTCCAGGATCTCGGCCAGGGTGTTGCCGGGGATCGATTGGTGCACCGCCAGCGTGTAGGCGGTTTCCGACACCATGCCGATCGGCGCGAAGGCCTGGTCCGGCGTGAAGGGCAGGTCGGGGTGGAAGTAGCGCTGCAGCACCAGGGCGCTGAAGGTCGCGAACATCATGGTGTAGCCGTCGGGCGCGGCGCGGGCGACGTAGCTGCTGGCCAGGGTGCCGCCGCCGCCGGGCCGGTTGTCGGGGATCAGCGGCTGCGGCGAGAAGCGGTTGATCGCCTCGATCGCCATGCGGGCGATGCCGTTGACGGTGCCACCGGCGGTGTTGGGGATGACCACCCGCAGCGGCCGGTCGGGAAAGCCCGGCGCCGCCGCCCGCGCCCCGCCCGGCCACGGCAGCGCGGCGGGAAGGGCGGCCCCCAGGAGCGCCGCCAGCTGGCGGCGCGCGATGCTCGGCATGGACGTTCTTCCCTGCTCTTCTCGGTCGTCGCCCCCGAAGAGCCGCCGGGGGCCGTTGCGGTTTTATGGCCGGCTTCGCCGCCGCCGCTCAAGCACGGGAAGGCGTCCCGCCCCCGATCCCGAGCACCATCGCGCGATCAGACGCGTGGCGCTGGGGTCGCGCGGGATGTCAGGCCCGCACGGCGCCCAGGGTGACGCCGCCATCCACCAGGATCTCCGCCCCCGTCACGAAGGCCGCGGCGGGCGAGGCGAGGAACAGCGCGGCGCCCTGCAGGTCGGCGGGGCTGCCCATCCGCCCCATCGGGCAGAAGCGCGCGAAGAACTCCTGCGCGGTCGGGTCCTGCAGCCGGCCGCCCGCGATGTTGGTCACCACGGGCCCGGGGGCGATGGCGTTGACGGTGATGTTGAAGGCCGCGAGTTCCAGCGCCGCCTGCCGCACCAGCTGCGCGATGCCGGCCTTGGACACGACGTAGGGCGTGCCGACGAAGAGTTCCGTTTTCGTGGCGGACACGGAGGAGGTCACGATGATGCGCCCGCCCCCGCCCCGCTTGAGGTGCGGCACGGCGGCCTGGATGGTGGCGAAGGCGGCGGTGAGGTTCACCGCCATCACCTGCTCCCAGCGCTCGGCGGGCTGGGCCTCGATGGCGGTGGCGGGGTCCCGGCTGCCGTCCGGCCGCAGGAAGCCGGGGCCGCCGCTGATCCCGGCATTGGCGAACACGATCTCCAGGCCGCCCAGCGCGTCGCGGCTGCGGTTGAAGGCGGCTTCCAGCGCCGCCCGGTCGGTGATGTCCGCCGCCTCGGCGTGCGGGGCCGGGCCCAGCGCGGACAGGCGCGCCGTGGCCCGTGCCAGCGCCGCCGCGTCGCGGTCGAGCAGGGCGACGCGGGCGCCGTTGGCGGCCAGGGCCTCGGCGATGGCCAGGCCGATGCCGCTGGCGCCGCCGGTGACCAGCGCGGCGCGGCCGGCGACGGTGAAGAGTTCCTCGATCCTCAAGCCGGTTCCCCCTGCCCGTCGTGGCCGGGCGTGCCGTGTCCGGGTGCCGCGGCCCCGGGTGCGAGGCCGCCCATCCCGAGCAGCGTCGATTGCAGGGCCGCGTCGGCGCGCAGCGCCTCGCAGGGGCCCTCGTGCACGATGCGGCCGCGGTCCAGCACGATCGCCCGCTCGGCGAAGCGCAGCGCCAGGTCGGCCTTCTGCTCCACCAGGATCACCGTGGGGCCGGAGCGGTCGCGGATCGCGGCCAGCGCGTCGTAGAGCGCGTCCACCACGATCGGCGCCAGCCCTTCCATCGGCTCGTCCAGCAGCAGCACCTCCGGCGCGCCGACCAGGGCGCGGCCGATGGCGAGCATCTGCTGTTCCCCGCCCGAGAGCTGGTTGCCGGCGTTGCGGCGGCGCGCGCGCAGCCCGGGAAACAGCTCGAACACCGCGGCGGCGGCCCAGCCCTTCGGCCGGGCGGCCACGGACAGGTTCTCCTCCACCGAGAGCGAGGCGAAGATCTCGCGCTCCTGCGGCACGTAGCCGAGGCCGAGGCGGTTGCGGCGAAACGGCGCCACCGCCTCCACGGCCGTGCCGCCCAGGCGGATGCGGCCCCGGCGCAGCGTGGTGAAGCCCATCAGCGTGGCCAGCAGCGTGGTCTTGCCCACGCCGTTGCGGCCCAGCACGGCCAGGGTGCCGCCCGCCGGCACGGCGAAGGACACCCCGTCGAGCACCACCGCCGAACCGTAGCCGGCGACCAGCCCTTCGGCTTCCAGGGCCAGGCTCAACGGCCGCGCCTCACGCCGCCTGGCGCCCGAGATACACCGCCCGCACCTCCGGGTCGGCGGCGATGGCAGCGGGCGGGCCGCTGGTCAGCACGGCGCCGGCCACCAGCACCGTGATTTCCCGGGCGAAGCGGAACACGAGGTCCATGTCGTGCTCGATCATCACCACGGCGATGTCGGCCGGCAGCTGCTCGGTGATGGCGTGGATGGCGTGCGCCTCGCCGGAGGGGACACCCGCGGCGGGCTCGTCCAGCAGCAGCACGCGCGGGCGCAGGGCCAGCGCGATGGCGATCTCCAGCAGCCGCTGCTGGCCATAGGGCAGGCGCGACACCGCCTGCGCCCCGGCCCCGGCCAGCCCGACCGCGGCGAGCCAGCTCTGCGCTTCCTCGCAGCAGCGGCGCCAGGCGGCGCCGTAGCGGAACATGCGCCAGGCCAGGCGGTCGCGCTCGGCGATGGCGACCGCCACGTTGTCGGCCACCGTGTTCTCCGGCAGCAGCGTGTTGAGCTGGTGGGTGCGGACCAGGCCGCGGTGCACCCGGCTTTCCGGCGCGAGGCCGCCGATCTCCTCGCCGTCGAGGCGAACCGTGCCGGCATCGGCGCGCAGGGTGCCGGTGAGCAGGTTGATCAGCGTGGTCTTGCCCGCGCCGTTGGGGCCGATCAGCCCCAGCCGCGCCCCGGGCGCGAGGTCGAGGTCCACCGCGCGCGCCACGGCCAGGGCGCCGAAGCGCTTGCTCAGGCCGCGTACCTGCAGCACCGGCTCAGCCGTCACGGGAGACCCCGCCGCGGCCCAAGGCGCGGCCGGCCATGTCGGCCAGGCCCATCAACCCGTTTTCCAGGAACAGCACCACGACGATCAGCAGCGCGCCGATGGCGAACATCCAGCGGAACGGGTCGACCTCCGCCGCCACGTCCTGCAGCACCAGGTACACCACGGCGCCGACGAAAGCGCCGTAGAGCCGGCGCATGCCGCCGAGCACCAGCACCACCAGCACCGTGCCCGACATCAGCAGGCCGAGCGAGCCGAGGCCGACGGAGCGCGTGGTCTGGGCGGCCAGGGCGCCGGCGCTGCCGGCCATGGTGGCCGACAGGGCGTAGGCTGCCACCAGCCGCCACCACACCGGCGTGCCGACCGCGCGCATGCGGCGCGGGCTCTGCCGGATGCCGTCCAGCGAGCGGCCGAAGGGCGAGCGGAACACCCGGCGGCTGAGCAGGAACCACAGCAGCAGCACCGCCAGCGCGTAGAGATAGGCGGTCTGGCCCCAGAGGTCGAAGCGGAACAGCCCGAGCACGGGGTCGAGCCGCGGCAGCTGCAGCCCGTCATCGCCGCCGGTCAGGGCGTAGAACTGGTTGGCGGCTTCCGCCACCAGCGCCGCCACCGCCAGGGTGAGCATCATCAGCGTCATGCCCGCCGTGTGCAGGATCAGCATGCCCGACAGCGCGCCGAACACCCCGGCCACCAGGCTGGCGAGCAGCAGGCCGAGCAGCGGGTCGGTGCTGAGGTGCAGCGCGCAGGCGCCGGCGGCATAGGCGCCGATGCCGTAGAAGGCGGCGTGCCCCAGCGTCACGATCCCGGCGTGCCCGAGCGCGAGGTCGAGCGACAGGGCGAAGAGGATCATCACCAGCACGCTGGTCCCGAGGCCGAGATAGCTGTCGGCCAGGGCATAGACCGCCAGCGCCGCCGCCCAGGGCAGCAGCGCCAGCAGGACGGCGCCGGGCGCGGGCAGCCGGGCGCGCAGGCCGGGAACACTCACGCGCAGGCCGGGCGCGCTCACGCGGTGGCCCGCGCGGGCAGCAGGCCCTCGGGCCGCCACAGCAGCAGCAGCAGCACGAGGCCGTACAGCACGTAGGCCGCCGCCCCCGGCAGCAGGTACTTGCAGGCCGTGTCCACCACCCCCAGCACGGCGGCGGCGGCGAAGGAGCCCTTGAAGCTGCCCAAGCCCCCGATGCCCACCACCACCAGGAACAGCACGAGGTAGCGCAGGGCGTAGTAGGGATCGAGCGGCAGCATCGGCGCCCCCAGCACCGCGCCCAGCCCGGCCAGCGCGCAGCCGGCCGCGAAGGTGAGGGTGAAGAGCCGGTCCACGTCCACGCCCACCGCCTGCGCCATGCGCGGGTTGTCCACCGCCGCGCGCAGCCGCGCGCCGACGGGGGTGCCGTCGATCACGAACCACAGCCCGGCCAGCGTGGCGAAGCCGGCGCCGATCAGGAACAGCCGGTAGGTCGGGTAGTCGCGGTAGCCGATGGACACCAGGCCATCCAGCACCGCCGGCACGGGCAGCGTGCGCAGGCCGGTGCCGAACAGGGTGGTCAGGGAAGCGATCACCACGAAGCAGATGCCGAAGGTCAGCAGCGCCTGCGGCAGTTCCCCCTTGCGGTAGAGCGGGCGGTACAGCAGCCGCTCCGTCACCGCGCCCAGGGCGGCGCAGAGCAGCATCGCCCCCAGTGCCGCGGCGGCGAAGGGCAGCCCCGCCCCCAGCAGCGTCGCGGCCGCGTAGCCGCCGATCATGGCGAAGGCGCCGTGCGCCAGGTTCACCACCCGCATCAGCCCCATGGTGACGGTGAGGCCGACGGAGATGATGAACAGCACCATCCCGTAGGCGAGGCCGTCGAGCAGGATCGTCAGGTACGACATCGCGCCGCGCGTTCCGTTCGGCGGCTCAGGCCGGGTTCTGGTCCTTCCAGGGGTCGCGCACCATGGGAAAGGTCGCGATGTTGACGTTGACCAGCCGGCCGTCGCGCTGCTCCACGCGGCGAAGGTAGATGTTCTCGACGATGTCGCGCTCGCGCGCGTCGATCTGGATCGGGCCGCGCGGGCTGTCGAAGGCCAGGCCCCGCCAGGTTCCCAGCGCCTGCTGCGCCGTCACCCGCGGGCCGTGCGCCGCCACGGCGCGGTAGATCAGCTCCATGCCGTCATAGGCGCCGACGGACGCGAGGTCGGGCACCGTGGCCGGCCCGAACATCTCCACCAGCTTGGCCCGCAGCGCGAGGTTGAGCGGGTTGTCCACGGTTTCGGTGTAGTGGAAGGCGGACACCACGCCGAGCGCGTCCGGCCCCACCAGCGGCAGGTCGATCTCCTGCGTTTCGGCGGTGCACAGCAGGCGGATACCGGCGGGCTTCAGCCGCGCCGCCCAGGTGCGGATCATGCCCACCGCCGGCGGCCCGCCGGGCGCGAAGATGAAGATGGCGTCGGGGCGCTGCGCCGCGACGCGCTCGAAGAACGGCGAGAAGTCGGTGGTGGCCAGCGGGATGCGCATGGATTCCAGCACCGTGCCGCCGCCGGCGCGAAAGGCGCGCAGAAAGGCGGCCTCGGAATCGAAGCCGGCGGTGTAGTCGGACACGGCGGTGACCACGCGGCTGACGCCGTTCCGCAGGCCCCATTCCGCGATCGGCTCCGCCACGGCCGGGATGGTATGGCTGGTGCGGACGAACATGGGCGAGCGGCGCGTGACGAAGGCGGTGGGCGCGTTGAAGATGACGGTGGGGATCGTCGCTTCCGTCACCAGCTCGGCCACGGACAGGATGTTGGGGGTGAAGACGTAGCCGCCCAGGAAGCGCACCTTGTCGCGCAGGATCAGCGCCTCGGTCAGCTGCTTGGCGCGGCTGGGGTCCGCGCCGCCGTCGTCGCGGTAGATCACCTCGATCGGGTTGCCGTCCACCGTGCGGCCGCGCTGCGCCTGGAAAACCTGGATGGCCTGGCGGAACTGCTCGCCCCAGCGGGCGAAGGGGCCGGAAAAGGTGCCGACCACGCCGACCTTCACCGTTTCCGCGGCCCGGACGATCGCCGGCGTGAAAAGAGGGGCCGATGCCGCTGCGCCCAGCAAGCGACGCCTGGTGGTCATGGCGCTTCTTCCCCCGGTTATCCGCACTCGGAAAATACGGTCCCTTTCGTCGGACGATGGCAGGCGGCTCGTTGTGATGTCAACAGCCTTGCAGGACGCCCCGCCTTTCCCCTGTTCCGGGTGCGGTGCGGCGGGACGCCCGTCCGGATCACGGCGTGCGGTCGGGCCGTGATCCGCAGCGCTGCGGCGATGCCCTGTCGCGCGGCAGGGCATCGCCGCGGTGCGCCCGCTACGATGCCACTTCCACGGCGGCCGGGAAGTGCTGGCGGGACAGCCACATCTTGAAGAAGATCACGAACAGCGCGCCCACGAAGGTCGCGGCCCCCGCGACGAACATGACCTGGCTGGGAGGCATGCCGAAGCCCAGCATCATGCCGACGATGGCGGGCGCGCAAACCTGGCCGACCCGGCCGACCGCCATGGCGAGGCCGACGCCGGTGCCGCGGATAAAGGTCGGGTAGAGTTCGGCCGCGAGCGCGATGGCACCACCGGTGCCGATCCCGACGAAAAGGCCGACCAGGCCGATGCACAGGGCCGCGGCCGGCACGGAATCGACGCTGTATCCCAACCCGACCGTCGCGATGCAGCCCAGGATCAGCGCAGGGACCATGGCCGGCACGATGCCGAAGCGCTCGATCAGCCGGCCGGCGCTGCCCTGGCCGATGAAGCCGCCGAGGCCGTTGAAGGCGACCACGAAGGCCGTATCCGCCGGGGAAACGCCGCTCATGCCCATCAGCGCCGGCGTCCAGAGCGTGACGAGGGCCAGCACGCCGAAACCCATGAAGAAGGTCACCCAGAGCAGGACGGTGCCGACCGCCCGGCCGTCACGGAACACCGCCTGGAAGGAGGTGCGGTGGACCTGGTCCTCATCGACCGTCAGAACCGTGTCGTTCGTGACCCCGGTGTTTCCCATGCGCCGGAGGATGCCGCGCGCCGCCCCCGTGTTGCCGCGCTGCGCGATCAGGAACTTCAGCGATTCCGGCAGCCAGATCGCCAGGATCACGGCGATCAGCAGCGGCACGAAGCCGCCCAGGTAGAAGATGGCCTGCCAGCCGAATTCGGGAATCAGCCGCGAGTTCACGAAGGCCCCCACCATGGCGCCCAGGGGGAAGAAGGCCCACATCAGCGTGACGAAGCTCGCCCGGTGCCGCTTCGGCGTGTATTCCGCGGTCAGCGAGATGACGCAGGGCGTGGCGCCGCCGAGGCCGATGCCGGCGAGGAAGCGGCACAGCAGCAGCGTTTCGAAGCTGCCGGCAAAGGCCGTCAGCAGCGTGAAGACGCCGATCATCAGCGCCGCGACGATCAGCAGGCGCTTGCGCCCGACCTTGTCGGCAATGGCACCGAAGGAGATCGCCCCCACGGCCGCGCCGAGCAGCGCTGCCGAGAAGACCGGCCCGAGGCTGGGGATGGGCAGGCCGAGCGACCGGGCGATGAAGGGTGCCGCGACGCCGATCGATTGGGTGTCGATCCCGTCGAAGAAGTTGACCAGGCCGCACATGGCGATCACGGCGACCTGGAGGGCGCTGACCGGCCTGTCGTCGATCAGGCGCGAAACATTGAGTGTTCGTGTCATCCTTGTGTCCTCTCTCCCTTGTTCGCTTTTCTTCGCGTTCGGCCCGTTCGGCCGAGCGATGTCCCGCTTCCATGTCAGCGGGACGGGTGTGTTTGCCTCGCGTCCGCCGAGCGGGTTCCCGCCGCCAGACCCGGTGGCTCCGTGTTGCGATCAGTACGCCATGGTGCCGCCGTCCATGGGCAGCACCACCCCGGTGATCGAGCGCGCATGGTCGGACGACAGGAAGGCCGCGCCTTTCGCCAGTTCCGAGGGCGTCACGAGGCGCCCGAGCGGCACATGCTTGCTGGCAGCCTCGGCCCCGCCCTGGCGCTCGCGCAGCACGGCGCCTTCGCCCTGCATCGGCTGCGACACGAAGCCCGGCGCGATCGCGTTCACGCGCACGCCGCGCGGCGCATAGGCCACGGCGAAGGCGCGGGTCATCGCTTCCACCCCGGCCTTGGTGGACTGGTAGGCGAAGGAGCCCCGGATGCGCCCGAGAAAGGCGGACATGCTGGAGATCAGCACGATCGACGCCCCATCGGCCATGTAGGCACCCGCCACGTCGCAAATGAAGGCGACGCCCTTCAGGTTGACGTCGATGGTGGTGCCGACGGCGGCGAAGTTCTGCGCGCCGGGGTTGGTTTCGAACAGGACGCCGTGCGCCACGACGAGGCGGGTGATGGAGCCCTTCTCCGCCGCGAAGCGGAACAGGGCCTGGACGCTGTGCGGATCGGTCACATCCGTGGGCACGAAGGAGCCGCCGGGCGGCGCATCGCCCTTGAGATCGGCCGCCACGACATGCAGGCCGGCGCCTGCGAACTCTTCCGCCATGGCTCGCCCGATCGAGCCCGCACCGCCGGTGACGATGGCCACGTCCGTCATTCGGTTCTTCCCCCTCCCCTTCTTCGTTGATGGCAGCCTGCGTGCCCGGCCCAGCGGGTCACGCCCGTTTGAAAGCGGCTCCCGTCGCCGCGGCCGCATCGTCCATCGCGGCATTCGCGCTGTCCGCCATCGCGTACATGCGCGCGAAGCCGTGCATCAGGTCGCCGCAGTCCCTGAGCTGAACCGGGACACCCACCGCGGCCAGCGCCCGGGCGTAGGCGCGCCCTTCATCCGCCAGCACGTCGTGGGCGGCCACGGCGATCCAGGCCGGCGGCGCCTTGGCCAGGTCGGCCCGGTGCAGTGGCGCGATCCGCGGGTCGCGCCACTGTTCCGGGGCCGCGTAGTGGCGGAAGAACCACCGCATGTCGGCGCTGGAGAGCAGGTAGCCTTCGCCGAAGTCGCGGAAGCTCGGCCGGGTGAAGTCGGCGTCGACCACCGGGTAGAACAGCACCTGCAGCCGGATCCCGACGCGGTCCGCCAGGTCGAGCGCCGAAACGGTGGCGATGTTGGCGCCGGCGCTGTCGCCCAGCAGGACGAGGCCGGCCGGCAGCCCCAGTTCCCGCACGCCTTCCTCCGCCGCCCAGCCGATCGCGGCCGCGGCGTCGTCCAGGGCGGCCGGAAACGGGTGTTCCGGCGCCAGCCGGTAGTTCACCGCGAGAATGGCGCAGCCGCTGCGACGGGCGAATTCGCGAAGGAAGGCGTCGAAGTCGTCGAGCTCCCCCAGCACCCAGCCGCCGCCGTGGAACTGCACGCAGAGGCCCACGGGCGTTTCGGGCACGTAGAGGCGGCACGGCACCTCGCGCCCCGCGTGCCGGATCAGCCGGTCCTCGACCCGCGGCAGTGCCGGTCCCGTGCCGAAGGCGGCGCGGGGGCGTGCGAATTGCCGCCGCGCCTCGGCCGGTTGCAGGCGGCTGAGGGGAGGCGCGCCCGCCTGGAAGGCCAGCAGTGCCTTCAGGGCGGGATGCAGCTCCCCGTGCCCGGCCATCACGCCTCGACCCGCTGGGGCGAGAAGACCAGGCCTTCCCGCGTGTGGGCAGCGCTTTCCGCGCGGAAGGCCTCGATGGTGCCCGGCCAGTGGGTGAAGATCTTGCCCGTGCCGCCAGCGCGGTACCAGGACTCGCAGTGGACGAGGACGCTGTTCGTGGCGCGTGCCTGGATGGCCGCGTTGAAGGCGTCATGCGCGTCGGGGCTGACCTCGACGGTGCCGGCCTCCTCCGCCCGCATCTCGGCCAGGACATCGAGGATGACGCGCAGCTGGGATTCGATGAAGTCGGTCGCCGAGGCCCCGCTGACATTGGGGCCGTTGATCACGAAGAGGTTCGGGAAGCCCTTGACGAAGGTGCCGTAGAAGGCTTCCGGGCCGTCGCTCCAGAGGTGTTTGAGGGGCTGCCCGTCGCGGCCGTGGATGTCCAGCGCGCCCAGCATGCCCACCGGATCGAAGCCGGTGGCCCAGATGATGGCGTCCACCGGGTATTCGCGCCCGTCGCGATCGACGACGCCGCCTTCGGTCAACCGCACCACGCCGGAGCCGACCACGGTGACGCTGGGCCGGTTCAGGGCGGGGTAGTAGAGATTGCTGAACAGCGGCCGCTTGCAGCCGAAGGGGTATTTCGGCGTCAGCAGCTCGCGCAGCTTCGGGTCGTGGATGACCTGGTCGAAGTGCTTGCGCCATTCCGCCTGCTGCTGCGCGATGATCGCGTGGTTCATCGGGAAGCGGCCCTTGGCGATCAACTCGAACTGCTGGAACCAATGCTCGCGCCGTTCACGCTGCTGCTCGGCGAATTTCTCGGGGTCCGTGGTCTCGTGGTCGAAGAACAGGTCCGGGCGCGGCATGACGTAGGAGGGCGTGCGCACGAAGACCACCGTTTCCCTGGCGTGCTCGGCGGCATAGGGCACGACCTGGATGGAGGTGGCGCCGCCCCCGATCACGGCGACGCGCTTGCCTTCCAGCGAAACGTGCTCGGACCAGGCGGTGGTGTGCAGGCTTTCGCCGCGGAACAGCTCCTGCCCGGGCACCTCGGGCACTACCGGCTGCGACAGGATCCCGCCGGCCCAGACCAGGAAGCGGCTGCGCCATTCGCGGCCGTCGGCGGCGGCCACGCTCCATCGCTGGCGGCTCTCATCCCAGCGGGCCGCCCTGACCTCGGTGCCGTAGCGGATGCGGTCGGCGACGCCGTGGAGTTCCGCGAATTCCCGGAGGTAGGCCAGGATTTCCTGGCCGGGGGCGAAGTTCGTCGTCCACTTGCGGCCGGGATAGAAGCTCAGCGCGTACAGGTCGATCGGCGTGTCGCAGGCGACGTTGGGATAATGATTGGCGCCCCACACCCCGCCGAGACGGTCGGACCGTTCCAGGAGCACCACCCGCCCGGCGCCGGCCTCCAGCAGCTTGGCTGCCGTCGTGAGACCGCCCAGGCCGGCACCGATGATGACGAAATCCACTTCCTCCGTCCGGCTCATCATGGCGTTCATACTGCCCCCCTGTTCCGTTGGCGTGACATCGCGCGGTGGCATCAGGCTGCCGGCCGGCCCCGAAGGTGATCCGCCATGCGTTCCGCGATCATGATGACGCCGGCGTTGATGTTGCCGCCGATCATCTCCGGGATGACGGAAGCGTCGATGACCCGGAGCCGCTCGGCGCCGAAGACCCGCAGCCGGTCGTCCACCACGCCCTCCGCCGCGCTCGTCGCCATGGCGCAGGTGCCGAGCGGGTGGTGGGTGGTGAGCGCGCGGTTTCGGATGAAGCCGTCGAGATCGGCATCGCTGTTGGAGCAATCCGGGCCGGGAACCACCTCGCCGCCCATGAAACCGCCGAGCGCCGATTGCGCGGCGATGTCCCGCGCCATGCGGATGCCGTGGCGCAGCAGCCGCCATTCGTGGTCGTGCTGCAGGAAGTTCTGGTGGATGCGCGGCTGCGCCAGCGGGTCGCTGCTGGCGAGCGAGATGGTGCCGCTGCTCTCGGGCCGCAGCAGCACCACGCGCAGCCCGAAGCCGTCGGGAAAGCTGTTCGCGGCGCGGAGGTAGGGCTTGGCCGTGAGCGGCGCCGCGTTGAGCAGGAACTGCACGTCGGGCACGGGGGATGAGGCGAGCGGGCTGCGCAGGAAGGCGATCATGCCGCAGGGCACGTCGCTGGCGATGCCGGTGCCGCGCAACAGGGCCTCGGCCATCTTGCGGGCGATCCGGTCGTAGCGCATCGCCGCGTGGAAGGGGCCGGGCTGCTTGCGGCGGAACAGCAACACCGGCGACACGTGGTCGCGCAGGTTGCGGCCCACCTTCGGCAGGTCGATGGCGGTGGCGATGTTCTGGGCCCGCAGCTCGGCCGCCGGGCCGATGCCGGACAGCAGCAGGAGCTGCGGCGACAGGGCCACCCCGGCGCTGAGGATGACCTCCTTGCGCGCCATGACCCGGCGGCGCTCGCCGCGGTGGAGGTACTCGATGCCCTTGGCGGTGGTTCCCTCCATGATGATGCGGGTCGCCCGGGCGTGCATCTGCAGGTGCAGGTTGGGGCGCCGCAGCGCCGGGCGGAGATAGGCCACCGAGGCGCTGCAGCGGCGGCCGCGGCGGATGGTCGACTGGATGCGCGCGAAGCCTTCCTGCTGGGCGCCGTTGTAGTCGTCGGTCCAGGGATGGCCCGTCTCGCGCCCGGCATCGATGGTGGCCTGCACCAGGTCGTCCTGGTAGGTCGCGTATTGCGTGGACAGCGGGCCGTCGCCGCCGCGATACGGGCTCGCGCCGCCTTCCCAGCTTTCCTGCTTGCGGAACCAGGGCAGGATCTCGTCGAAGGACCAGCCGGACAGGCCGCGTTCCGCCCAGCCGTCATAGTCGCTGCGATGGCCGCGGACATAGGCCATCGCGTTGACGGAGGAGGAGCCGCCCAGCAGCTTGCCACGGGCGAACTCGACGACGCGGTTGTTGAGCGCGGCCTCGGGCTCGGTTTTCAGCCGCCAGTCGTGCAGCTTGCGCGAATACACCATGCCCCAGCCCAGCGGCACCTGGACCAGCGGGTTCCAGTCGCGGCCGCCGGCCTCGAGGAGGGCCACCTCGGTGCCGGGGTCCTCGGTGAGGCGTGCGGCGAGCACGCAGCCCGCCGAGCCGGCGCCGACGATGACGTAGTCCGCTTCCTGCGCCGACCTGGCCGTCATGCGCGTGCGATCGCCTTGAAAGACATGGATCCCCCCCCGCCCGGTGTTCCGGTTCTTGGCGTGCTGGAACGAGATTAGGGCTGGCCGGAATCGCCCAGAAGATGGCAGTTTCCGTGCACTGATCGTCGGCAGGCATCGGTTCATGAAGCTGCACCAACTGCGCGACGTGGTGGCCGTCGCGGAACGGGGAAGCCTTCGCGCGGCGTCCCGCCATCTCGGCATCGCGCAGCCCTCGCTCACCCGCAGCATCAGCGAGTTGGAGCGCGAGCTGGGCGTCGCGCTGTTCCACCGGCAGGCACGCGGCGTGGCGCTGACAACGGCGGGGCGGCTGTTTCTGCGCCGCGCGGCCTCCATCACCCGCGAGATGGAACGTGCCAAGGAGGAGCTGGACCAGTTCAACGGAACGGAGCAAGGCAAGGTCGTCGCCTGCCTGTCCGCCGTGCCGCACATCGCGTTGCTGCCGCACGCGCTGCGGCCCTTCGCGGCCCGCTATCCCGGGGTGCACCTGCACCTGATCGAAGGCGTGTACCCGCCGACCGAACCGGCCTTGCTCGACGGCAGCATCGACTTCTATGTCGGCCCGGCGCCCGAAGGTGCGCTGGCACCGGGGCTCAGCCGCGAGCTCCTGTTCGACAACCGCATCGTCGTGCTGGCCCGGCACGGGCATCCCCTGGCCCAGGCCCGGTCGCTGCAGGATCTCGTCGGGGCCGCCTGGATCTCGACCTCCTATACCCACTCAACGGCGGCCGAACTGGGCGTCCTGTTCTCGAGCCATGGGCTTCCGCAACCCCGCTTCGCGATGCGGACGCAATCCGCCTTTTCGCTGCTGATGGCGCTCACCAGCACGGACTTCCTGGCGATGGCGCCGCTGCAATGGACCGAGGTGGGGCTGTTCCGGCGCGGCATCATCCGCTTGCAGCTCAACGAGCCGCTGCAGGCTTCGCCGATCGTGCTGATTCAGCGCACCGGCCTGCCGCTGACGCCGGCGGCCCAACACTTCGCGGATCTCCTGCGGCGCGGCCACCGCGCGCCGCCGCAGGACGCCGATGCCCGAGCATGATCCTGCTGGGTGGGTGACCCATGCCTTCGGGAAGCAGGGGTTATCCGAAGGCTTCGCCGGGAGCTTCGGCCAGGTCCGCTCGCGCCGTCGGGCACGCTGACGAGGAGCGCCACGCAGCCGGGAGCCGGCCGCGGATGGGTCAGGTCGTGCCGCCCGGGGCAGTGCCCGGGCGGGGGCCGGGGCCGACCAGGGCGAAGGGGGCCCAGAGGGCGGGGTGGCTGGCGCCGGGGACGTTGCGCGCGAGGTCGAGCTGGGCGGCGCGCAGGGCCTCGGCCAGGGGCTGGCCGGAGTTGAGGTTGCGCAGGGTGAAGGCGACGATGCGGGTGGCGGCGACGTCGTTGACGTACCAGTGCGTCACCACCAGGGCGCGGGCACCGGCGTAGAAGAAGGCACGGGCCAGGCTGGACAGGCTCTCGCCGCCCGCGGCGCCGCCGCCGGTGTTGCAGGCGCTCAGGATCACCAGGTCCGCATCCAGGTTGAGGTCCAGCACCCCGGAGGAGGAAAGCAGCGCACCGGAGGCGTCGGGCGCATTGCCGGGCGCCGAGGTCAGGATGGTCGGGTCCGACAGGCAGGACAGCTCGCTGGGCAGGATGCCGTGGGTGGCGAAGTGCAGGATGCGGTAGTCGCGCAGCGGCACCTGCGCCACGGCATTGGCGGTGAAGGCGGGGCCGGTGCGGCGCTCGGCGGGGTTGGCGCCCAGCAGCTGGCCGGCGGCGGTCAGCTCCACGGCGGCGGTTTGCAGCGCCGGCAGGGTGGACAGCAGCCGGCCGCAGGCGGGGTCGGCCGGGAAGGTGCGGGCGGCGACGTTGGCCGGCACCGGGCGCGGGTCGCCGAAGCCGAACCAGGGCCGCGGGGCGCGCGACGGGGCGGTGCGGCGCAGCTCCACGAAGCTGGAGGGGGCCGGGACATGCGCCACCGGCAGGCGGGCCAGCAGGAAGCTGGCGCCTTCGTGCGAGCGGGGCTGCGGCGGCGCGGCTTCCACCAGCAGGCCGAAGGGGATGGAGAGCAGCGGCCCGGCGGGCACCACGATCAGCGACTTGGCCGCCGCCACGGGGGCGGCGACGCCGGCAAACAGGGCGCTGTGCAGCTGAAAGGCGGCCTCGGCGTCGAAGGGCTTGGCGCTGTCGCCGGATTCCACCCCGGCGCGGATGCGGGTCACCAGGGAGGCGATAGTCGCGGCATCGGCACCCAGGCGGGCGGCGGCGATCCGGCCGTCGGACAGCACAAAGGTCCAGCCGCGGCCATTGGGCGGCAGGGTGATCACCGCCAGCGCTTCGCCGGGGGCCAGCGCCGCCAGCACGTCGCGGGTGGAGGCCACGGACTGCACCAGCTGGGCGTAGCCGGGGGCGGCGGCCTGGGCGGCGGCGTCGGCCTCGGTGGCGCGCCCCTGGGCGGCGGCGATGCGGGCGTCGATCTCCGCCAGGGCGGCGGGGGCGCGGCCGGGGGGCGCGGTGCCGGCAGCGGCGTCGCGCTGGCGGAACAGCTCGCCCAGCTCGGCCTGGGCGGCCTCGCGCTCGCGGATGGCGTCGGCCACGGCGGGGTTGCCGCGGCTCTGGCCCAGGCGGGCGGCGGCGCGGGCGATCTGGGTGGTGGTGACGCCGCCCTGGGCCAGCTGGGCGGCCTCGATCGCCTCGGCCAGCAGGGCCTGGTCGGCACCGTCGGCGGCAAAGGCGTCCACGCAGGGGGCGATGCGCTGCGGCGTGGTGCCTTCGCGCAGCTCGCGCAGCACGGCGACGGCGTCGCGGCACAGCGCCATCACGCGGGAGGGCGAGGCCCCGCCGGCGGCCAGGGACTGCGCCTGGAGCAGCAGCGTATCGGCATAGGGGCGCGAGCGCGGCAGGCCGCGGGCGAAGCGGGCGGCGGAGCGGGCGAAATCCCCCTCCCCCGCGCTGCCGGTGCCGGCGGCAGCGGCAGCGGCCGCCCCGCCGGTGCGCGCGAGGCGGGCGGCCATGCTGTCGGTTTCCACCACGCCCGGCACCGCGGCGGCGAGGCGGGACGCGTCGCGTGCGGCGGCCTCGGCTTCGGCGGAACGGCCGGCGGCGCGCAGGATGGCGGCGCGGTTGCGGCGGGCTTCCACCACCCCCACCACGGCGCGGGATTCCAGCGCGTCCAGTGCCAGGCCGCCACCGCCCAGGGGGGCCAGCGCGCCGGAGGACGGGCCGGCGGAGGCCAGCCGGGCGCGGGCGACGCCGCCCCCGGCCGCGCCCGGCGGCAGGGCGGCGGTGTAGGCGGCCTCAGCCTGGGCCAGGGTGGCCAGGGCCTGTTCGGTGCGGCCGCGATTGGCCTCGTGCAGCCCGCGATGGTGCAGCAGCACGGCGGTGGCCAGCGGGTCGGCGGCGCGGGGGGCCAGGGCGGCGGCGCGGTTGAACAGCCCTTCCGCCTCGGGGAAGCGGCCCTGGTTGGAAACCTGCAGGGCCAGCCGCACCAGGGGGGCGAAGGTTTCCGGCGAACCGGCGCCGAGCTGGCGTTCCTGCACGGCCAGGGCGGCGCGATAGGCGGTCTCGGCGGTGGCGAAGCGCTCGGCCTGGTTGCTGTCGCGGCCCACCGTCATCAGCGCTTCGTACTGGGCGACGTCGTTGGAACCGAAGGCCTCGCGCGACAGCCGGCCGGCGAGCAGCTCCAGCGCGGCGGAGCGCGGCAGGGCGGCGTCGGCGGTGGCGAGGCCGGACAGCACGCCCACCGCGCGCTCCGCCGCGGGCAGCGAGGGCAGCACGCCGTCGGCCTGCCAGGCGCGGCCACCGGCATTGGCCGCCAGCACGAAGGCGGGCCAGCCGCCGGCCACGCGGCGGCAGTCCAGCAGCGCCGCGGGCTGGCTGCCCAGGATGGTCGTGGCGGCCGGGGCGCCGCAGGTCAGGCGGTCCGACACGCCGGCGCGCAACTGTTCCGCCAGGGCGGCGGCGGGCTGGGCCGGGGAAACCTCGCGCACCCGGGCGGAGGGGGAGTCCCAGGCGCCGCACAGGATATCCGCGCCGCTGCCGGAGCGGACCATGCGGCATTCCTCGCCGGCGGCGTCGCGGCCGATCGCCTCGGCGGTGGGGGTGCCGCCGGCGGAGCCGCCGACATAGGCGGAGGGCGGCGGCGACACGCAGCCGGCGGCCGCGAGCAGCAGCAACGGGGCGAGGATCGGGCGCATCAATAATCCTCCCCGCGGATGTCGGGCGGCGACAGGGCATTCTCCTCCGACCGGTCGCGCGGCAGGCGGATCACCAGGTCGGGCACGGGGGGCCGCAGCCGTTCCAGCGTCACGAGGTTGGCGGCGGGGTCCAGCACCGACACGGCCTGGCCGGGATTGTCGGCCAGGGTCACCGGCAGTTCGGTGAGCTCGGGCGGGGGCTCCACCACCACCGGGCCCTCCACCACGACCACCGGGTCCACCACCACCACCGGGTCCTCCTCCAGCACGATCACCGGGCGGCAGACCGCCACGCCGATGGGACAGCCGTTGAGGGTGAAGCTCTGCGCGTTCGGCGGCGGGTCGCCGAACACGGTGCCCCCTTCCCCGCCATTCACCGTGCCGCGCCGGCCCAGCGCCGCGGCCGCTTCGCCCGTCGTGCCGGCCACCGTGCCGAACAGGGTGGCGCGCAGGCCGTCCTGCACCAGCAGCGTGCGGGCATCCAGCGTGCCGTCGGCGGTGCCCACCGGGCCCAGGCGCAGCACCACCGCCGTGCGGGCGGCGTCCAGCCCGCCGAACAGGACCACCGGGGCGTCCACCAGCAGCGTACCGGCCGCCTCGGCGCGGCCGGCCAGGGTGGCGCGCTCCCCGGCGGACAGGCGGATGTCGCCGCCGGCGGCCAGCAGCCCGTTCAGCGCCACCTCCCGCGCGAGGAGGGACAGATCGCCGGTGCGGGCGATGGCGGAGCGGCCATTCACCGCCAAGGTGCCCGCCGGGGCAGACAGGCTGGTGACGGCGCCGGACACGGTGCCGTCCACCACCAGCGCGCCCGTGGTCTGGACGACTTCCAGCACGCCGCCGGCCGTCACCTGCGTGCCCGCCGGCACGAGGAGGCCGCTGCCGCCGTTGCGCAGGAGGATGTCGCCGGTGGAGGTGAAATCGGCCAGGGCGGCGACGGCGTTGTCGGCCAGGTCCAGCGCCGCACCGCCCGTGGCGAAGCCGGAAAGCTGCCCGGCCGACAGGGTGCCATTGCCGGTCTGCGCCAGCACGCCGGGGATTTGCAGCCGCAGGGTGCCGCCCGCCGTCACGGGACCGTCCAGCGTCAGCCCGCCCGCCGTGGCCAGGGTGAGGCTGGGCGCGACAACCGTGCCCAGCACCGGCACCGCGTTGCCGGTTCCCAGCAGCGACACGTCGCGGCTGGCGGAGAGTTCCAGCCGCGCGGCCTGCAGGGTGGCGCCCGCGGCCTCGGCGATGCCGCCGGTGCTGTCGAGCCCGATCGTGCCGCCGGGCACCGCCACCCGGCCTTCCAGCAGGAGGTCGGCGGTGTTGCGCAGGCGCAGGTCGCCGGCCGCGGTGCTGCCCGCGGCGGGGGTCAGGATGGCGTCGCCCAGGGCACGCAGCTGGTTGTCGCCCGCCAGGATCACCGGCCCGTCGGCCGCGAGATCCAGCCGATCTGCCAGCACCCGGCCGGCCCCCGGGGCGGCGATGCCGCCGCCCTGCGCGGTCAGCGTCACGCGCTGGCCGGGGGCGCTGATCCGGTCGGTCAGGACCAGCGGGCCCAGGACGCGCAGCCGCACCTCGCCGCCAGCGTCGACCGGGCCGAAAATCTCGACGGTGTTGGGCAGCAGGCTCGCGGTGTCGAGCAGGATGCTGCCGGCGGCGCTGATCTCCACCCGGCTGGTGCGGATCGCGCCGGAGGCCGTTTGCGTGAGGGCACCGTTGACGTCCAGCCGCACCGTGCCGCCCGGCACGGTTGTGGTCAGGCCGCCATCCAGCAGCAGGGCGCCGGTGTTGCGGAAGCCGATGTTCCCGGCCGCGGCGGAGGCGCCCAGGACGCGCACGGCGTTGTCGCCCCCCAGCGTCACCGAGCCGGCACTCGCCAGGAAGCTCAGCGTGTCGGCCACGACCCGGCCCGTGCTGGGGCCAATGCTGCCGACTTCCAGCCGCACCTGGTGGCCGGTGGCGTCCAACAGCCCCGTGAGGTCCAGCCCGCCGGGGCTGCGCAGGGCGAAGTCACCGCCCGAAGCGAAGTTGCCGATCGCGCGCACGGTGTTGGGCGCAGCGGTCAGGTCCACGCCGCCCGCGGCGCTGCCGGTCAGCGTGCGCACGTCCAGGACGTTCGCAGCGGTCTGGTTCAGAGCGCCGCCCACCACCAGCTGCACCGTCCCGGGCGCCTCGGTGCGGCCATCCAGCGTGAGGTCGCCCACCGTGGCGAGCGCGAAGCTGAACTGCCTGTTCAAGCCGTTCGTCGCGAGCTCGCCGAGCACGGAAATGTCGTTGCCGGGGGCCAGCAGCGTGACCGGGCCGAGGGAAGCCACCCGCAGCCGGTCGGCAACGAGGCTGGCGGTGTCGGCCTGGGTCAGCCCACCGATCACGACCAGGTTGATGGTCGAGGGCGTGCCGCCGTCGCCGCCCAGCGCCGCCACCGCGCCCTCCAGCGCCAGGGTGCGGTTGCGCAGGCTGAGGTCGCCCAGCGCGGTGGCGTCGCCCAGGGCGCGCAGCTGGTTGTCGCCGTCCAGCGCCACCGGCCCGAAGGCGGACAGGTCCAGCCGGTCCGCCACGATGCGGCCAAGGCCGACCTCGGTGATGCCGCCATCGTCCGTGACCAGGGTGACGCGCTGGCCGGGCGCGCTGAGCAACTCGCTCAGCAGCAGCCCGCCAGCCACGCGCAGCCGCACCTCGCCGCCGGCGGAGAAGTCGTCCAGCGTGCCGAAGCCGCTGGCCGCGGTGTCCAGGATGGCGCCGCCATCGGCGCGCCCGCCGAAGGAGCCGGCGCTGATGCCGCCGGTCGCGGTCTGGGTGAGCTGGTCCGAAACCTCCAGCCGCGCGCTGCCGGGGGTGGAGATGCCGCCGTCGAGCACGAGGTCACCGGTGTTGGACAGGGCGACATTGCCGCCCGCCGCGGTTTCGCCCAGCACGGCGAGGCGGTTGGTGCCGCGCAGGTCGATGGCGTCGCGCGCCGTCAGGGACAGGCGTTCGGCTTCCACGCCCGCGGTGCCGCTCCCGGTGATCGAACCGTTCAGGGCATTCAGCACCACCGACTGCCCGGGGGCAGACACCAACCCCGTCACCGCCAGATCGCCGGTGACCGCCAGGGCGACGTCGCCACCGGAAGCGAAGTCGCCCAGCGCACCCACCGCGTTGCTGGCGGTGGTCAGCTGCACGCTGCCCCCGGCGCTGCCGGCCAGGGTGTCAGCGGTGATGGTGCCCGATGCCAGCTGCGACAGCAGCCCGCCGGCCTGCAGCCGCACCGTGCCGCCGGCCACGTCCACCGGCCCTTCCAGCACCAGGTCGCCCAGGGTGTTGAAGCTGAATTCCGGCGCCGTCACCGACAGGATACGGCCGACATCGTTGGCCGGCGACAGCAGCTCGGCATCGCCGCTGGTGGACAGGCGCAGCGCGGCGGCCGCGAGGCGTCCGGTGGCCGCCTGGGTGACGCCCCCCACCGTGGTCAGGTCGATCGTGCTGCCGGGCGCGCTCACCGCGCCCTCGATCGCCAGCAGCGTGTTGTTGTTGAGGGTGAGGTCGCCGCCCGAAGCGGCATCGCCCAGGGCGCGCAGCGCGTTGGCGCCCGCAAGCGTCACGGGCCCGGTGGCCGACAGGTCCAGCCGGTCCGCGACGACGCGGCCGGCCGGGCCTTCCGCGATGCCGCCATTCGCGGCCGTCAGGGTCACGCGCTGGCCGGGCGCGCTGAGCAGGTCGGCCAGGGTTAGACCGTTGGCCACGCGCAGCCGCACCTCGCCGCCGGCGGAAAAATCGCCCAGCGTGGCGAACTGGTTGTTCGCCGTGTCCAGTGTCGCGCCGCCGCCAGCATTGCCGCTGAACTGGGTGGCGGTGATCACGCCCGCCGCGGTCTGGCCGAGCGCCCCGGTCACGTCGAGCCGCACCGGCCCCAGGGTGATGATGGGAACGGTGCCGCCGACCACGCTGCGGGCCGAAACCGGGCCGGCCAGGGACAGGTCCCCGAGGTTGCGGAAGGTGACCGCGGGCGTGCCGCCGCCGCTGCTGGCGCCCGTCAGCACCCGCACGTCGTTGTTGCCGGCCAGCGCGATGCTGCCCGAGGCGCTCAGGGCCAGGTTCTGCGCCGCCACCCGGCCGGTGCCGGTGGAGGCAAGACTGCCGCCCGGCACCGTCAGCGTCGCCGTTTGCCCCGCGGCGTCGAGGAAGCCGCCCAGGTTCAGCCCGCCACCCACCGTAAGGGCGAAGCTGCCATCGGCGGAATAATCGCCCAGCGTGCCGACGCGGTTGCCGGGGTTGTCCAGCGCCGTGACGCCGCCGGCGGTGCCGGTGAGGGTGCCGACGTCCAGGTCCGAGCCGCCGGACTGGCTGATGCTGCCCAGCGAGCGCAGGTCCAGCGTGTTCGCGGTGGCGACGCCGCTGTCGAGCTGGATCAGCGCGGCGGTGGTGACGGGGGCGGTGCCGAGAAAGGTGGCGGCGCCCAGGCGCAGCGTGTCGGTGGCGGTGACCTGGCCCAGCACGGTGTTGGAGAGCTGGAAGCCGGAGAAGGATTCCGTGGGCACGCCGACGCGCAGGCCGAGATTGCCGAAGGGTGCGATCTCCACCACCGCGCCGCTGATCGTGTCGGGGGCGGCGATGTCGAGGTCGCCCACGAGGAGCGACACGCGCCCGCCCGGGGCGGCGGCGCTGCCGTCCTTGAACTGCAGCAGCCCGGCGGTGCGGATGCCGATGTTGCCGGCCTGCACGGGGGAGCTGACCAGCAGATCGGTGACGCCGTTGTCGAGCCGGAAATCGCCCGCGGCGCGGTTGTCCCCCACCAGGGCGCCGATCGCGTTGCCGGGCTGCAGCGGGTCGCCCAGGTTGGCGCCGAACAGCACGGTGTCGCCGCCGGAGATCGTGCTCAGCCGCGCCGCCGTGACCGTGCTGCCGCCGCCGCCGCCCTGGAAGATGCCGCTGCTACCGCCGACCAGCGTGATGTTGGTGCCCGGAGCACCCAGCGTCCCCTGCAGGAACACGCCGCCGACGCCGTTGGAAGTGCCGCCGGGAGTCTCGACGCCGGCGCTCAGCGCCACGGTGCCGCCGGATTCCGTGGGCCGCACGACGCTGTCGGGGTTGAGGAACAGGTTGCCGCCGGAGCGCAGCGCGACGCCGGTGCGGCCCGTGATCGCGCCGTCCACGTCCAGGTCGCCCACCACGTCGATGCGCACACTGGTGTTGCTGGCGCTGACCGGCCCGGCGACGCGCAGGCTGGTGGTGTTGGTGACGTCCAGCTGCTCCGGCGCTGAAACCGCGCCCAGCGTGCCGATCCGGTTGTTGCCGGTGAGCACCAGCCGCTGTTCCGCCGTGGCAGCGAGGCTGGAGGTCTGGATCACGGAATCGGCGTCCTGGCGGATGCTGCCGACGCGCTGGTCCAGCGACAGGGCACCGTCCACGCGCAGCGTGCCGGCTGCCAGGGTGAGGTCATCCGAGCTGACGCGCCCGGAATTCACCAGCGTCAGGTTGCCGGTCACGGTGGAGGGGCCGAGCGTGCGGACGCGGTTCTCGTTGAACGGGGCGCCCGCTGCACGTTCGAGCCTGACGTCGCCGCCGGAGTTGAGGGTCAGCACACTGCCTTGGACCGCGTTGACGCTCGCGTTGGTCTGGACGATGCCGCCCCGGCCGGCGCCGAGGTCCACGGGGCTGTCGACGCTGCCGGCCGTGACGGTGGTCACGGAGGTGCCGCTGCCGATGGTGGTGCTGCTGGCCCCGGAGCGGAGATAGCCCGACAGCGAGATGCCGCCCGTGCTCGCGGGGTCCACGGCGTCAGTGGCGAAGTCGAAGCCGGCCTGCAGGCGGACGCCGTTGCCCAGCACCCCGGCATTGATCACCGTGGAGCCCGGGGCGACCGTGATGCTGCCGCTGGCGCGCAGCTGCACGGCGAAGCCGTCGGCGCTGGACGCCCCGAACACGTTGCTGGTGGCGCCACCGCTGATGTTGAGGTCGCCGCCCACCACGTCCACCCGGACGGAGGAGGAGCTGCTGCGGATGCTGTCGGCGACGTTCAGCGTGCCGAGGTTGCGGAACTGGATGGCGCCGGGAGCGCCCAGCAACACCCGGCCGACCTGGTTGTTGCCGGGCAGCGTGATGGAGGAGGAGTCGGAGGAGGCGCTCAGCTGCGCGGCGATGATGCCGGCGGTGGCGGCCTGGGTGGTCGCGGAGAAGCTGTCCAAAAAGACCTGATTGCCGGGGCTGCCGATGCCGTTCTCGCCAGCCACCGGCACCCGCAGGTCGGCGTTCAGGGTGATGGTGCCGGTGGCCACCAGCGCCAAGTCGCCGGCGCGCAGCCGCACCGGTTGGTTCACCACGATGTTGCCGGTGCTCTCGATGCCGGCGGCGAGGACCAGCCCGCCGCTCGTGGTGCGGTCCACCGGGGCGTTGACGGTGATGAGGTCGAAGGCTTCCAGCCGCAGGTCGCTGCCGTCGGCGAAGGTGTTGATGGTGGAGGCGTTGATCCGGGCGTTCTGCTCGCCCTCGCCGGCACCCAGCACGTTGTCGGCCAGTTCCGCGGGGCTGACATCGCCGCCGCTGGCCACGATCTCCAGCGTGTCGGGGTCCAGCAGCACCGTGCCGGGCCGGCCGGCCGGGGCCGCGGCATCGGCGGTGCCGGTGACCCGCAGGCCGCGGGCACCGGAAATTTCCACCGTGCCGCCATCGCCGCCCGCCGGGCCGCCGCGCGCCGAGGCTGCGCCGGCATGGCCGGTGAACCCGGTGGAATCGATCCGCACCGCGCCGCCATTGCCGCGCTCCGTGGCATCGGCCCGCACCGTGGCCCCGGCCGCCACGCCGACCCGGCGCGCGGTGCGCGGCGCCCCGGCCCGCGCCGCGGCGCCGACGCCGACACGCCCGCCACCGGCCGCGCCGGACGCGTCCACCCGGGCGGTGGGAGCCAGCCAGACGCGGTCGCCGGTGACGTCCACCGTGCCGCCGGCGGTGTTGGCCGCGGTGCCCGTTGCGCTGACCTCGCCCTCGATCCGCACGGTGCCGCCGGTGCCCTGCACCACCACGCGGCCGGTGCGGCCGGTGGCGGCGTCGGTGCCCGCGCTGATGCGGCCGCCGGCGCGCACGAGGTCCTGCACGATGCCGTCCGCCGCGGCCGCCGTGAGCTGCACCACGCCGCCGGCCGCATCAATGGTGCCGGTGTTGGTGACCAGGGCGCCGCCATCGGCGGGGGCGCGGGACACCGGGCGCGTCACCTCGATGGAAAGCAGCCCGTCGCCGTTGAGGTCCACCGTGTGCGCTTCGCCGCCGGCCAGCGCCACGCGGCCGAGCCGGGCGTTGATGGTGCCGCGGTTGGCCACCTGCGGCGCCACCAGCGCGGCCAGCCCGGCTTCGCGCACGGTGATGCTGCCGTGGTTCTCGATGCGCGCGTCGGGGCGGCCGGGGCGGTCGAAGTTCATCCGCCCGGCCATGAAGTTGCCGTTGGAAATGTCGGCGGAGGACACGATCAGCCCCGCCGCGTCCACCTGCGCGCCCTGCGAGAACACCACGCCGGACTGGTTGACGATGGCGACCTGGCCGTTGGCGGTGATGCGGCCGGCGATCTGCGACGGTTCGGGCGTGGTGACGCGGTTCAGCGTGATCGAGCGCGCGTTGGGCTGCTGAAAGGCCACGGTGTGGTCGCGGCCGACATCGAAGCGCTGCCAGTCGATCACCGCGCGGTCGCTGGACTGGTTGACCTGGGTGCGGGCGGCGTCCTGGGCGATGCCCGCGACGCCCGCCGTGACCTGCCCGCCCTGCGGCCGCGCATTGGGCGCCTGGGCGAAGGCGGCAGGGGACAGCACGAGGTGGCAGGGCACCAGCGCGGTGCCGCAGAGCAGCGCGAGGCGGAGACGGCGGTTCGGCATCGGCGTGGCCATGGCTCGGCGCTTCCTTCCGCTCAGAACCGGGCCAGGACGCGCCAGAACAGCGCGTCGGCCTTCTGGGCCGTGCCGCCGGAAGGGCGGCGGGTGTTGCGGTGGACGCCCTCGAGCTGCAGCTCGAGGTATTCGGTCAGGCGCATGCGGGCGCCCAGGCCCACGGAGGACAGGTAGCGGTCGCTGTCCTCGCGCCGGTTCTCCCAGGTCTGGCCCACGTCGTAGAAGGCGTAGAGCACCGGGTCGATCCGCACGGGGCGGCCGAGCACCTGGGTTTCCAGCAGGGTCGCCAGCTGCAGCTCGATCGAGCCGGCGAGGGCCTTGTCGCCCGTCACCTCGCCCGAGAAGAAGCCGCGGCCGAGGCGGTTGCCGCCGAGGTAGAACTTCTCCGCCTGCGGCAGCACGTCGGCGGAATACTGCCCGGCGATCGTGGCCTGCAGCGTCAGCGTGGCGTCCGGCCAGGGCGAGAACAGCGTCTGCGCCCGCGTCGCGTCCACCACGATCTTGGTGAAGTCCACCTGCGCCCCGGTGCGGCTGAGGCCGGCCGCCGACACGGAAGCGCCGTCGCGCGAGGCGCCGAAGGCGCTGAGGCCCTGCGACAGGCGGGCGACCACGGTGTTGGCGGCGGGGCGCGCGTCGCCCAGCAGCAGGTCGTAGACCGCCCAGTCCGCCCCCAGCCGGATCACCCGCAGGCTGTCGCGGCTGAGGCGCTGCTCGCGCCCGTCGTTGCCGTCCACGCGGATCTCGGTTTCCAGCGCGTCGAAGGTGCCCGACAGCAGCAGGGTCTGCTGGCGCTGCCGGATCAGCGGATAGGAGAGCGAGCCGCCGGCCACGGTGGTCTCACCCTCGTAGCCCAGGGCGCGCAGCGCGCCGGACGGGTTGGCGTCGCCGCGGCCGGCATAAAGGCGGGCGCGCAGGCCGGAGCCGCCGATGAAGAATTCCGTCGACGCCTGCCCGAAGATCTGCGTCAGGCCGGAGGCGTAGTACAGCGCCAGCTCCGAGCGCTCGCCCAACGAGGTGAAGCTGTTGAACTGCGCAGCACCCAGGAACTCCTCCGGCCCGGTGACGCGGGAGGAGCGGTTGTCGGCGGTGACGTAGCCGTTGACCGCCTGCCGGCCGACCTGCGCCACCAGGCTCAGCGCCCCCGGCACGGTGCCGGCGGGGCGCAGCACGGAGCGCAGCGCGACGCCCGGAACGTCGGAGGCCAGCAGCAGCCAGCGTTCCAGCGTCGCCGCGTCCAGCGGGCGCTGGCCCACCAGGTTGTTGAGGAAGCGCAGCACCTGGGTGCCGGCGGGGCCGATGTCGCCGTCCAGCCGGACCTCGGTGACCTCGCTCTCGCCGACCACCAGGCGCAGCGTGCCGTCGCGCTCCACGGTGGCGTCCACCACGGTGAAGACGTAGCCGGCCTCGCGGTAGCGGTTGAGGATGGCGGTGCGGGCTTCCTCGATCCGCGCCAGCGGCACGGCGGGGCCGGTCAGCGGCCCGGCCAGGCCCAGCAGCTGGTCGGCGGGAAAGGCGGTGGCGCCGTCCACCCGCACGGCGCGCACGGCCACGGCGCCGGCCACGCCGGGGGCGGCGGGCACCGGGCCGGGGGTCTGCGTCCCGGGGCCGACGCGCGGAACGTCCGGCGGGGCGAGGTTGGGGATCGGGGTGCCCTGCGGCGGCAGCACGGCGCCGGCCGGGGCACCGGGTGTGCCGACGGGCACCTGGGCGCGCGCGGGCGCAGCCGCGAACAAGGCCGCCCCGAGCAGGACCGGCAGAAGGGCGGAGCGGGAAAGCTGGGCCGGCAACCGTCTGTCCTCTGATCGGGACCCGGCGTGGGGAGCCGGTCATCACGCAGGGGCAATGGTGCGGCTGCCACGCGGAAATGTCCACCATCGCGCGAAACGGGATGGCCGCAGCGGCGTTGCGCGGCCCGCTCAGCCCGGGCGGAACTGGTCCATGGGGTCGCCGCGGAAACTGGCTTGGCCGTGGTGTTCCAGCAGGATGGCGGGGTCGCACCAGACCTCGCCGCCCAGGGCGCGCCAGCGGCGGCAGAACAGGTAGTCCTCGCTGAAATACTGCCCGGTCTCAGGGTCCAGCCCGGACTCGAACAGGGCGTGGACGCGGTCGCGCCAGGGGCCGGGGGGGCCGTCCTCCGGGTCGGGGCGGTAGCGGGTATTGGGATGGGCGGCGGCCATCCGTTCCACCAGGTCGCGGCGGAGGCACAGGAAGCCGGTACCGAGATGGGCGACCTCTACCGCGCCGGTGCGGGGGTCGCGCCGGGCGCTGCCGTCGGGGCTGGGCAGCCAGCCCACCACCCAGTCCTGCCGGTCCAGCCGCTTGCGCCGGTACAGCCCGCCGATCAGCGGCCGGTCATGCGCCAGCAGCCGCAGCACCGAAGCGGCGCCGAAGCCGATATCGGCGTCCACGAACAGCAGGTGCGACGCCTCGGACGCCAGGAAGAAGGCCAGCAGCGTGTTGCGGGCGCGCGGGATCAGGCTCTCGTTGGTCAGGGTGACGCAGGTGAAGGGCAATTCCAGCCCGAGGCAGGCGCGCTGGGTTTCCAGCAGGCCGCGCAGCGTGGCGGTGGTGAGGAGGCCGCCGTAGCAGGGCAGGCCCAGCATCAGTCCGGTGGCGGTGCCCAGCCCTTCCAGCACCGGCGCACCGGGGGACAGCCAGGGCGAGCCGGGTGCCTGTCCGGATGCCGCCCGATCCGCCGCCTCACCCATGACAGCCCCCTCCCCCAGCGCGGCGCACCGCCGCGTACCACCGTAATCCCTGCTCGGTGCCGGGCTCCGCGTCCAGGTGGTGCCGGGTGGGTCTGCGATGTTCGGACCTGGGCCAAGGGGGCTCTGCCCCCTTGGAGCCCCCGCCAGGAGCTTAGGCTCCTGGACCTCATGAGTGCCTCCGGCGGGGGCGGGATGGCCGACGTCGGTCATAGCGGGCACCGTCGGCCAACCCGCCCCCGCCGGAGGCACTCAACGTGGGGTCCGGGGAGTTTAAACTCCCCGGCGGGGTCCAGGGGCAGCGCCCCTGGCCGACGCCCGAACACCGCAGAACCAACCGATACCACCCGGACGCAGCCGGTGCGTCAGTGCAGGGAGGGCGCCTTGAGGAAGCGCTGGCGGTCGCCGGAGGTGACGCGCATGCTGAAGGTGTCGCCGTCCCGGTTCAGGGTCAGCGGCACTTCCACCCCGGCGGCGCCCAGTTCCCAGGTTCGGCGGAACAGGCCGGCGAGGTCGGTGACGGCGTTGTTGCCCACCGCCAGGATGGCGTCGCCCACCCGCAGCCCCGCCCGGCGCGCGGGTCCGTCGCCGGCCAAGCCCGCCACCACCACGCGGCCGTCATCCTCGGCGGCGAACAGGCCGAGCCAGGGGCGCGGCGGGGTTTGCACCCGGCCGGCGGCCAGGATGTCGGGCAGCACGGGTTCCAGCAGGTCGATGGGGACCACCATGTTGATCGGCATGGGGCGGCCTTCGCCGGCTTCCTGCATCAGTTGCAGGGAGCCGATGCCCAGCAGTTCGCCCGCCGGGCCGATCAGCGCGGTGCCGCCCCAGTGCGGGTGGCAGGGGGCGGTGAAGATCGCCTCGTCCACCAGGTATTCCCAGTAACCGGCGAATTCCTGCCGGGCCACCACGCGCCCGGCCAGCGCGCCGTCACGGCCGCCGGCGCCGGCCAGCACCACCGGCTCGCCCACCTTCAGCGCACGGGAATCGCCGCGCGGCAGCGGCGGCAGGTCCAGCCGGCCCAGCGCCTGCACCAGCCCGAAGCCGGAGGCGTTGTCGAAGCCCAGCACGTGGCCGGGCACGACGCGGCCGGACACGGCCGTCAGCCAGATCTCCTCCGCCTCGGTGATGAGGTAGCCGATGGTGAGCAGCAGGCCGCTGTCGTTGATCAGCACGGCGCTGCCGGTGCGCTCCGTGCCCAGTGTGCCGGCGGTGTAGGCGTCCTCCGGCACGCGGGCGCGCAGGGCCACCACGGCGGACAGCGCCCGGTCCAGGTCGAAGGCGTAGTCGTCCGGCCGCGGCCGGTTGGCGGCCGGCACCCTGCCCTGCTCTCCCGATCGCGCCATGCCTGTGCTTCTCCCTCACGTCGCGGCGCCGGCCCGGGGCTTCCGCCCCCAAGGCGCAGCTTGCGCCCTCGCGGTGCCGCGCGCGAGGAGATGGGCCGCGGCCCGGCCATGCTCCAGGGGTCGGGCGCCGCCCACGTGCCCGAGGCGATCACGATCCTGCGGCATGTTGCGGCCGGGGGTGGGGCGGGGGAGGTGGGGTGCGCCCCGCGCCCAGCCCGCCGTGCCGCCCCCGGCAGTCCTACAGCCAGCCCTTCCGCTTGAAGAACAGCACCGGCAGGATCGCGCTGGCCACCATGACCAGCAGCGCCATCGGGTAGCCGAGGTGCCAGCTCAGCTCCGGCATGTGCTGGAAGTTCATGCCGTAGATGCTGGCCACCAGGGTGGGCGGCATCAGCGCCACCGAGGCCACGGTGAAGGTCTTGATGATGCCGTTCTGGTCGATGTTGATGATGCCCAGCACGGCGTCGAGCAGGAAGTTCGCCTTGCTGTTCAGGAAGTTCGCGTGTTCCACGAGCGAGCGCAGGTCGCGCAGGATGATCTTGATGCTGCCCGTGTTCTCCTTGCGGATCAGCACGTCCCGCTCCGTGCCCAGAAAGGTCAGGATGCGGCTGAGGCCCAGCAGGGTTTCGCTGGCGCGGCTGGTGACCTCGCCGACCTGGCCCAGCGCGATCAGCGCCTCGCGAAGGTCGGCGTCGCGGCGGTTGGCCTTGGCACCGGACTTGGCGGAGCGGAAGGCGCTGCGGCTGGCGGTGTCCATGTCGCTGCCCACCCGTTCCAGCACGTCGGCCAGCCGGTCCACCACCTGCTCGAACAATCCCAGCATCACGTGGTCGGCGGAGCGCAGCAGGCTGGGCGGGTGCTTGCGGCAGCGAGCGGCGAAGACGGCGAAGGCCTTGGGCGTGGCATAGCGCACGGTCACCAGGTGGCGCGCGGCGAGCACGAAGGTGATGGGGGTGCTGCCGAACTCGCCTTCCTCGACGCCGTAGAGGAAGTTGGCGGTCAGGAACACCGCCTCGTCTTCCCGGTACAGGCGGGAGGAGCTCTCGATCTCCTGCATCTCCTCGCGCGTGGGCACTTCCAGGCCCAGCGCGGTTTGCACCGCGCGCTCCTCGTCGCGCGTGGGATTCAGCAGGTCGAGCCACACGGCAGCGCGCAGCGCCTCGGGGGTTTGCGTGCCCTCGAGCGCGACGAGTGCCCCGTTGGCGACGGTGAAGGTCGTCAGCATGGAGGGTCGGGAACTCCGCGCGGCCGAGGGGAAACGAGAGGGGGCAGGAAGGCTCCCGCTTCTAGCGTCCCGGCGCGGAGGCTGTCACGGGGACGGTTCCTAAACTCGCGGAAGGGAAAACCGCGCCGCCACGGCGGGGAAATCGGCGGCCTCGGGGTGGCGGCCGGAGGGCTGGGTGCCGTCGGCCGGACGGAGCAGCTGGCAGGTCCGCAGCCCGGCGGCGGCGGCGGCGTCCAGCTCGGCGGCGATGTCGGACAGGAACAGGATCTCGGCCGCGGGCAGGTGCAGCCCGGCCGCGATCGTGCGGTAGCTGCCGGCTTCGCGCTTGGTGCCGATCCGGGTGTCGAAGAAGCGGGTGAACAGCGGGCGCAGGTCGCCGGCCACGGAATAACCGAAGAGCAGTTCCTGCGCTTCGGCCGAGCCGGAGGAATACACGCAGAGCCGCAGGCCGCCGCGGGCCCAGGCGCGCAGTGAGGGGGCGACGTCGGGGTAGAGGTG
Organism: Roseomonas sp. BN140053; assembly: GCF_047690175.1. Taxonomy (NCBI): domain Bacteria; kingdom Pseudomonadati; phylum Pseudomonadota; class Alphaproteobacteria; order Acetobacterales; family Roseomonadaceae; genus Roseomonas; species Roseomonas sp. BN140053. The sequence goes on along the minus strand of NZ_JBLLEB010000013.1, from coordinate 23,549 downwards.
CCCGCGCAGGCGGCCGTCCTCGAAGCCCTGGCGCCAGATCATGCCCTGAATCGCCTTGAGCGGGGTAACCTTGGCGTCCTCGGCCATCCAGCGGTGCAGGGCGTCGCGCGGGGCCTCGTCCGGGGCCAGGCGGCGCACCTCCTCCAGGATCGCGGCGAGCTCGGGACGGCTGCCCTGCGCTTCCAGGAAGCCGTCCAGCGCCGCCTCGGCGAAGGGAAACAGCGTGTCCTTGACGAAGCTGATGGCGGAGGTGGTGCCCTCGATGTCGGTGACCACGGCCGCGGTCGGCGCGGCCCCGGACGCGGTCGGCGCGGCCATGGCCGACGCGGCACCGGCCGAGCCCGGCACCACGGTGCCGTCGGCAGGCACCGCGGCGGCGGCCGCTTCCGCCGCCGCGTCGTCCGGCCCGGCTGCGGTCACGCCGTGGCCGTCAGGGCGGGGAAGCGCTCGGCCATGTCGGTGCCGGTGTAGTGCGGCGTCCAGCCCGTGGTGTCGGTGAAGACCCGCAGCACGGTGAAGGAGGGCTCGGTGCCGGCGTCGAACCAGTGGGTGACGTTGGCCGGCACGGAGATCAGGTCGCCCGCGGTGCAGTGGGCGTCGAAGACGCGGCCGTTCACGTGCAGCACGAAGTTGCCGGAGCCCTCGTGGAAGAAGCGGACCTCGTCCTCCGTGTGGGTGTGCTCGCTGAGGAACTTGGCGCGCATCGCGTCCTTGCCGGGATGCGAGGGGTCGAGCTGGATCACGTCCGCCGTGCCGGCGCCGGTTTCGCCCATGAAGGCGTCCAGGTGCGGACGGTAGGCGTCCAGCACGCCCTCCGCATCGGCGCCGGGCGGCAGGGCGGCCACGGGCCAGCGCTCGAAGCGCACGCCGATGCCGGCCAGGGCCTCGGCGATGGCGGTGGCGTTGTCGGTGTTGAGCACCACCGCATTGGTGGCGGCGTCGTGCACCACGAGTCGGCTCATGCCTGCGATCCTCCGGTGTGGGTTGCCCCGGCCTGCCGCGTCGCGAGCTCGCAGGCCAGCATGAATTCCAGCCCCTCCAGGCGCGCCAGGGCCGCGTCCATGTCGGGGCCCCATACGTAGACACCGTGGCCGCGGATCAAATACCCCGGGGGTATGGGCTGCCCTGCGTCCTGCAGCGCGTCCCAGCGGCGCTCCACCTCCCGCTGCAGCGCGGGGATGTCCTGGCTGTTGTCCAGCACGGGGATCTCCACTGCGGCATCATGGGTGGGCAGGCCGGGAAAGGCCTTGAGCAGCTCGTAGCCCTGCAGGCGCAAGCTGGACCCGGCCAGGCGGGACAGCACGGTAGCGGCGATGCTGTGGCCGTGCAGCACGGCGCCGGTGCCGGGCCAGCGGCGATAGGCGCCGCAGTGCAGCAGGGTTTCCGCCGAAGGGTGCAGCGCCGGGTCCTCGGCGCGGCCGTCGAGGTCCACCACCATGACCTGTTCGGCCTGCAGGAACCCCTTGTGGAAGCCGGAGCGGGTGATGGCCACCCGGCCTTCCGGCAGCAGGGCGGAAATGTTGCCGGCGGTGGCGGGCACCCAGCCCAGCGCGTCCAGGCGCCGCGCGGCGCGCAGGATGGATGCCGCGGCTTCGGCCTCGGTCATGGTGCGGGGGTCCGGCATCGGGCTGGGCAGGCGGCCGGTTCGGCGCGCGGCGAAGCCTGCCGGGGGCGCGGCGCCCGGTTGCCCGGGCACCGGCCGGTCGTCGGGGCCACCCCGGCGGGGCGGCCCTGCGCAGTCAGGCGGCGGGACGGCCGCCGGCGGTGGTGGTGGCGTTGTTGGTGCCCGTGGTGGGCGTGCCCGGGGGCGGCAGGTTGCCGGCCGGCGGCAGGTGGGCGGTGTCCGCCATGGACACGTCGTCCTCGTCCTTCATGTTCTTCTTGAACGACTTGATGCCGGTGGCCAGGTCGCCCATCAGGCCGCTGATCTTGCCGCTGCCGAACAGCAGCAACACCACCAGCAGGACGACGAGCCAGTGCCAGATGCTGAAGGAACCCATCGTTCGTCCTCGATCCCGTTTCGTTTGCTGGGCGGCGCACCCGGCGGCGCCAGCCCTCGTACACGCATTGCGGCCGGACACTAGTGTTCCCGGCCCCGCGGCGCAAACCGGTACGAGACAGGGACGTGGGGCGGCCCCCCGCCGCGAACAACGGGGCGGGGGGCAAGACCTGCGCAACGATGCGTAACGGTGTCGGCGGCGCGGGGCGACACAGCAAGCCGGGGGGGAAGTATCCCCCCGGACCCCCTTCTATTTTCGGGAGTTTTCGGGGGCGCCCGTGGCCGCCAGAGCTCTTTAAACTCCCGAAAGAAGGAGGGGGTCCGGGGGAGTTCACTCCCCCGGCCTTCCCTGCCCTTCCGGTCTCAGCCCTCGGCGCGGATACCCAGGCGCTGGATCAGCCCGCCCCAGCGGTTGGTTTCCTCCTCGATGAAGCGGGCGAACTCGGCGGCGGGCAGGCCCATCACCTCGAAGCCCGCGGCTTCCATCGGCGCCCGGACGGCGGGTTCGCGGAAGCCGGCCACGGCCAGTTCCTCCAGCCGGGCACGATGCGCCTCGGGCATGGAGGCGGGGGCGAAGAGGCCGGACCAGCCGTAGGAGGTGGCATCGCTGACCCCGGCCTCGGCCAGGGTGGGGATTTCGGGGACTTCGGGGGCGCGCTTTTCGCCGGTGCAGGCCAGGGCGATGGCCTGGCCTTCGCGTACCTGCGGCAGCACGGCGCCGATGGTGACCACCATGGTCTCGATGCGGCCGGCGATCAGGTCCAGCACCGCCTGCGGGAAGCCGCGATAGGGAACGTGCTCCATCTGCAGCCCTTCGCGCGCCATCAGCTCCACCATCGCGAGGTGGCCGCCGGAACCGGCGCCGACGGAGGCGAAGCTCAGCTTGCCCGGGTTGGCGCGGACATGCGCCAGGAAGCCGCGCAGGTCGCGCGCCGGCACGCCGGGGGCGATCACCAGCAGCTGCGGCGCCCGCACCGCCATGGCGATCGGCCGCAGGTCGCGCCGGGGGTCGTAGGGCAGGTTGCCGTAGAGCGCGGGGGCGGTGGTGATGGGGGCGTTGATGCTCAGCCCGATCGTGTGGCCGTCCGTGGCCTTGGCAATCATGTCGGTGCCGATGTTGCCCCCCGCCCCGGCGCGGTTGTCCACCACCACGGGCTGGCCCAGCCCGGCCGCCAGCTGCGGCCCGATGGCGCGCGCCACGAGGTCCGGGGTGGAGCCGGCGGGAAACGGCACGATCAGCCGCAGCGGCCGGTCGGGCCAGGCGGCCGGGGCCTGCGCCCGGGCCGGACGGGCAAGGGCCGCGGCGGGCAGGGCGGCAGCTGCCGCGAGGAAGCGGCGACGGCCGGGGGCGATGGGCATGGCGGTTCCTTCTGGCGGTTCCCTCCGGGGTCCTCAGCACGTCGTTCCGGCGGCGTCCAGGGCGGGGCGGCTGGGGGCGCCGGGCGGGGCGGAGGGGGCGGTCCCGGAGATGCGGACCGGGATATCCCGGGGGGATGGGCCAGGGAGCCGGGGCGACCTACGACGAGCCACGGGGATGTGGGCTGGTTCCGGCCGTGGTTCGCGGCATAATTCGTGGGCCGCAACGAAGGCAGGTTCCGCATGTGGCCGTTTCGCCGCTCGCCGCCCGTGTCCCCGCCCCTGCCCCCAGCCGCGTCGCCACCCGCCGGGCCGCCGGGACGGCGCGCCCTGTCCTTTCTGGCGCCCGAGCAGGTGGCCGGGCTCGGCCAACTGCCCGACGCGGCCATCCTGGGCTTCCTGGAGGAGGAGGCCGGCGGAACCGAGCGCTTCGTGCCCAATCCCGCCTTCACCGCCCTGCTGCACGACACGCTGCGCCGGGTGCTACCGGGCGAGCCGGACTGGCAGCAGGGCGCGGCGCGGCAGGGCGAGGGCTGGCTCTACGTGATCGACCTGCGCACCCCCGACGGGCCGCAGGGCAAGGTGCCGTTCCACGACATCATCGGCGGCTTCGAGGTGCGTGACGGCCGCATGCTGCCCGATGGCTACTGGGCCAACGAGACGTACCTCGCCTTCACCGCCGACGGCAGCATCCGGTTGCCACCGGGCCTGATGGCGGCGCTGGCGCAAGCCCTTCTCGACCCCGGTACCGCGGCGCCCGATCGGGAATAGCCCGCCCTCAATCCGTCACGAGTTGCCCCATCCGCGGTTCGTCACGGGTAGCCTGAGCGCAGCCCCGCCGCATTCCGGCACGGGCAACCTGTCCGCGCGCCGTCAGGACTGGTCCGGCCCGACCGCGGCCTGCAGGATGTCGTGGTGCACGAAGCCCAGGGCGGGAAACACCGTGTTGCCCACCGCGCCGATCGGCGGATACCAGACGCGCACCGCGCTCCAGTCGTTGCCGGGCGACACGTCGATCACCGCCTGGTCCAGCGCCACCCGGCCCTTCAGCCCGCCCGAGGCCCAGTTGGCGTGGTCCACCCGCACCTCGCGGTCCGAGATCACCTCCGTCACCACAGACAGGTGGCCGTCGCGCAGCCGGGCGGTGCGCGCGAAAACCAGCACGCTGCCCGGCCGCGGCGGGCCGCCGCGCGCGTAGCGCCCCGCCGCCGCGTCCCACCATTGCCAGGCATCGCCGCCCAGCCGGATGCCGGAGCGTTCGCGGGCAAAGGGCACGCAGCTCTGGTAGCCCTGCCCGGCCTGGTAGCCCTGCGCGGCATCGAAGGCGCCGCGATAGCCGGGCGAGCCCGGCGGCGCGGCGCAGGCCCCCAGCGCGAGCAGCAGCGCGCCGAGGCCGGGCGAAGGACGCATCGGTCGGTGATTCCCCCCCGGCGGGTCCCCACCCGCCGTGCGGCGAGCCTAGCGCGGGGAAGGGCAGCGGTTGAAGCGCCGTCGCGGCCGTGCGGGACGGCCGCCCCGGCCGGAACGGCGGATCAGCGCCCGAGGCCGCCGCGGTCGCCGGGGTCCGCCGCGGGTCCGGGGCGGGCGGAACCGTTCCGGTCGGGACCCCCGCGGCCGGGGTCGCCCCGGTTGGGGTCAGCACGGTCGGAACCACCGCGGCCGGCGTCGCCCCGGTCGGGACCACCGCGGTCTGGGCCACCGTGGTCTGGGCCACCACGGCCGGAACCATCACGGTCGGAACCGCGCGCGCGGCTGCGCGGGCCGCTCCAGCGGTCGCGCTCGGCGAACCAGGGGCGGTCGCGGTAATGCTCGCCCCAGTAGTCGCTGAAGCGGAAGGTTACCACCGGCACCCCGGCCAGCGACCCCGATTGCGGCAGCGGCACCCGGCGGCCCCGGTAGTCCTGGCGCAGCAGGCTGCCCGACACCCAGCCGCGCTGCCCGGCGACGCCGATGTCGCACCAGTTCCAGCCGTCCAGGCAGCCCAGGATCTCCACCGCCTCGCCCGCGCGCAGCACGGCCAGGCGGGGATACTGCGTGCCCGGCCCGGCCCGCAGGGGGATGCGGTCGCTGACGTAGCCCGGGGCCGCCCGGGCGGGAAACGCCTGCAACACCGCCGCCGCCACGCCCGCCAGGATCACCGCGCCGAACCGCATCCCCAAACTCCTCGCCGTTGTCGATGGTGTCCCATGTAGGCCGGGTTGGCGGCCGTTTCCTGCCCCCCTTTGCATCGCGTCGTCGCGTCGCACCGGGGGCGGCGGGCGGGGTTCAGCGGAACAGGCTGCGCCAGGCGGCCTCGGCCTGGGCAAAGGGGCCCAGAGCCGGGTGGTCGCGCCCAATGTCGTCCAGCACCGCGCGCAGGGCGAGGGCCGCGTCCCGGTTGCGCCCGATCGCCTCGCGCAGCGCGGCCTGGGCGAAGTCGCGCAGCGGTCGCCGGCGGTGCTCACATCGGGCGGCGCGCCGCCGGTACGCCGCGCAGCCGCCCGCCGGGCAGCGCGCCCGGCACGGCGGCGGCGAGGTCGGCCGCCGCCAGCAGCGCGGTCCAGTCCAGCCCGGTGTCGATCCCCATGCGGGTGAACAGCCAGGCGACGTCCTCGGTGGCGACGTTGCCGGACGCGCCGGGGGCGAAGGGGCAGCCGCCGATGCCGCCGGCCGCGGCGTCGAACACCCGGCAGCCCGCGTTCCAGGCGGCGGCGACGTTGGCCACGCCCATGCCGTAGGTGTCGTGGCCGTGAAAGGCGAAGCGCTCGCCCCAGGAGGCCAGGGCGCGGGCGAAGACGCGGCTGACCTGGTCGGGGGCGGCGTTGCCGGTGGTGTCGGCCAGGGCGATCTCCATGGAGGGGTCCAGCGCCACCACGCGCTCCACCCAGTCCAGCGCCTCGGGCTCGGGCACCACGCCCTCGAAGGGGCAGTGGAAGGTGCAGCTGAGGTTGAAGCGCACGGGCACCCCGGCCGAGGCCGCGTCGCGCACGATGCCGGCCAGCGCCTCGAAGCTGGCTTCGCGCGACCGGTTCACGTTGGCCTGGTTGTGGCTCTCGGTGGCCGACATGAACAGGCCCAGGCGCATCTGGTCGGCGCGGTTGCCGGCCGCGGCCAGGGCCAGCTCGAAGCCGCGGCGGTTGGGCACCAGCACGGTGGCTTCCAGCCCGGGCAGGCGCAGCGCCTCGGCCAGCACCTCGGCGGTGTCGGCCATCTGCGGCACGGCCCGGGGCGACACGAAGGAGCCGACCTCCATCCGTCGCACCCCGGCGTCGTAGAGCGCGCGCACCAGGGCGACCTTGGTGCCGGTGGGCACGAATTCCGCGACGGATTGCAGCCCGTCGCGCGGCGACACGTCGCTGATGATGGCCGGTTCGCTCATGCGTCCTCGCTGAACAGCGTGTTTCCCGCGCCGCATCCCCGGCGCCCGGTGTGGGAAAGGCCGGGATGGAAACCCCGGGCCATTTCCGTGCTTCAGGCGCGGGCCGCGCCGCCGCCCGCGGAGGCTCCGGGGCGGTTGCCCGCGGGGGTGGCCGCCGCCTCCCCCTCCAACTCGCGAAACACCGCATCGTTGTCGGCGCCCACCGCCGGGCCGGTCCAGCGCACCATGTCGCGCGGCGACACGCCCTGGAAGCGGAAGGGGGCGGCGGGGTGCAGCACGGTGCCGAGGATCGGGTCCTCCACCGGCAGGATCATCTCGCGGGCGGCGAAATGCGGGTCTTCGACGCAGTCGCGCACGTCGTAGAGGCGCGAACAGGGCACATCCGCCGCGTCCAGCCGCGCCTGCGCCTCGGCCGCCGGCAGGGTGCGGGTCCATTCGGCGATGGCGGCGTCCAGCTCGGCGGCGTGGCGGACGCGGCCGCCATTGGTGGCGAAGCGCGGGTCGGCGGCCAGTTCGGAGCGGCCGATGATGCGCATCAGCCGGGTGAAGATGGGGTCGGAATTCCCCGCCACGGCCAGCCACTTGCCGTCCGAGCAGGGGTAGGTGTTGGTGGGGGAGGCCGTGGGGATCGCCGCCCCGGCCGGCTGCCGGACGCGGCCGAGGCGGCCGTATTCCGGCAGCATCCCCTCCATCAGCGAGAACACGGAGGAGACGAGGTCCACGTCGGCCACCGTGCCCACCCCGCTGCCGCCCTGCCGGTCGCGGCCCCAGCAGGCCGCCACCAGGGCCAGGGCGGCGTACATGCCGGCCAGGTCGTCGCTGATGCTCACGCCGCAGCGCGGCGGCGGATACTGGTCCTGCCCCGGCGAGGCGGTGAGGTGGCGCAACCCGCCCATCGCTTCCCCCATGGCGCCGAAGGCGGGCTTGTCGCGGTAGGGGCCGTCCTGGCCGTAGCCGGACACGCGCACCACCACCAGACGCGGGTTCTCCGCCCGCAATTCCTCGGGGCCGAGGCCGGTGCGTTCGAGGTAGCCGGGGCGGAAATTCTCCACCAGCGCGTCGGCGCGGCGCAACAGGGCGCGGACGCGGCGCTGCCCTTCGGGCGACTTCAGGTCCAGCGTGACGCAGCGCTTGTTGCGGCCATGGACGGAGAACCACAGCGCGTGGCCGTCCACCGCCTCGCCCCAGCCGCGGATCGGGTCGCCCTCGGGGGGTTCGACCTTGATCACCTCGGCGCCGAGATCGGCCAGCAGCCGGGTGGCGAAGGGGCCGGCGATGTAGTGGCCGAGCTCCACGATCCGGAGCCCCTGCAACGGCAGCATGCGCGCTTCCTTTTCCCCACCCGGTTTCCGGTGCTTCGCGGGGTGCAGGCATAGCGGGGCGCGGGCCGGAGCGGAAGCGGACGGGGACCGGCGGCGCGGGCAGGCCTTCGCCTTACTTCCTTACCATCTTACTTCCTTACCGCGGCCTTCGCCGGACGGCGGGCCAGGGCGTCGATCTCGCCATGATTTTTCAGTATATTCAACAGTATAACCATGCCGTTCGTCAAGCTTCACGGGTGTTCGGGGCGGCGCGGATGGCAGGAATGGCCGGAAATGACAGATCCGCGCCATCCTGCCACGGGCGAGCCACCGGCCACCGCCCGGAGGGCGGCGTCAGATCGACCGCGGCGACCGGAAGGCTTCCCGCACCGTCGGGTTCGGGTGGTTCTGGTGCCGCAGTTCGACGAAGGGATTGGGGCCGCGATACAGGATGTCGATGTTCTTGAAGGGGATATCATCGAGATAGATGATCTCCTTGACCCAGCTGCCTTCGGTGATGAAACCGTCCTTGAACCAGCTGGCCCCTGGCTGATTCAGGAACGAGAAGACGATGCAGTTCGTCGCGCTGGCGCGGTACGTCTCGTTGTCGAAGAACAGCAGCGTGAGGGCATCGGCCGGCCCGAATGCCTGCAAGGAGGGGTTGAGGTAGATGCCGGCCTTGGCGGCGTTGCCCCTGCGGTCCTTTTTCGGCGTTTTCGCGATGAGGCCCGCCTTGTTGATGCCGGCCAGCCCTTCGTGCGAGGTGACGTGGATGTAGATCGGGTTGCCGTTCCACAGCCCCGCGTTCAGCCGCATCTCGAGAATGCTGTCCTTGCCGCCCGTCGGCCGCCAGGGTCGATTGTCGCTCACCGCACTGCTCCCTCGTTGGAACAGCCTATGGCCGCCCTGCCGCCCCGGCAACGTGGCGCGCGCCCCGGCCGGCCCCGGCGGCGCCTCATCCCGGGCCGGTGCCGGGGGCGGACAGGCCGCCGATGCGCTGCGCCGCGAAGCGCTCGCGCAGCCAGGCCGCGGCGGGGCCGCAGGGACGCTGCTTGTGCCACACCAGCTCCAGGGCGATCGGCCAGTCGCCGTCGTCGAACTGCAGGTCGGGCGTCACCAGGTCCGGCGCGGCGGGGGACGCGGCGATGACGTGGTCGGACACGAAGGCCCAGCCGATGCCGTGCTTCACCATCTCCAGGATCACCCAGTGGCTTTCCACCCACCACACCTCGGCGGCCACGCGCAGGCGACGTTTTTCCGGCCCGTCGCTGCGGGCGGCGACCAGGATCTGGCGGTGGCGCTTCAGCTCCTCCCATTCCACCCGCGCCTTGGCCAGTGGGTGGTGGCGGCCGCAGACCAGCTTCAGCGGCACCCAGCCGATGGTCTGGAAGCCCAGCTCCGTCGGCAGCGCTTCCTGCCGCCACATCACGCCCAGGTCGGCGCGGCCGTCCCGCACCATGCGGCTGACATCCTCCATCAGCGGAAACAGCAGTTCCAGCTCCACGAAGGGGAAATGCCGGGCGAAATCCGCGAACAGGGCGCCCAGGGCGTGCTCGGGGTAGAGCTCGTCGATCGCCACCACGAAGCGGTTCTCCACCCGCCGCTCCAGGCTGCTGGCCACGCCGATCAGGTGCTCGCGCCGGTCGAGCACGACGCGGGCTTCCCCCAGCAGCCGCTCCCCCGCCGGGGTGAGGCTGGGATTGCGTCCGGCGCGGCTGAACAGTTCCAGGCCGAGGTCGGCTTCTAGGTTGGCGACCTGCGTGCTGACCGCGGACTGCGCCTTTCGCAGCCGGCGCGCGGCGGCGGAAAAGGAGCCGCCCTCGGCGGCCGCGACGAAGCACTGGAGCTGGTCGAGGGAGACGGCCATCTATCCGGTTTCCCGATACGTCCTAACTTGCTGCCCGGAGTATGGCAGATAGAAAGCGGCGCATCACCCAGGCTTTCCGGGGCAAGAAGAACCATGCGCAGCACACGCGACCGTATCCGCCACGCCCTGCTCTTCGAGGGGGTGGGCCTCCTGCTGATGATCCCGCTGGGGACGCTGCTGTTCGGCCTGCACGCCGCCCAGATGGGCGCGATCGGGGTGGGCAGCAGCCTCGCCGCCACGGCGTGGAACTACGTCTACAACCTGGGCTTCGACCACGCGATGCAGCGCTTCGCCGGGCATACGCGCAAGGGGCTGGGGCTGCGGGTGGCACATGCCGTGCTGTTCGAGGCGGGGCTGCTGCTGATCCTGCTGCCGCCGATCGCCTGGTACCTCGGGATCAGCCTGCTGCAGGCCTTCCTGATGGACGTGGCGATCGCGGGTTTCTACGTGGCCTACGGCTTCGCCTTCAACCTGGCCTATGACCGCCTCTTCCCGCTTCCGGCCTGGCGTGCCGAGGCGGGGGCGGCCGGGTAGCCGGGTCGGGCTGCCGGCCCGCAACGGCCGCCGCGGTGGTTCTTCGCCCCGCGCGATGATACAGGGTCGCGGCGACGCGCCGCCGCCCCTCCCGCGGCCGCCGTCGCCACGCGGGCCGGGTTTGCCGCCGCGAGCCGCCCCCTTCCCTGCCCTGCCGGCGAGCGCGATGACCACGCACAGCGAATTCGAGATCTTCCTGGCGGCGCCGCCGGGCCTGGAAGCCGCGCTGCACGAGGAGGTGCGGGGCAAGGGCTTCAAGCGGCCGCGCACCGTGCCCGGCGGCGTGGTCATCCGCGGCGGCTGGCCGGAGGTGTGGCGCGCCAACCTGTGGCTGCGCGGCGCCGGGCGCGTGCTGGCGCGGATCGCGGCGTTCCGGGCGACGCATTTCGCCCAGCTCGACGCGCTGGCGCACGGCGTGGACTGGGCGGCGGTGCTGCGCCGCGACGTGCCGTTCCGGGTGGAAGCTTCCTGCACGGCCTCGCGCCTGTTTCATTCCGACGCCGTGGCCCAGCGCGTCGCCACCGCCATCCGCGACCGCACCGGCGCGCGGGACGCGCCGGAGGCCGCGGTCACCGTGCGGGCGCGGCTGGAGCACGACCTGTGCACGCTCAGCGTCGATACCTCCGGCGAGCTGCTGCACCGGCGCGGCTACAAGGAGGCGGTGAACGCCGCGCCGATGCGCGAAACCATGGCCGCGCTGTTCCTGGGACAATGCGGCTTCACGGGCGGCGAGCCGGTGCTGGACCCGATGTGCGGCTCGGGCACCTTCGTGATCGAGGCGGCGGAGATCGCGGCGCGGCTCAACCCCGGCCGCAACCGGCACTTCGCCTTCGAGCAGCTGGCGAGCTTCGACGCCGAGGCCTGGGCGCGGCTGCGCGCGGTGCGGAGCGAGCGCCCGCCGGCCGCCCCCTGCCACGGCCGCGACCGCGATGCCGGGGCGATCGCCATGAGCCTGGCCAATGCCGCGCGGGCGGGCGTGACCGGGCACACGGCATTCCGGCAGGGCACGATCAGCGAGCTGCTGCCGCCCGAAGGGCCGCCGGGGCTGGTGATCTGCAACCCGCCCTACGGCACGCGGCTGGGCGACCCGGCGGCGCTGCCGCCGCTGTACCGCACGCTGGGGCAGGTGCTGCGCGGCCGCTTCGCGGGCTGGCGCGTCGGGCTGGTGACCAGTGAGCCGCGGCTGGCCCGGGCCACCGGGCTGCCCTGGCTGCCGACCGCGGCGCCGGTGCCGCATGGCGGGCTGCGGGTGACGCTGTTCCGTACCGCGCCCCTGGCTGGCTAGGCCGGACGCGACCGAGGCGCGACCGGGGGGCGGTGCCGCGCGCCGTCACGCCGCGCTTGTTTCGCCCGGTCCCCCGACCGTAGGAATGGACCCCGGCATCGGGTCCGGCGCGGCGCGAACCGCTTCCCGGACCCGGCGCCGGCCCCCGCCGCACCGGAGTCCCCGCGCGATGTCCGACCAGCTTTCTCCCGAGCGCCTGCGCGTCGGCGTGGTAGGGGCCGGCATCATCGCCGGGGTGCACCTGGGCAACCTCGGCCGCATGCCCGATGTCGAGCTGGTGGGGGTGGCGGACCCCGCGCTGGACCGGGCGCGCGCCGCGGCCGAGCCGCGCGGGGCGCGCGCCTTCGCCGATGCCGAGGAACTGCTGGACGCCGCGGCGCCGGACGCGCTGATCCTGTGCCTGCCGGCCTTCGCGCGCGGCGACATCGTGGCGCAGGCGGCGGCGCGCGGTGTCCACCTGTTCATCGAGAAGCCCGCCGCCCTGACCCTGGCCGAGGCGCGCCGCACCGCCGCGATGGTGGACGGCACCGGGGTGGTGGCGGCGGTGGGCTTCATGTGGCGCTGGACCCCCGCCGCCCGCGCCCTGCGCGGCGCCCTGAAGGGGGAGCCGCACGCGCTGCTGGGGCGGCTGCTGAACGGCCCGCCCGGCCCGGCCTGGAGCTTCGACGCGGCGCTGAGCGGCGGGCTGCTGGTGGAATTCGGCTCCCACCTGCTGGACGCGATGCGCGCCGTGGGCGGCGAGGTCGTGCGGGTGCGGGGCAGCGGCGCGTCCCTGGACCCCGATCCCGGCGGCCGGCGCGGGCCCGACACGGCGCTGCTGGAGCTGGAATTCGGCAGCGGTGCGATGGGTTCGGCGCAGGTCAGCTGGGCACACCGCGGCGCGGCCTGGGACATCACCGCGCTGACGCCGGAGGGCACGCTGGTGTGGCAGCTGGGCCCGGAGCGGCTGGAAGGCTCCGTGTCGGCGGAGCCGGACTGGCCGGCGGGCGGCGCCGACGGCTTCGGCGGCCCCAGCTGGTTCGCCGCGCTGCGCGGCTTCCTGGACGCCGCCCGCGCCGGCAACCCGGCGGCGGTGCGCTCGCCCTACCGGGATGCGGCGCGGTCGCTGGCACTGGCGCTGGCCGCGACGGAGGCGCTGCGGGACGGCGGCTGGGTGGTGGTGCAGCCGGTGTGAGGCGGCGGCGGAGGCAGCCCGACACCGCCGCGACCCGGGGACCGTGGGAGAGCGACGCTGCCGCGCCGATGCCGCGTGCCGCGCCGTGCGCCGCGCTGCGGGCAGCCTGCGGGTGCTTCCGGGCTGGCCGGGCGCCCGCGTCACGCGCCATGCTGCCGGCGGCCGCCGGGCGCTTGCGGGCTGGCCGGGCGTCCGCGCCGCGCTGCCGACGGCGGGTAGGTGCTTCCGAGTTGGCCCGACGCCCGCGGCGCCTTGCAAGGCGCCGCGCCGCGCGTAGCGTGGCGGGACGCGGGAGGAAGAATTCACATGGCGAAACGGGGATCGCGCCCTTGGGCGGGGCTGTTGGCGCGGGCCGGGGGCGCCCTGCTGCTGCCGGCCGTGCTGGCCACGGCGGCCGCGGCGCAAACGCCGCCGCGCGACAGCTGCGCGCGGCTGGCCGGGATGTTCGTGCGGGCGGACGAGATCGGGCTGCCGACCTCCGGCGCGGTGGTGCAGTCGGCCAGCTTCGTGGCGGCGGGGGCGGCGGACAACCCACACGGGGAATACTGCGCCGTGCGCGGGCTGATCGTGCCGGCCTCGGCCGCCGCGCCCAACATGGAATTCCAGGTCAACCTGCCCAGCGAATGGAACGGCAAGGCGCTGCAGCTGGGCGGCGGCGGCTACGACGGGACGCTGGTGACGGGGCTGGGTCCGGCCGGGCTGCAGCCGGCGGAGGCGCCCAGCGCGCTGCGGCAGGGCTTCGCCACGCTGGGCAGCGACGGCGGCCACAAGGGCGCGCCGGGCTTCGACGGCTCCTTCGGGCTGAACGACGAGGCGCTGCTGAACTTCGGGCAGCAGTCGGTCAAGAAGACGCACGACGTTGCGGCGGCCATCATCCGGGCGCGCTACGGTGCGGCGCCGCGGCGCTTCTACTTCATCGGCAACTCGCAGGGCGGGCACGAGGCGCTGGACGCCGCCGCGCGCTACGCCGCCGACTACGACGGGGTGGTGGCGAACTACCCCGCCTACAACGTCACGCTGCTGCACCTGGGGTCGCTGAACGCCGGCCAGGCGCTGTACGGCGAGGGCGGGGCGGGGTGGATCAACCCGGCCAAGACGCGGCTGATCACCGACGCCGTGTTCGCCGCCTGCGACGGTTTGGACGGCGCAGCGGACGGGCTGATCAGCAACGTGGCGGGCTGCAATGCCGCCTTCGGCGTGGCGACGCTGCGCGAGCGGCTGCGCTGCCCGGAGGGGCGCGACGCGGGCGATGGCTGCCTGTCGGACGCGCAGATCGCGGCGGTGGAGCGGATCGCCTCGCCCTACCGGCCGGGCTTCCCGATCGCGGGGATGGCGGAGTTCCCGCGCTGGGCGCTGCTGGAAGGGGCGCGGTTCGAGGGACGCTCGACCTTCGGGACGCGGCCGGTGCCGAACAACCCGCCCACGGCGGAGGACGCGCTGCTGTTCAACGCCGGCGCCGCCACGGTGCAGTTCATCGTCACCCGGCAGCCCGGCTTCGACGCGCTGCGCTTCGACCCCGCCGCCTGGCGGGCGCGGCTGGAGGAGTCCGGGCGGATCATGGACGTGACGGATATCAGCCTGGCGCCGTTCCGGGCGCGCGGGGGCAAGATCATCCTGCTGCACGGCACGGCGGACGACTTCATCACGCCGCACAACACGGTGAACTATTACGAGCGGCAGCGGGCGGCCTTCGGGCAGGAGGGGCTGGACGGGTTCCTGCGCTTCTTCGTGATCCCCGGGCTGGGGCACGGCTTCGGCGCCTTTAACGCCAGGTATGACGGGCTGGGGCTGCTGGACCGCTGGGTGGAGAGTGGCGAGGCGCCGGACGCGCCCGTGGCGCGCGACGGCAACCCGGGTGCCAACCGCAGCCGCCCGATGTGCCGCTACCCGAGCTGGCCGCGCTTCGAGGGCAGCGGGTCGCCGGACGACGCGGCGAGCTTCCGGTGCGTGGTGCCGTGAAGCGCCGCCGCGGGGCGCGATCCCGGCGGGGTGGGGCGCTGCCGCCCGGCGCGTGAGGGGCGTTGCGCCGGGTGGCCCGCGGGGGGCTCTGCCCCCTCGCGCTCCCCCGCCAGGAAACTGAGTTTCCTGGACCTTTTGTTCGTAAAAGAACGGCGCTGGCGGACACGGGATCACTTCGCGGCGGCTACGCCCGCGAAGTGATCCCGTGTCCGCCAGCGCCAACTCACGGCGGGGTCCGGGGACCTACGAGGTCCCCGGCGGGGGGCAGAGCCCCCCGCGGGCCACCCGGCGCAGCGCTCCTCAGGCGCTGGATAGCGGCGCCGCCACGTCCTCCAGGGATTTGCGTTCCGCGGCGAAGCCCAGCTTCCACTCGGTGGCGGCGGCGATCAGCATCAGGCTGGCGCCGAGCAGGTAGCCCCAGAAGATATCCGTGCGCTCGCCGCCCTGGATCAGCGCGCCGAACAGGGCGGGGCCGGCCACGCCGCCGACGCCGGTGCCGATGGCGTAGAAGATGGCGATGCCCATGGCGCGCATCTCCAGCGGGAAGCTTTCCCCCACCGTCAGGTAGGCGGCGGAGGCCGCGGCGGAGGCGAAGAAGAAGATCACCGTCCAGGCCGCAGTCTGTTCTACCGCCGAGAGCCAGCCCTGCGCGAAGGCATAGCCAGTGGCGGCCATCAGCAGCCCGGCCAAGGCGTAGGTGGCGGTGATCATCGGGCGGCGGCCGATGCTGTCGAAGAAGTGGCCCAGGATCAGCGGCCCCGCGAGGTTGCCCAGCGCGAAGGGCAGCATGAACCAGCCGATGGAAGCCGCGGAGATGCCGTAGAACTTGGTCAGCACCAGCGCGTAGGTGAAGAACACCGCGTTGTAGCAGAAGGCCTGGCAGGCCATCAGCACCACGCCCAGCACGGCGCGACGGGGATAGGTGCGGAACAGGGTGGTGGCGACCTCGGCCAGCGAGGTGCCGCTGCGGGGGTTGAGGCGGATCGGGCGGCCCTGCACGGGGGGCAGCGGGCCGTGCTCGCGCTCCACCTGGGCCTCGATGTCGCGCAGGATGGCGGCGGCTTCCTCGGGGCGGCCGTGGGTCATCAGCCAGCGCGGGCTTTCCGGCAGCCAGCGGCGCAGCAGCAGCACGATCAGCGACAGCGCGCCGCCGATGCCGAAGGCCAGGCGCCAGCCCAGCTCGGGGTCGATCACCACGGGGTCCAGCAGCACCACCGCGCCCAGCGCGCCGAAGGCGGCGCCGGCCCAGAAGGTGCCGTTCACCGCCAGGTCGGTGACGCCGCGGCGGCGGGCGGGGATCAGTTCCTGGATGGTGGAGTTCACCGCCGCGTATTCGCCGCCGATGCCGGCCCCGGTGAGGAAGCGGAAGAAGGCGAAGCTCCAGAAATCCCAGCTCAGCCCAGTGCAGATCGTGGCCACGAGGTAGACCAGCAGCGTCACGGTGAAGAGCTTCTTGCGCCCCAGCCGGTCGGTCAGCCAGCCGAAGAACAGCGAGCCGCCCACGGCTCCCAGCAGGTAGGCGGAGGCGGTCAGCCCGACCTGCGTCTCGGTCAGCCGCAGGGAGGGGCTCTGGTGGATGGCGCCGGCCAGCGAGCCCACCAGCGTGACCTCCAGACCGTCCAGGATCCAGGTGATGCCCAGCGCCACCACCACCAGCCAGTGGAAGCGCGACCAGGGCAGGCGGTCGAGCCGGGCGGGCACGTCGGTTTCGAAGCTGGCAGGCGTGGTCACGGATGACATGGAGAATCGGGCCTCCCGGGAGCAGATCGGTTGTTCCCGGAAGCGTCGGGGGGGCCAAAGGTTCCCTGCCCGGCTGCGGGGCAGGTCCGGGCCGGGCGCGCGACGGTGGCGGGAAGCGTCGGCGGAGCGGTTCCGCACCCGGGCGGTGGCCCGCAGTTTTCGTGCCGCGGCCGGTGCGCCGCGGGTTCCGCGCCGGGCCGCGCGGCGCTAACGGGACCTGTGGCAGGAGGGTCCCGCGCCGGGGCCGCGCCCGCCCCTGCGGGAGCACCGGAGAGCCATGCCGAACCCTCTACCCTCCGGGCCGCGACCGGCGTGATCCTGTCGCCCCTCTGGCTGCCGGTCACCCTGCTGGCGGCGCTGTTCCAATCCTGGCGCACGGCGCTGCAGCAGCGGTTGCGCGGCGCCATGTCGGTGAACGCGGCGGGTCTGGTGCGCTACCTCTACGGCGCGCCCACCGCGGCGGTGCTGCTGGGGACGGAGCTGCTGGCCGTGGGCGGCGGGCTGCCGCGGCCAGGCTGGGGCTTCGCGGGCTGGGCGCTGGCAGGCGGGCTGTGCCAGATCCTCGGCACCAACCTGCTGATCATGGCCTTCGGCTACCGCAACTTCGTGGTGGGCACGGCCTACAGCAAGACGGACGCGATCCAGGGCGCCGTGCTGGGCGCCGCCGTGCTGGGGGAAAGGCTGCCGGCCCTGGCCTGGCTGGGGGTGGTCACGGGGGTGGTGGGGACGCTGACCCTGTCGCTGGCGGGGCGGGCGCTGCGGCCGCTGGCGCTGCTGCGCGCCACGGTGCAGCCGGCGGCGCTGTGCGGGCTGGGCGCCGGGCTGTGCTTCGCCGCCACGGGGGTTTGCGTGAAGCTGGCCGCCTCCGGCCTGCCGACGGAAACGGGGGCGCTGCGCCGGGCCCTGTGCGTGCTGCTGGCGATGAACCTCCTGCAGAGCCTGGCTCAGGGCGGCTGGATGGCCTGGCGGGAGCCGGAACAGCTGCGCGGCGCCTTTGCCGGCTGGCGCACGGCGCTGCCGGTGGGGGCGCTCTCGGCCCTGGGTTCGGCCTGCTGGTTCCTGGGCTTCATGCTGGCACCGCTGGGACTGGTGCGCAGCGTCGGGCAAACGGAGATCGTGTTCACCCTGCTGTTCGGCCGCTTCTTCCTGCGCGAAAGCTTCACCCGCGCCGAAGTGCTGGGCGCCGTCACCGTGGTGCTGGGCGTCGTGCTCGTGGTCCTCGCCGGCCCCTGACGCCGGCGCGTCTCGCGGCCGGGCGGTGCGCGTGTCGGGTGGGGCGGTGGTTCCGGGATGTTCCGGCCTGGGCCAGAGGGGCTCTGCCCCTCTGGACACCCCAGGGCGAAGGCGAAGCCTTCGTCCCGCGCGAGGAGCTTAGGCTCCTCGACCTCATGAGTGCCTCCGGCGGGGGCGGGCCGGGACAGCGTTCTCCGGGTGGCCAACGTCAGCCATCCCGCCCCCGCTGGAGGCACTCACGCGGGGTCCGGGGAGTTCGTAACTCCCCGGCTCGGGACAAAGGCTTCGCCTTTGCCCTGGGGTCCAGGGGCAGCGCCTCTGGCCAACGCCAGAACATCCCAGAACCAACCCGCACCACCCGCCCCGCGCCCCCGGCAGCGGATCACGCGCGGCGGCCGGGGTCAGCCGGCGTCGAGCAACTGCAGGCCCGGGCCGGCCTTTTCCGCCGCGGTCGGCGCCAGCACCACGCGGTTGCGGCCGCCCTGCTTGGCGGCATAGAGGGCCGCGTCGGCCAGGCGGATGGTTTCCGTGACGTTGCCGCCGTGGGTGGGGATGGCGGCCACGCCGGCAGAGATGGTGACGCGCGGCAGGGCGGAATCGGCGCCCTCGTGCATGGCGGCGACGCGGTTACGCAGGTCCTCCATGCGGTCGCGAGCGGCGGCGGGGTCGCAATCGGGCAGCAGCAGCAGGATCTCCTCGCCGCCGTAGCGGCAGGCGACGTCGCCGCGGCGCAGCGTGCCGGTGATCAGGGCGCCAAGGGCGCGCAGCACGGCGTCGCCGGCGGCGTGGCCGTGGCGGTCGTTGACCTGCTTGAAGTGGTCCACGTCCAGCATCACCACGGACAGGGCTTCGCCGCGGCGGTCGGCCTGGCCGGCGTAGCGTTCCGAGACTTCTTCCAGGAAGCGGCGGTTGTACAGGCCGGTGAGCGGGTCGCGCAGCGCCTGGCCGCGCAGCTTCTCGCGCAGCGACAGGTTGGCCAGCGCCATGGACACGCCGTCCGCGAAGGCGACCGCCAGGTCGCGATTCGGGATCGGGCCGGGGCGGCCGGCCACGGCGCAGCCGAACTGCATCACCCCGTAGAGTTCGCCGCGCGCGGTCATCGGCACTTCCAGCCCGGGCAGGCCGTTGTGGACATGCTCGCAGGGCACGCCCAGGGCGGGGCCGTAGAGATGCGGCCGGCCGCGCTTCAGCGCCCAGCACTCGCCGGGGGAAAAATGGTCCGGCCCGGCCAGAACCATGCCGTCGGGCCAGACGGCCGTGCAGTCCAGCCGGTCGCGGCTGTTGTTGAACACGAACAGCGCGCCGGGCACGCCGGGCAGCACCTCGGGCGCGGTGTGCAGCACGACGCGGCGCAGGTCGGCCTCGTCCTGGCAGGCCTGCAGCATCTCGCTCATGCGCAGCAGGCTGCCGACCTCCTCGTTGCGGGCGTTCAGCTCGCTGCGGGCGGCAACCTCGGACAGGCTGCGGCGGCGGAGCTGGAGGGCGGCCAGCACCAGGGCGCCCAGGCTCACGGCGGTGCTGAGCAGCACCAGCCACAGGATGCGGGTCTGCACCTGCCCCATCTCGCGCGCCAGCGCCTCGGCGAGGGTGCTGCGGTGGGCGATGTAGCGTTCCAGCACCATGCGCACGCCGCCCGCCTGCTGCTGCGGCACGCCGGTCCGCGCCTCGGCGATCACCTGCTCGCGCTCGCCGGCCTGGAGGCGCGCCAGCACCTCCCGCCGGGCGGCGACGACGCGGATCACCGGGCCGAGGATGGGCGGCGTGTTGGCATCGACGGGGCTCGCGTCCACGGCGGCGGCGATGCGGCGGGCATCGCCATTCTCCAGCAGGGTTGCCGCACGGTCGAAGCGGCCGAGTTCCTGCGGGTTGCCGTAGAGGATGTAGCCGCGCAGCGCGGCCTCGCTTTCCAGCAGGGCGGTGAGCAGCTGGCGGGCATCGGCGGCTTCATCGGCCGCCTGTTCCTCGGCGGCCTGGATGCGCAGCCCTTCCCAGTTGCCCTGGACGGCGGCGCCGCTGCCCAGCAGCACGGCAAGGACGACGCCCAGCACCAAGTACCGGGCGAGGCGGGCTTCGGGGTTGGGGCTGCTCTTGAACATGGGTCGCTTTATACGGGAGATGGCATCAACCCCAAGTTGAGTTTTTGTGGGAAGAACACGCGTGGTCCGGGTAATTCCCCGGCTGGGGAGAGGTTGCAGCCAAGCCCCAGGTGAATTGCACGACCGGCCGCGCGGTGCGCCGGCGTTGCTGGGCGGCCAGGCGTCGCGGGCTGCGCCGGGCATGGCGGCGGGCCGGGCGTTGCGGGGCGGGCGTTGCGGGGCGGGGACGCGGCGGGCGGGACGGATGCACCGTGTCCGGCGGCGGAACGCGCTTCCCCCTCCGGTGCGGAAGCGCTACGCCGGGGTCACCATGAACGCCATTCCCGACAGCGCTTCGGCGCAACTCGCCACCGCCGCCCAGGCCGCCCGCGACGCGTCGCGCGTGCTGGCCCGCGCGCCGGGGCCAGTGCGGGATGCCGCCCTGCGCGCCGCCGCGGCGGCGCTGCGGGCGGACCAGGCGGCGGTGCTGGCAGCCAATGCCGCCGACCTCGACGCCGCGCAGGGTTTGACCGGGGCGTTTCGCGACCGGCTCACCCTGACTCCCGCGCGGGTGGAGGCGATGGCCGCGGGGCTGGAGGAGATCGCCGCCCTGCCCGATCCCGTGAACCGGGTGTTGGGTGAATGGACGCGGCCCAACGGGCTGGTGATCCGCCGGGTGGCGCAGCCCCTGGGCGTGATCGGCATGATCTACGAGAGCCGGCCCAACGTGGGCGCCGATGCCGCCGGGCTGTGCCTGAAGGCGGGCAGCGCGGTGATCCTGCGCGGCGGGTCGGAAAGCGCGCGCTCGGCGGCGGCGATCCACCGCTGCATCGCCGCTGGGCTGCGCCAGGCCGGGCTGCCGGAAGCCTGCGTGCAGATCCCCCCCAACACCGACCGCGCCTTCGTAGGCGCCATGCTGCGCGCGGCGGGGCTGATCGACCTCCTCGTGCCGCGCGGCGGCAAGGGGCTGGTGACGCGGGTGCTGGAGGAGGCGCGGGTGCCCGTGCTCGCGCATGCGGAAGGGCTCTGCCACACCTTCGTGCACGCCGCGGCCGACCCGGAGATGGCGCGGGCGGTGCTGGCCAACGCCAAGATGCGCCGCACCGGCGTGTGCGGGGCGACCGAAACGCTGCTGATCGACGCGCCCGTGGCGGCGTCGCTGCTGCCGCCCCTGGTGGAGGAGCTGCGCGCCCTGGGCTGCGCCTTTCGCGCCGATGAGCGGGCGCGCGCGGTGCTGCCCGAACTGCCCGCCGCCACCGAGGCCGATTTCGCCACCGAATGGCTGGACGCGATGCTGAGCATCGCCGTGGTGAACGGGGTGGAGGGTGCCGTCGCGCATATCGCCCGCTTCGGCAGCGAGCACACGGAAGCGATCATCACGCAGGATGAGGCCGCGGCGCGGCAGTTCCTGGACGGCATCGGCTCGGCGGTGGGGATCTGGAACGCCTCCACCCAGTTCTGCGACGGTGGCGAGTTCGGCTTCGGCGGCGAGATCGGCATCGCCACCGGCCGGCTGCACGCGCGCGGCCCGGTGGGCGTGGAGCAACTCTGCACCTACCGCTATCATGTCCTGGGAACCGGCCAGACGCGCCCCTGAAGGCGCCGCCACCGGTTTCCGGGAGAACGAGCCGAGATGCGTCGCAACACCCTCGCCGCCCTGGCGCTGGCCCCCTTGGTCCTGGCCGGCGCCGCCCGGGCCGCCTGTCCGGACGATGCCGCGATGGCGGCGATGGCGGCCTCGCTGCTGAACAACACCCCCGTGCCGCCGCCGGCGCCGGGCATGTCCCTGGCCGAGGGGCTGTGCGCCCAGAACAGGCTGGTCCCCATCATGGAACGCTCGCTGGGGCGGGTGGTGGGCTGGAAGGTCGGGCTGACCAACGACGCGGCGCAGACCCGCTTCCGCACGCCGCACCCGCTGGCCGCGCCGATCTACGAGGCCACGGTGCGGGCACGATCCGGCGACACGCTGCCGGCGCGCTTCGCCGCGGTGCCGGTGGTGGAATCCGACCTGCTGGTGCGGGTGCGCGACGCCGGCATCAACACCGCGGGCGCGGACCACGTGGCGATCCTGCGGCACCTCGACCAGGTGATCCCGTTCATCGAGCTGCCGGACCTGGCGCTGGCCGACCTGGGGCAAATGGACGGGCCGAACCTGCTGGCGGTGGGCGTGGGCGCCCGGCTGGGCGTGGTGGGCGAAGCCTTCGAGCCGCCGGCCACCGCCGAGTTCGCCGCCCGGCTGGGCAGCATGCGCGTGCGGCTGGTCAACGAGCAGCGCGAGCTGAGCGAGGCCCCCGGCACGGCGCTGCTGGGCCATCCGCTGAACGTGATCCCCTGGCTGGTGGGCGACCTCGCGGCGCGGGGCACGGCACTGAAGCCGGGGGACCTGATCTCGCTGGGCGGGTTTTCCCCTGCCCTGCCGGCGGAAGCGGGGCGCACGGTGACGGCGACCTATACGGGGCTGCGCGAGCAGCCCGTGTCCGTCAGCGTTTCGCTGCGCTGAGCACCCGGGCAAACAGGGCCGCCGCGTGGCCGCGCCCGCGGGTCCGGCGGCCACCGCCGTGCCCGGCGGGGTGGTGCCGCGCCTGCCGCACGGGATTGCCGGACCTGGGTCCGGCGCGGGCGGCGCAACGCCCCGCGCTGTTCGGCGCGCTGCCTGGCCGGGGGGTGCCGGCGTGACCGCCCTGCCCCCGCGCTCCCTGTCGGCCGAGGCGCTGCCGGACGACGTGATCGAGGTGCTGCCGTCCCGCCGCCCCCTGGCCGAGCCCGGCCCGCGCGGCGACGGGCGGCAGGCGCGGATCGGGCTGCTGGGCGGGTCCTTCAACCCCGCCCACCGCGGGCACCAGCACGTGGCGGAATGCGCCCTGCGCGCGCTGCGGCTGGATGCGGTGTGGCTGCTGGTGTCGCCGGGCAATCCGCTGAAGGCGCGGGCCGGCATGGCGCCGTTCCGCCAGCGCCTCCTCACGGCGCGCGCCATTGCCGACGGCCGGCGGGTGCTGGCCACGGAGATCGAGGCGGCGCTGGGCTATCGCCGCACGGAGCGCACCCTGGCGCGGCTGCACCAGCTGTTTCCGCGCGTGCGCTTCGTGTTCATCATCGGTGCCGACAACCTGTGGCAGCTGCCGCGCTGGGGCGGCTGGCGGCGCCTGGCGCGGCGCACGGCGCTGGCGGTGCTGCCGCGGCCGGACTGGACGCGCCGAGCGCTGCACGGGCAGGCCGCCGCGGCGCTGCAGCACGGGCGGCGGCGGCCGGGGGCGCTGCTGGCCGCCCCGCCGGACGGCACGCCGCGCTGGACACTGATCCCGGCGCGCGAGGACGCCGCTTCCGCCACCGCGCTGCGGGCGCTGCACGCGCCCTGGGGCATCCCGCCGATCGCCGGGCGGCGCAACCGCGGCGCCGGTCCGCGCATTGCGGCTGACTAGAACTGCCGCTGCCCCGCCCGCCCCGGGCATCTCCGGCGCGGGCGGGGCGGCGGCCACATCCACGAGAACACAGGAGGCGGTTATCGCCCGCACCCCCGAGGACGCGACCAAGTCCCCCAAGCCCCGCCGCAGCCCGGCGAAGAGCCCCGCCGCCGGCAAGGCGGGAACCTCCCGTGCCGCCGCGGCGGCCGCCCCCAAGCGCGGCCGTGCCGCCGCCGAGGCCGAGGCACCCGCGCCGCGGGCCCCGCG